>JARROL010000572.1:0-1143 GCA_037383965.1 Desulfobacterales bacterium | reverse complement strand
CGGTCGGAGGATCAGACCTGCAGCGGAATCCGCATTGCCTTGCCAACCGTCCACGAAGAGGATGTCCCGAGCCTGCATTCGGCGATCGCGCCCCGCCCGGTTTTTTATGAATTCGACCTGTTTCACCAACCCGGTCAGGCGGCGATGGGCAAGCGGTCCCTGCGCCAGCTGACCTTCGTTGCCTTCGACACCGAAACCACCGGTCTGAACCCAGCGGAAGGTGATGAAATCATCCAGCTTGGAGCAGTCCGCATCGTCAATGGCCGCGTGCTCGCTCACGAATGTATCGATCAACTGGTCAACCCGCAGCGACCGGTGCCGAAGGCTTCCGTGAAAATTCACGGCATCGACCCGGAACTGCTCTCCAGCCAACCGCTGATCGGCGACGTCCTGCGCAAATTCCATGCATTCACCGAAGATGCGGTTCTTGTTGCGCACAACGCGGCCTTTGACATGCGCTTTTTGCAGATCAAGCAGGAAGCTCTCGATCTGTCCTTCGATAACCCGGTTCTCGACACCCTGCTTTTGTCATCGATCGTGCATCCGAACCAGGAAACCCGGTTCTCGACACCCTGCTTTTGTCATCGATCGTGCATCCGAACCAGGATGGCCATTCCCTGGATGCGATCGCGGAACGCTTTAACCTGACAATCGTCGGCCGGCACACCGCCCTCGGCGATGCCCTGGTGACCGCGGAAGTGCTGCTGAAATTGATCCCACTCCTCGAGGCTCAAGGCATCACGACGCTCGATGATGCCCTCGAGGCATCGCGCACATCGCCTTTTACAAAAATCAATTATTGATCAGAACACGGCTTGGTACGATACGATCATCCCCTGCCCTTTTTACTGGTCTGGATGCCGCACTCTCTCCACCTGGTCTTGCCGCTTCGCCGAGCCATGAGATCGTGGCGGCGAAATGTCCCCCCGACAGTGAAAATTATGGCATAGCGCTTGACAAAAACGACATCTGGTGGTCTAGTGAAGCGTCTGGTGTCACAGGATAAATAGAGGTTGTTACCTGGCGCTCCGCATCCTGCGGCGCAGATATTTGTTGTTCCAACCTATCCCAACGGAGGAGACAGATGAAAAAACTGAAATTTTTCGGAGTTTTGGTTCTTGCCGTGCTGCTGGCAACCCCTGC
>JARROL010000571.1:0-1004 GCA_037383965.1 Desulfobacterales bacterium | reverse complement strand
AATCTAGTTTTTTATGCAGCCTAAGCCATTCGTCAATCACCAGAAATGCTCTGGACAGTTGATAGCGACCGTCGGCAAATACACCGTAATCCCCGCCGCCTCCCATCGCTGAAGTAAATCGGATCGAATTGGCGTAAAACAGCCAGGTTTCACTCCATTTCCTTTCGATGGCTTCATCATAGATGCTGACCTGTTGGTCCGCCAGATCAAGCCGCCAGATGTCCTGCATGACCCGCGTGGCGGCCAGTGTCTTTGCGTTGGTTTCTTCGATGGTGTTTTCAAACCGTTTCCAGTGGCCGCTCACCCAGGAACTGTCATGGCAATTCAGACAAATGGCCTGCATCGCTTTTCTGCGGACGCCCTGCTCTTTTTCATCGATCAGGAATTTTTTAGCCAGGCCGCCTGCAAAATCGGTCGGCAGCGGCAACCCGTCTTTGTTGCGGATAATGGCGGTATTCGGCTGGGCGGGATGCGGATGGGCATAGATCAATCCCAGTATGCGCCAAGGCAGCCGGTTGTTCATCTGGTGGGTCCGTTCGGCTTTCATCGGTGTTCACCAGCAAGCTAATATGACAGGTGGCGCAGGTAGGGGCCGTAAAATCCTTGCCGATGGTCCACGGCACGGCCTTGAAATCCCAGGCGGCATGCTCGGTCGCAAAGATGTTGCCGTGTTTGCTGGCGGCATAGACTTTGAAAGCCGGCACATCGGGACCCACATGGCACTCTTTGCAGGTGTACGGCTTGCGCGCCATTTCGATCGAAAACGCGTGACGCGTATGGCAGGGGGAACAGGCGCCCAGACTGCCGTCCGGATTGATGCGCCCTACGCCCTGGTTGGGCCAGCCTTTGATGATGGGAAATTCCAACTCTCCGGCGGATTCGGTGTCACGGGTTTCAGAGCCACTAACCTCGAGTTTGGTGCCGTGACAGTAATAGCAGGCTTCGGCCTTGGTGGCATCGTTGGCCGGTGTCGATTTCAATTCTCCGTCTTGGTATTTTGTAAG
>JARROL010000570.1:545-1691 GCA_037383965.1 Desulfobacterales bacterium | reverse complement strand
TTACATGATATCCCTCAAACGCCTCAGCGTTCTCTTCGGTGTTTTGTACGGAGCCGTGGTTTTCAAAGAACAAAACATCGGCGTCCGATTGATCGGGGCAACGCTCATGCTCAGCGGGTCAGTTTTAATCGTCTTGAAAGGGGGATAGCGGGTGAGGGTTATGGACCTCGAAAATCTCAAAAAACGGTCTTTAACGCGAAAATAGACTGTAATGGTGTAATAAAGTGGGCGCCTCCGCTCGCATGAGCGGTTGCGAAAGACGGCTGAAACTCGCTGCCAACGGGTTCTAAACCCGGACCAGGCCCGTCCTTGAATAAGGGAGTCGGGTTTGTCCCCAATGGTGTTTCTTTCATGCGGTATCGGCATCGGGTTCGGTCCAAGACCCCGACAACTCAAACAGTCAGCCGCTTTTCGCAACAGTTTATCCGGCTAAACCGACTAAACCGGCTCAACGGGTCTTTCGCAACCGCTCATCCGGGCTCCAGCGCGTCATTTTCATGCACCGTGGCGGTCCAAAAGACCATGAGCGTTTAGTAGGTAAGGCGCTCTTATAAGCCCTCGAAAACGCGCTGGTCGACAGCGGCGCATGCCAGTGACCAGACAAGTTCGCCACGGCCGGCCCGACAGAACCAATCGTTGACAGTGGCGCGTTCCGTCGTTAAATTCTACCTCTTATATCAGACGGTTTTCCGGTGTCGACCGGCGCCCTCCGACCGAATATGCGAAACCCGTCACGGCGGTGGATGTCTTGGAATTGGGATTCAATTTTCTTTGTTAGGGGAACACATGTTGTTGAGTGAAGCAAGAGAGGGGCAATCCGTTGTCATCGAGCGCATCGGAGGGCAGGGAGCATTGCGCCGCCGACTCCATGAAATGGGCATCATCAAGGGAACCGAGGTGACAATTGAAAAATATGCTCCCCTGAAAGATCCGATGGAACTGATCGTAAAAGGGTATCACGTCTCGTTGCGTGTCGAGGAAGCGGCCCAGATCAGTGTCCTCGATGTCACAACAGGGTTGTCGTCATGTCCCACAAACGGCTGACGATTGCGTTGGCTGGAAATCCCAATTCCGGCAAAACCACCATTTTCAACCGCATAACCGGCACACGGCAGAAGGTCGGTAACTGGCCCGGTGTGACGGTGG
>JARROL010000570.1:0-535 GCA_037383965.1 Desulfobacterales bacterium | reverse complement strand
ACGGCTATGAATTGAAAATCATTGATTTGCCCGGCACGTACAGCCTGACGCCTTACTCCATTGAAGAAATCGTCGCCCGCAATTACATCCTCGACGAGACCCCGGATGTCGTCATCGACATCATCGACGCCTCCAACCTCGAGCGCAGCCTTTATCTGGCAACTCAGATCAGGGAACTCGACTGCAAGGTAATTTTCGCCCTCAACATGGCCGACTTGGCCAGCTCCCGAGGCAGTAAAATCGATGAAATCAAATTATCCGAACTGCTGGACGTTCCCGTTGCCTTCACTGTCGGCAACAAAAACGAGGGGATCGACACCCTTCTCGGCATGGCGATCGAAATAGCGGAATCCGACACATCCGCCCGACCAGCGCGCCGGGTACAGTACAGCAAGGATATCGAGGAGGCTGTCGACAAGCTGCGAGAGATGATCGAGGCGAACACCGCTGGAAAGCTTCCGTACGACACCCGCTGGACCGCCATCAAGCTTCTCGAGGAGGACAAAATTATCAAGGAGCGGCTGGTCGAAAAAAA
>JARROL010000569.1:0-1255 GCA_037383965.1 Desulfobacterales bacterium | reverse complement strand
TTTGAATAAAATCAAGTGAATTTTAGCACGATTCAATGCCCGTGCTCCCTGCGGTATACTTCAGTGACCGCAGCAGCCACCTCGCGGCTGAAATCGGCCACTGTGCGGCTCTGGGCGGCCACAATGGTTTTATAATCCGACCTGTCGAGGTCGACGGCGTAGGATGATTTACGGCTCAAAATGACTTCTCTGTCCTGTGCCCGCAATATCGTCCACTGCACATCCAGCTTGGTACTGTCGCCCGGATGGGCATCGAACCGGGTCACCTCGGCCGAAACCTGGAATTCGACGTCAGCATCGGGAGACCAGGGGTAGATGAAAATATTGTCGGTTCCCAGACGGTCAACCAAGTCTTCCTTGAACACGCGCATGAAGTTGTTTTTTAACGGTTCGGCCCAGCGCTCGAACTCGGAAAGGAAACCGGCCCAATGCCGATCGACAAGCCATCGGAAGCTGCGGTTGTTGTTTGGCCGATCTCTTGATCCGGCGAGGCGCTGAGCAGATAATAATTCGACCGGGGCGACGGACCGGCGCATCCTGCGACAAGGGTCGAGAGTAGGCCTATTAATACGAGCGCTTTTAAAATGGACCGTTTCAACATGCTGACGATCTCCCGCTAAAACGTTCAAGATTTTCTCAAGTTGACGATTTCCATGCGGTTGTTGCGTTCAGGGTGTTTGCGGGACGGGCCTTCGGTCATTACCACCAAGTGACCGTTCACCTCCTGAACCTCGAGCCAGTTTCGAATCCAGGGCCGCCAGTCGGTCGGGTGTTCCGGCTCACAGACCGGATAAACGCCGTAGGAAAAAAGCAGATCCTGACAGGTTTTCTCGTAGCTGCTCACCGCCGTAACCCAGACCGGCAGCCTGAAGCGTGTGATACGCCGGGCGGTGGCCCCGCTGCGGGTCGGAACGATAACAGCGGCGGGCGTGATCCGCTGCGTTGTGGCCACGACGCTCCGTGCGATCAAGTCGGGCAAACTTACGTCCTCGTCTCGATCGGATGACGACTGTTCGTCCCGCACTGGAAAGACGATCCGCAGGGGTTCACTATTCGCAGCAATGGTGGCCAGCATTTCCGCGGCATCCACCGGAAACTGGCCCATGGCCGACTCGCCGGACAACATGACGGCGTCGGTGCCGTCCAGCACGGCATTGGCCACATCGGTGGCTTCGGCACGGGTGGGCCGGCGGTTGGCGGTCATCGACTCGAGCATCTGCGTGGCTGTAATGACGGGCTTGCCGAGCCGGTTGGC
>JARROL010000568.1:0-1351 GCA_037383965.1 Desulfobacterales bacterium | reverse complement strand
CTGCCAATTCGGGGTTGGTGTATGCCTGGATGTACTTGTTCAGGGTGAATTCGCCAAAGGCTCCCAGGCCAGTGGAAAAGCTTCCGAAGATCAGCATGACTACGGGACATACGGTCAGGAAACCAACGATGGCGATCAGGGTCGGTGTCAATACCGATCGTTTGTTGACCATTGTTCTTTTCCTTTCCTACCTGGTGACCAGCAGACACTGGTCGGGATCAACGGAGAAATTGGCAGCATCCCTCACCTTGATGTCAGAGTCCGGCTCGGTCTTGATGAAGAGCCGGGTGTCATTAATGATGATCTCACCTTCGTATGCCTCGCCGATGAAAACCAGCGACCGAACCTGTCCGTTAAAGACGTTTTGTGCCTGGGTTGCATCGCCCCGTTTCAATCGGATGAATTCAGGACGCAGACAGAGCGTCACTTTGTCGCGTGGCTTCACGTCGGCCTGCTTGCGGCAAATTACACTGCCGATGGCGCAGTTTACCGTGGTCACTGAGCTATTGGGAAGTTACCGTCGCTTCGATCAGATTGGTGCGGCCGATGAAGTCGGCCACAAAAAGGTGGTCGGCGTTGAAATAGATGTTTCGGGGCGTACCCGTCTCGATGATCCGGCCCTTGTTCATCACCGACACGATGTCGGACAGGGCCAGGGCTTCGATCCGGTCATGGGTCACATATACCGCCGTGATCCGAAGCTCGGTCAGAAAGGTTCGCAGTTCCTTTCGGGTTTCTTCCCTGAGTTTCGCGTCCAGGTTGGAAAGGGGTTCATCAAAGAGGATGACCTTGGGTTCGGCGACCAAAGCACGGGCCAGGGCCACACGCTGCTGCTGTCCGCCGGAAAGTTTGGTCGCAGGCCGGTCCTCAAACCCCTCCATCTGCACGAAACGCAGCGTTTTTTCGACCTTGCTTCGGATGACGCTCTTGGACATTTTCCTGGTCTGGAGAGGATAGGCCACGTTGTTGAAAACATTCATGTGCGGCCAGATGGCGTAGGTCTGAAAGACCATGCCCAGGCCGCGATCCTCCGGGGGAACGAAGATGTTCTTCTCTCCGGACCAGACGACCTCACCGCCTATTTCGATTTCCCCGGTGTCAGGAGACTCCAGGCCAACGATGCAACGCAAGAGAGTGGTCTTGCCGCATCCGCTCGGGCCGAGAAGGGTGAATATCCGGTTGGCCGGTATCGTCAAGTCCACGTTGTCCAGCGCTTTGATGGTCGTGCCGCCGGAGTAATAATGCTTGCTGACATTCTTGATGTTAATTTCCATAAACAGTTCTGCTGTGTTGTCTTTGGCCGGTCGCCTGGGTTCTATGGGCCGTATCGAGCGTTGCGGATGCAGACGCG
>JARROL010000567.1:0-1282 GCA_037383965.1 Desulfobacterales bacterium | reverse complement strand
TTTTCACGGGCCTCCTGAATATAGTTTTCCCCCAGCAGGCGAATACCGGCATCGATGGCCTCCTTGACGCTTTCGGCCGAGACGGTCTTGCTGACGGCCAACAACCGAACGCTGGCCGGATCTCGTCCGCAGCGGGCGGCAGCCTGTTCGATTCGCCGACGTACCCGGGTGAGGTTTTCTGTGATCATGAATACTGCTCCGATGGCGGCGCTCCTTAAGCTTGTATTGACATCAAAAAGAGATGACTTTCTCCTTGATCAAAAACTCGATCACCTCGCAGATCGGCAGGCCGACCACATTGGTGTAGGAACCGTTGATACTTTTGACCAGAAACGTTCCGAGACCTTGGATCGCATAGGCCCCGGCTTTGTCGAAGGGCTCGCGGGTTTGGATGTACCAGGCGATTTCGTCAGCGGTCAGGGCTTTGAAGCGGACGTCCGTCCTGACCGTGTCCGAATAAAGACGGTTTTCAGACCGGTGGCAAATGCAGTAACCGGTGTACACCTGGTGGATCCGGTAAGACCGGCCTGCTTCAGCAGGTACCGGCGCCGCGGGGACTTGGAAGCCAATATCAAACGCGGGTCGGTGTCGGTTTTCGGCATACGGTCACTCTTAACAAATGCGGCCGGGTTTGACAATGATGCGAAAACATCGGACAAAGATATAATTTCAAGTTTCGGTTTTCATCCGTGATTCGACGAAATGGATTATTCATTGCTGTCTTTACTCAATCGGAGACAACCATGAAAACGGTCTGGATCATAGGGGCCGGTCAATTCGGTGAAAAAGCCGCCGTAAGGCTGCGCCTGAAATATCCCGAGGCTGTCATTATCGTCGTCGACCAGGACCGAAAGGCTCTGCAGCGTGTCGAGAGGGTGGCGACCACCGTCTTTATCGGAGACGGGGTGGTGTACATGGCAGAACATTTGACTAATTACGAGGAACCTCCCGACTGGATCGTGGCGGCTGTTCCGGTCCACCTTGCCATTGAGTGGCTCTGCAAGCGGCTCGCGCCGGCCTACCGGGTAGAAAAACTGGCTGTTCCGGAAGCCCTGACGCAAAAGCTCGGCTGCGTCGTCAAAGGTGAGGGCGGCAGGGTCTACACCAGCCTGGCCGACTTCATGTGTCCGGACAACTGCCCGGAACCCGCGGATCTTTGTTTCGTCACCGGCAAACCGCGGCCCATAGACCTCTACCAGGAACTGTCGGCAGTAGACCCGCTCCAAATGACCCCGGTGATCGTCCGTAGCCGCCAATTGTCGCCGGGTGTCGGTGGTTACAG
>JARROL010000566.1:0-1210 GCA_037383965.1 Desulfobacterales bacterium | reverse complement strand
TCAGCGCTCCGTGTTGCCTGATGCTCTCGACAGTGTCTTTCAGGCCCTCTACGAGTTTAGGCAGCGCTTCCGTCTTTTTTATGTGAGGCAACAATTCATCACTGTCCTAATCACCAGATAATGACACACCTGAAGTGAGAAAATTCGGTAACACTCCTGAGTGTAAAAATCACTTTAAAAGAAAGGAGTGTCGCCCATGGGAAAGAAAACAAAAACCAAGACAGGTGTCGGTAAAGCAAGGCGCAGGACCCGAGCCTATCCTCATGAGTTCAGGTTGCGGTTGCAGATAGTGCGTCTGTACCTGGAGGAGGGTTACACTACCTCCGTGCTGCGTGAGCAGTTCGGTGTGAGCTGCCACTCGGTGCAACGCTGGGCAAAGGCCTATCGTCGGCAGGGAGCTGAGGGGCTGGTGCCAAAGCTGCCTCCCGGTGCAAAGCCGAAGATCACCGAGGCCATCAAGGACCGGATCGTGGGTGTGAAGACGTCCCATCCGGAGTACGGGCCTCGGCGTATCGCGGCTGTTCTCAAGCGTTTTTTCCTGGTGAGCGCCAGCCCCACAAGCGTACACACAACGCTTTCAGAAAAGGGCCTGACGGAAAAGGCCAAATCCAAGCCGGTGAAGAATCCGGCCAAACCGAGGTTTTTTGAAAGATCGCGTCCGAACCAGCTGTGGCAAAGCGACATCATGACCTTTCGGCTGGGAGGACAAAACGCCTACCTGATCGGCTTTTTAGACGACTACTCGCGTTACGTCACGGGCCTTGGTCTTTACCGCAGCCAGACCGCCGAGCATGTTTTAGAGACCTACCGGCGGGCGGTGGCCGAGTACGGCGTGCCGCGTGAGATGCTCACCGACAACGGCCGGCAGTACACCAACTGGCGAGGCAAGACCCGGTTTGAGCGGGAGATGAAAAAGGACCGGGTCAAGCACATCCGTTCGCGTCCGCACCATCCCATGACCTTGGGTAAGATCGAGCGTTTCTGGAAAAGCATCCAAAGCGAGTTTCTTTTTCGTTCACAGTTCGACAGCTTCGAGCAGGCCGTGGAAAGAACCGCCTACTGGATTAAATACTACAATTATAAACGGGCCACATCAGGGCATCGGCGGGCTGTGTCCGGCCGACCGGTTCTTTGAGATTGCCCACGATCTAAGGTGCACGCTGGAGAAAGGCGTCGAGGAGAATGCCCTCGAGCTGGCCCTTCGCGGCCG
>JARROL010000565.1:497-1479 GCA_037383965.1 Desulfobacterales bacterium | reverse complement strand
CGCCCATTTCCTTAAGATGCTCAATGAGACGCCCGATGTGATAATCCACATGTTCCAGAAAAGCGGCATTGACCTCCATCTGCCGTGCCAGATACGCCTTGCCCTCCTTGCTGAAGGAATCCCATGTGGGCAGGACTTCCGGCCAGTCCACCATTGTGGCGTCTTCGGGCACCAGGCCCAGTTTTTTCTGGCGTTCCAGCTGCTTTGCCCGGTAGGCATGCCAGCCGTCATCAAACTGTCCTTTGTACTTGTCGCGCCACTCTTTGGGTACCTGAATGGGAGCATGCACGGCACCCGGTGTATAGTACATAAAGAAGGGTACGTCCCGCAGGCCTTGCCAGTTGTCCAGCCATTTGATGGCCTGGTCCGCCATGCACTGTGAAAGGTGGAACTCCGATCCATCGGCATTGGTTTTCGGGGTGTCGATGGCTGTGGTGTTTTCGTACAGCAAAGGGTGGAACTGGTTGGTTTCACCGCCCAAAAATCCCCAGAAATATTCAAACCCCCAGATACCGGTCGGCCAGCTCTCAAACGGACCGGCCGGCGAGGCCTCTTCCATGGGGGTGTTGTGCCATTTGCCGAATGCGGCCGTGGCATATCCATTGTCGGTTAAGATTTTTGCAATGGATGGGGTGGTGTAGTCGATCTGCGAGTTGTACCCCGGATACCCGGTGGCGAACTCCGATATGATGCCGGTGCCGATCTGGTGAATGTTGTAGCCGGTCAACAGCGAGCCCCGGGTGGGGGAACACACCGCAGCCACGGACATGTGCGTGTATCGAATGCCTTCATCCCCGAGCCGATCGAACGTGGGGGTGCGCATGACGCCCCCGTAGGAAGTCGCACTCGAATAACCGCCGTCATCCAGCATGATAATGAGTACATTGGGCGCACCGTCGGGCGCTTTGGGCTGTCCGATAAAGTCGGGTTTCGAGTCCGCCAGGGTTTTCCCCTGGACCCCTTTCCATTCCTTTTTCGGATA
>JARROL010000565.1:0-483 GCA_037383965.1 Desulfobacterales bacterium | reverse complement strand
GGTTCGATGGCCGGAAATTTCCATGTGCCATCCAGTATTTCTTGGCGCGGCTGATACATCCGCACGGCGTAATTCCAGCCTTTGGTGATCGGCAGGTAGTTCCCGCCTTTGGGATCCCCGCCGAAGCGGATCGTGTACGAGCCGTCGGCGTTCGGTTGGGCGGAGAAGTTGTTGAAGCTGTTCCGGCCGAGATCGTTCGCTTCCAGGTAGCCGTCGGCGTCGTACACCGTGATGGACCAGAACGCATCCACCGGCACGTCTTTCACCGTGACCGCGTGCGGCGTCTTGCCGTCGTTCTTCTCGACGCTCGCCATGATGTAGAAGGCGGCCGTGCGCGGCAGGCCGCCCCAGCCGGCGCCCGCGCCGACGAGA
Organism: Desulfobacterales bacterium; assembly: GCA_037383965.1. Classification (GTDB taxonomy): domain Bacteria; phylum Desulfobacterota; class Desulfobacteria; order Desulfobacterales; family SG8-13; genus JARFQH01. The sequence goes on along the minus strand of JARROL010000565.1, from coordinate 111 downwards.
TGATCGACCGGCCGGACCTCTTCCTTGGTGCCGAAGGCGTAGGTGGTGTCAAATCCGAGTTTCCCCAGTTCGCCGAGTGCCTGGCGCGCGATCGCCAGTTGATCCGTGTCC
>JARROL010000564.1:0-1001 GCA_037383965.1 Desulfobacterales bacterium | reverse complement strand
TGCGGTCTCTGGCCTTGGCTGACTTCACGGGCGTCTCACCATCAGGACCAGTTCACAGGCCCGAATCCACTGGGCCCACCGGAGTGGTCCATTTCTACGGAAATCAAAAGAATGAACCGACACCGCATGAATTCAACCGGTCTCAAAGAGAGAAGAACGGGTATCGACCGGCGGCGAATGGATCCACCTGTGTATTTTGGGCCGGAGAGACGAAAAATCATCGAACGCCGCACCGGCAAGCCGCGTCAAGCCGATTCGCAGCAGCCGAATCGGTTCTTACAGAAGGCGCAGCTTTTTAATCGGGCGATTCAGACCTTTCTTGGAAAACAAAGTCTCAGGGGCGACCAAACCAATAAGGCGCTCCGCCCGAAAAGGTCACGCGAAGCGATGCAACTCATCGACCGGATTCACGATCGGGTCGCAATCGAGTCACCGGTCATGGTGCAGGAAGGCGACTCTCACGCCATGTTTCCGGGCACCCTTTTGAACTTCAGCAGCGCCGGAATGTACATCGAATCTGAAACTGCCCCGAGGCTGCGGTCAGGAATCATCATTCATATGCAGAATTATGCCTCGGAAGCCGCGAAACCGGAGGATATCCGCAAATATTACGGTCAAGTTAGGTGGTGCCGGAAACTCACCGGCATGATTGTATTCGTGCGTTACGGCATCGGCATTAAACTCATCGACGATATAAATGACTTTGTAAAACTGTTCAGCCTATAGGGCTCACGCCCGAATCGGCAGAAGGGGGACGTCGATGCAGCCAAGAAGACCTTCACACCTTGATGTCCTCATCAGAAAATTTGCCTTTCAAGCGTCGCGGCCACTACCGAATGCCCCTATTGTTTAAAAACCTTGCGTCATTTTACCCAAGGCAGCTGCGCATTGTCACCCATTCTGGAGGGGGCGCCCATCCGTATCATGATCATATGTATCTAGTTATCTATTTGTAATTTATATCTATTTCAACATTGGAACTTGCTCCTAATGACGTGGCA
>JARROL010000563.1:0-1003 GCA_037383965.1 Desulfobacterales bacterium | reverse complement strand
CCGCCTTGACGATGTCCTGCTGTTCTTTGGTGAGGTTGAAATCCATGAGAACTCCTTGTGAGACGGTTAGGTCGGTTAGCTCGGTTGAGCCCGCTGAGCCGGTTGAGCCCGTTGGTGGCGCGTTTCAGTCGTCTTTCGCAACCGTTCATCCAGTCGGAGGTTTCACCGCTGGTTACGGGTTCCGGGTTTCACGTCAATGTGATTATTTTAAGAGATTACTTTGTTAAAAGCATCGAGTTTCAAGTTTCTATCCTCAGCCTTCCTTGCGTCGCTGTTCCTCGTCGCGGATTTCGCGACGCAGAAGTTTGCCGACTTTCGACTTGGGCAACATGTCCCGGAACTCGATGTACTGCGGCACTTTGTAAGAGACCAGCACCTTGCGGCACCACCTGGTCAGTTCGTAGCCGGTGATGCCCTTGGCGTCAGCCTTCAAAACCACGTAGGCCTTGATCCGTTCGCCCATTCTGTCGTCCGGCACACCGACCACACAGGCGCTGATGACCGCCGGATGTTCCTGGAGCACCGATTCGATTTCAGAGGCCGACACGCGGTAACCCTTGTGCTTGATGGTGTCGACGGTTCGGTCTACGAAATAGAGGTTGCCGTCCGCATCCATGCGCATGATGTCGGCCGTGCGGTACCAGAGGCGTCCGTCGATCTCGACGAAAGCCGACCGGGTTTCCTCCGGCTTGTTGAGGTATGCGCTGACCATCAGAGGTGACGATACGAGCAGTTCGCCCGGTTCGCCCGGCTGCACCGGTTCCAGGGTGGCCGGGTCGACGATTCTCACTTCCTTGCTGGCCACGATACGGCCGACGCTGCGGGGAGGGTTGTCGATCGTCACCGGGCACATGGCGACACCTCCGCAGGTTTCGGTGGCGCCGTAACCCTGGTAGATCGGTTTGCCGAAGGTTTCTTTCCAGCGGTTGCCGACCTCCACCGGCAGGACATCACCGGCGCTGTACCAGTAGTCGACTGAGCCAAGGTCATACTGGTCGAGGCG
>JARROL010000562.1:0-1375 GCA_037383965.1 Desulfobacterales bacterium | reverse complement strand
AAAAACACGGACAAGGATATTCAAATGCTGGGACCACAGGCGGTCCTGGAAGGAAACCTTGTATTCGAAGGTTCATTGTTTATGAACGGCCATGCGAAAGGCGCCATTGAAAGCCGCAAAGGTGCGATCGTTGTCGGCGAAGATGCGGTAATTCATGCTGACATTTTTGTCCGGGTCGCCACCATCAACGGTGAAATAAAAGGAACGATTCGCGCCACAGAGCGCATTGAACTTCACCCCCCGGCGCGTGTGTATGGCGATCTCGATGCGCCCGTCGTAACAATTGATGCCGGAGTCATTTTTGAAGGCAATTGCAGCATCAAGCCCAAAGAAGATGCGGCTTCTCAAACAGACCGGATGCTGTCAACTAACGCCGAGAAAACAGAAAAACCGATGAAGTCATCCCCGAAGTCACAGGCCCAATTGGGCTCTGCCAAAAATAACGAACTTGGAACATGAAACTTCTGTTATTCAGCGATATACATAGTGATTTCACCGGCGCCTCAAAACTGGTCGAATTATCCCTAAAAGTTGATGTGGTGGTGGGGGCCGGTGATTATTGCCTGGCGCGCCGGGGATTGGACGATATTATTGCGGCATTGTCCCCTATACCGAAACCCACGGTACTCGTACCCGGAAACGCCGAATCCCATGAGGAACTGGTTCAGGCATGCCGTTCGTGGCCGAATGCTTATGTGCTGCACGGCAACCAGACAACCTTGGATGCCCTCCGACGGCAGAAGCCTGGGCAGCGAAGCGGTACGCGAAATCATCGGCATCAAAAAGCCCGAATTGGTCGTATGCGGACACATACACGGCAGTGCCGGCCAAACAGCCCGGTTAGGCTCAACAAACGTTATCAATGCCGGACCCGATGGGATCATATGGGAGCTCTAATTAAGTCTTTTTCCCACCGCATACCCTGTAATCGGGTAAAATTGCCGCCCAGCACCGCTGCTTCCACCTCGCGTTCCAGTCCCAGGCTGCGCACTTTTTGCAATTCGGCAGACGGGCTGCCGAAGGGAAAGTCCGATCCGAACAGCAACCGGCGGTGACCGTAGCTACGGAGGTATGCGCGAATCTCGTCCCTGGACGCCAGAGCAGTGTCCGCCCAAACGTTGTCGCGTTCCCAAAGACCCGCTTCAGCGATGGATCGAAAACCGCCATTGAGCAGCCCCAGATGAGGGATAATCACCGTTATTCCTTGCGCAAACTCCTGGACGAAACGCAGTGTGTTGTCGAACTCCTCCTCCATGACCACCGGCAGTTTTCTGCGCCGAATCTCGTTTAGAGCGGTCCGGCACTTCGGGTTATCGTAGTGGTAGATCGGCTCGCCGGCATGACGGTGCCATTTGATACCGCAATGCGCTGCGGT
>JARROL010000561.1:0-1011 GCA_037383965.1 Desulfobacterales bacterium | reverse complement strand
AACAAAGAAGGCCTGCGCATCAAGTGGCAGGCCTTTCACTGTGGACGCTGCAAATCACGCTCATTTGCCCCTCGCGCGACCCGATCATCACAAAGCGTGCGATAAATCTCCTCGCCGGCTAGAAAAGACTTGATTCGCAACCCCATGCCGCCTTTCCTCTTGTGAATCATGTAGGGCGGGACCTTCGTGGTCCAGCGCACGTCGCCGAGCAGGGCGATCAATCCTTGGGACTGCTCGATTTCGATGCGAAGCGAACGGCCCGGCTTAAGCACCACGGCGGAGCGGATAAACAGTCCGTCCTGATGGATATCATCGGTGATGCCGATTTTGTCGACCGCGTCAATACCGAATTTTACTGAGAAAGGTTTGCGAAATCGCCTCTTGAGCCGGTCTTCACCCACCATACCCCCTCTTGCTCGCCGTTTGAGACGAATCATCGCACCGCCATTTGCGCCCGCACCAACGGCGTCAGTTACCGAACAGTTTCTTCAAAGAGTCCTGGAGTAATTTTTCGCCCGTGCTCTCGGTCGGGGCGGTCTGCTGACCGTCCTGCTGCGATGAGTCTGCCGGCGATTCTTGTCCGCCCCCCAGCAACTTGTCCAACTGCTCGCCGAGTTCCTTGCCGATCACTTCGGTGGCTTTCTTCTGCAACCCTTTCGGATCCAGTCCAAAACGTGGCGCTGTCACATCACCGGTGACCAGCAGGGGCAACTGGCTCCAGCCCTCTTGATCCGTCAGGTACCGAGTCACCTTGCCACCCGAATCGAGCTGACCGCTTAATTGAGGACTGAGACGCGTATCCATGGCCAGGTCGAGCTGGCCATCCAGGCCGATCGTCCCCTTGGGGAAGAGTTTAATCTGGTCACTGGTCATGCGACTGTCGACCTGGATTTTACCGTCCTTGATGCGCAGATTGCCCTGGAGGGTTTTGAATTTGATTTCGTTGGCCGAAGTCAGCTGCAAAAATGACGTCAACCCATTGACCAGCGCGGGACTAACGATGCGCCCGTT
>JARROL010000560.1:0-2044 GCA_037383965.1 Desulfobacterales bacterium | reverse complement strand
GACAGGTTGTGGATGGCTCGGGCGAACAATTCCTTTCCCGTCCCGCTCGGACCCTCAATCAACACCGTGCTGCTGCTGTCGGCGATTTGAGGCAGTAATTCAAACAACCGTACCATTGCCGGACTGCGGCCGACGATGTCCTCGAATGTGTAGCGATTCTTGAGCTGTTTCTGCAGTTGTTCCACCTGACTCAGATCTTGAAAGGTTTCGACGCCGCCGATGACCTTGCCGTCGGTATTGCTAATGATGGCCGTGGAAATGCGAATGGGGACACGCTGTCCCTGACGATTGATGATGTGGGCCGTGGCATTCACGACCGGTTTGCCGGTGTGAAACGTTTGCCGCAGGGCGCAGTCCTTTTCACATACATTGGCGTGAAACACATCGCAACAGGCTTTGCCAAGCGCATCGCTGCGACTCGTTTGCGTGATCCGCTCGGCGGCACGGTTAAACGAGGTGATCCGCCAATTCATGTCAACGGTGAACACACCTTCGTTGATTGAATCCAGAACGACGTCGCGGACCTGCTTGCCAGTGTGATCGATCATTTTTTACAGTCTCGCAAAGCTCAAGTTTAATTCGTGCATTTTAAATTACTTAGAATAGCCAAAACTTGCATATTGCAACCATCGAAGACGGTCGAGAATTAAAGCGGGAAGACAATATGCTGAACTGCCGCGGGCCGTTTGAACGGGCCTGGGAGGTTACCGCCTCGGAGTGCAAGTGCTTTTGTGCGGAGCTGTGTCGCGTCCACTCGAAACCGCCCTGATCAGTTCCGGCGTTCGCGTTATCGGTTTCATATGTGGCGGTTTGGAGGACGTTTTAAATGCTTACATAAATGGGCGTTTGGCCGATGACTGCTTCCAGATGCCCGGTTACCGGGAAAAGAGAACAAGAAAGGCGACGCAGGGATAACGGCTTTGTGCAGGCGAATGTGTCGAGGGACGAAAAATTAAACGCGATGCAATAATTCGCCGAAAGGAGCAAGCGACTATGTTTGAAGTCATTCTCGGCAGAAAATCACGATGCCAAAATGATCATGATTCATGCCTATCCCAGCACATCCGATCTGCGCGATGTTGCGGGATACGATAAGCTGGTCTCTCAGCGAAAAAGCTTCGGTCAAAAAATTTTGGATCATGCTCGCAACCAGTTGGGTGACGTTTCTTTCGAGGTGGAGGAGGACCTGCTTCAGGGGCCGGCCGCCGATGCCGTACTGTCGGTGGCGGAAGTTCGGAACGCTGATTTAATTGTTTTAGGCACTCGGGGAATGGGCAGTCTCAAAGGGGTGATCTTCGGCAGCGTCAGCAATAAGGTGATGCATTATGCACCGTGTCCGGTGATGGTCGTTCGTTAGCTTCCGTCCACATATGGATCTTTTCCGCAATTCTTCAACGCCTATCACCATTAAATGAAAGGAGGACCCCATGGAAAAGCCCACCATCAACTATGTAACTCTGGTCCGCATCACCAAGGCGATTTCCACGATCAGGGACCCGGAAGAAATTGTCTTGATCACGGTGGAAGGTGTCACCCACGCCCTGAACGTCAAGGGCTGCACCCTGTTTCTGTTCAGTCCCAACAGCGAGGAGCTCAAGTTGGCCGGCAGTTACGGACTGAGCAACGAGTACTTGGACAAGGGGCCGGTCAGCTCGCTTCGGTCGATCGCCGCGGCCCTCCAGGACGGACAGCCGGAGGCCATCTTCGATGTGTCCGACGACCCGCGGATTCAGTACCCTGAAGCCGCCTTGAAAGAGGGCATCGCCTCGATCCTGTCGGTTCCGATCATCATCGGAGACAAATTGTTCGGTTGCATGCGGGTCTACACCGCTGAACCCTGGGAGTTTACGTTGAATGACGTGAATTTCGTCCAGGCCGTGGCGCAGGTCGTCGGCATGGCCATGGACTTGTGCCGGGTCAACAAGGGGTTGAAAGACAGTATCGACATCCTGGAGACCATGCGCGACCCGAAGACAGTGGTGTACACGAGGCGGACGCCGTATGAAGGCGTCCCGAAGAGCTTCAGCCGGGAGGAGGTGGTCGG
>JARROL010000559.1:0-1047 GCA_037383965.1 Desulfobacterales bacterium | reverse complement strand
TAGGCAATCGTTTCGGTAAAACCGAATCCGCGCATCAGCCTTTTTATCCGGTTTCTGAGTGCGATCCTGCGGTCCGCCGGCCGGCCCTTGGCCGGCATGGCCGGAAAAGTTGTCGGGATATTATTGTAGCCGGACAGCCGGGCGACTTCTTCCATCAGGTCTTCGCGCCTTGATACATCGACTCTGAATGTCGGCGGCCTGACCTTCAAACGATCCTGATCGCTGTCGATGGGTTCGACTGTGAATTCGATGGATTCGAGCAGTTGCCGGATCCGGCTGCGATCCAGATCGGTACCCAGCAGACGATTGGTTCGCGCAACACCCAACTCGATGTCTTTGGCAGTCTGCCGGTTGGGATACTCATCGATGAGGCCGTCAACCAGCTTGCCGTTGCCGATCTGCACCATGAGTTTGGCCGCGCGGTTAACGGCGCGAACGCAACCCTCCGGATCCACGCCGCGTTCAAATCGATGGGACGCATCCGTATTGAGGCCTAATTTTTTAGAGGTCCGACGAATGCTGACCGGGTTAAAATAGGCGCCTTCGATCAACACGCCTGTGGTGACATCTTCGATTTCCGAATTGAGCCCCCCCATGACGCCGCCCACGCCGACGGCCTTTTCACCGTCGCAGATCATAAGCATCTCCGAATCAAGGGTGCGCGCTTTCTCATCGAGGGTGGTAAATTTTTCACCCTCGGCCGCCAGGCGCACGATGATTCGATTTTGCGCCAGGTTTTCAAAATCAAAGGCATGCAGCGGTTGACCGGTTTCCAGCATCACAAAATTGGTGATATCTACGATATTATTAATCGGTCGCAGTCCAACCGATAAAAGGCGATCCTGCAGCCAAAACGGCGAGGCCGTCACCTTCACATTTTCTACCAGCCGGGCGGCATAGCGCGGACAATGGTCCGGTGCCTCAATTTTTACGGATGTCCGCTGGTGGATGGTATCCGCCTGGTCTGCCAGGGTATAGTCAGGGTATTTCAAGGGGCTGTTTTGAATGACTGCAAGTTCCCGGGCGATGCCGATCACGCTCAGACAG
>JARROL010000558.1:0-1047 GCA_037383965.1 Desulfobacterales bacterium | reverse complement strand
TGCGCGTAATGCAGATGCTCAAGCAAATCGGTTCGGTGGACCGCGTGGAGGAATATGTGACCTCACAGCTGGATGCGGGCAAGTTGATTTTCGGCCTGGGACACGCGGTGTACAAGGTGGACGATCCGCGGGCCACGATCCTGGCGCCGATGTCCGAGACGATGGGACGCCGAATCGGCGAGCCGCAATGGTATGAGATCTCACGCGCGCTTGAAAAGAAGGGCAAGGAGCTGTTCAAGGAACGCAAGGGGATCGACATATTCACAAACGTGGATTTTTACAGCGCCTCGCTTTACTATGCGATGGGGATTCCGATGGATTTCTTTACGCCGGTGTTTGCAGTGTCACGGGTGGCGGGCTGGACGGCCCACGTGATCGAAGAGCAGTATGCCGGTGCGGCGGAAAAACCGGCCCTCTACCGGCCTGCATCAGACTACGTCGGAGACTACTGCGGTCCAGACGAATGTGCCTTCGTGCCAATGGACGAGAGACAGTAATCCACCGGTCGGTTTAACACGAAAATAGACTGTAATGGTGTAATAAAGTAGGCGCCTCCGCCCGCATGAGCGGTTGCGAAAGACGGCTGAAACTCGCCACCAACGGGAACCTAAGACCGGACCCGGCCCGTGGATAAAAAATGAACGAATAAATCTCGGCGGGTGTGCCGTCCATTCAGCCTGGTCGCGGGGTCCGGCCCAAGGTCCCGTAAGCGGCTCAGACAGTCAGCCGCTGTTCGCAAGCGCTCATCCGGGCTCCAGCGTGTCATTTTCATGCGCCGTGGCGGTCCAAAAGACCATGAGCGTTTAGGATGAAAATTATATTCCAGGTGACAACGTGTTTTAACGGAGCCGCTCCAGACAGTCTTTGTAGGAAAAACACACCGACTCTTCGATTAGTTCATATCGACCGGCCGAGTTTAGCGCCCTCGAAAATGGCGGTTTTGGCCGTGCGCGGCTCGAGACAATCGCCGATGACATGGGTTTCGTAGCCGAGGGACTTGATCTGCTGGTGAATTGTGTCGTCCTGCCGGGTTCCGATGGCTACGAC
>JARROL010000557.1:0-1769 GCA_037383965.1 Desulfobacterales bacterium | reverse complement strand
TGCTGTATGCATTTGCGGCGGTCTCGACCGGGGGTTTTGCCCCGAATGACAGTAGTCTCGCGATGTTTGGTTGGCCTGCGCAGGTGTGCATTACCCTGATCTGTCTCGCCGGTGCGGTCCCGCTGACATTTTATCACCGAATGTTAACGGAAAAGCGGCGCCTTGTTGGCGGGGGTCGGGTTTTTCGACGCGGTGCTGTATACATTTGCGGCGATCTCGACCGGGGGTTTTGCCCCGAATGACAGTAGTCTCGCGATGTTTGGTTGGCCTGCACAGGTGTGGATTACCCTTCTTTGCCTCGCCGGTGCGGTCCCTTTGGCATTCTATCACCGAATGTTAAAAGAGAAGCGCCGCGTTGCAGTAGATTTTTTGCAAATCCGGGCCGTCGTAGTCGCTTCCCTGGTCGCTTCGCTGGCGGTGGGCGCCGTCATGCGGCTTAGCGCCGGTATGACTTGGCCACAAGTACTCCATCACGCGCCCTTGCTCGCCTTTTCCGCGCAGACAACCGCGGGTTTTTCCTCGATGCCGTGTGCGCAGCTCGATGCGGGTTCGAAGCTGGTCTTGATCTTTTCGATGCTTGTGGGCGGCGGTGCTGGATCGACCGCGGGCGGATTCAAACTGCTGCGATTGCTGATCGCGGCAAGTGTGTTTCGGCTGGTCCTCCTGCGGACCTGCTTGCCGAAACACGCCGTCATTGAGCCCCGGCTGGCAGGCCGGCGACTTTGAGGTGGTTTCGGCGACGGGAACGGTGGGGCTTTCCGTGGGGCTGACAAGTGCAACGTTGCCCGCACTGCTCAAGGGGATTTTGTGCGTTGACATGCTGATGGGAAGACTTGAAATCATCGCCTGGTTGGTGATGTTGTATCCAGGGACCTGGTTTGGCAGGAGAATGGAGGGAACATGAGAACTGTTTTTGTTGGCGCCGGAAAAGTGAGCGTCGAAACAGCCAAAGCGCTCATCAAAAAGGGCCACGAAGTCGTCATCATCGAGACCGACAAGGCCAAGATCGATGAATTGTCCGAAGAGATGGATTGCAGCTTCCTGCAGGGTGATGGCAGCCAGCCGAACATCCTAAGCGAAGTCAACCCTAAGCAGACCGACTTTTTATTTTGTTTAACCGACAGCGACCAGAATAACCTTATCGCCAGTCTCGTCGGCCGTTCCCTCGGTTTCAATCGCGTGGTGACGAGTATCGGCGATACGCAGTTCGAAGTTGTCTGCCGTGAGCTGGGTCTGAAGGACACGATTATCCCCTCCCGCACAATTAGCCGTTATCTGGAGGACATGGTGGGCGGCGGCGAAAACGTCGAACTTTCCACGGTCATCAAGGATGAAGCCCGGTTTTTCACCCTAATTGCAAAAGAGGAAGATACGGTCGCGGCAAAGGATCTTAAATTGCCTGCCGGTGCCAATGTCATCTGCTATTACCGTGATGGCAAGTTTTCACATGCGGATGAAGAAACAACATTCCGCAAAGACGATGAGATTGTGATTCTAACACACAGCAAAAATATGCCCGCTTTGCAGGAGCGTTGGAAGCCGAAGCCAGCGCAGGAGGAGCCTGGGGATGCAGCCGGTCCCGAGTGATTACAATTGTATCGGCGGGGGTGCTTTCCTCGTTTTTTGGCATATCATAAGAAGGAGACACTGACAGTGAGGGTAAGCGGAAAGAGGATTCTTCGGAACCTGCGCCATTTGAGGGCGCGTCTGGGCGGAACCGGTCTGGCACAAGCGTACGCAGACAACGAGCCACCGCTTCGATCGGAACT
>JARROL010000556.1:0-1787 GCA_037383965.1 Desulfobacterales bacterium | reverse complement strand
GGGACGAAGAATTGGAACACCGCATTCACGAGCTGCCCGATGACCGCCTATGGCACATGCGCAGCGCATGTCGTCACGCGCTGGTAATCTATACGCGCCAAAGATTGACGCAACAATTTATCGCATCCGGCGCCCACACCGATGAGGTAGAACGGGCCCGGCATCTTTTCGATCCCGATGCTTTGACCTTGGGCTTTGCGCGCCGTTTCGCGACATACAAACGCCCCAATTTGTTGCTGCACGATCCTCAAAGACTTCTTGGCCTGCTGACCGATCGCCGGCGTCCTGTTCAGCTGATCATTGCCGGGAAAGCGCATCCGGCCGACGAGCCCGGTAAGGCCATGATTCGGGAGTGGATCCAGTTTATTCGCGGTACACAAGCGCGCAACCATGTCATTTTCCTCAGCGACTATGACATGCTGCTGACTGAACGCCTGGTGCAAGGCGTGGATGTCTGGATCAATACGCCCCGCCGACCGTGGGAAGCGTGCGGCACCAGCGGCATGAAAGTGCTGGTCAACGGCGGTCTCAACCTTTCCGAGTTGGACGGCTGGTGGGCCGAGGCTTACACCGACGATGTGGGATGGTCTTTGGGCGACGGCCTGGACCGGGGCGACGATCCGGAATGGGATGCGGTGGAGGCCGAAGCACTCTATGACCTGTTGGAGTATAACGTTATCCCGGAATTCTATGACCGGGACGCCAACGGCATTCCCGCTGCCTGGGTTGCGCGCATGACGGCGCGCTGGCCCGCCGCATCGTTCAATGGCAACGCGAATGGGAACAACACTGGGGAAAGATGCGTTTCGGTGATTTGAATGTCGAAACCTTGGAGTCCAGACATCAGTTCGAGGTCCGGGTCTTTTTGGAAGGTCTCGATCCCGAAGGGCTGCGTGTGGAACTCTATGCCGACGGCCAAAACAATGAAGATCCGGTGCGCCGGGAAATGACATTGGTTCAAGAGCTTGCAGCCGGCGCCGGTGAGGTCGTTTATCGCGCGTCAGTCCCCACGACACGGCCGCCCGAAGATTTCACGCCCCGGATTATACCAAGCCGCGATGAGATGGCCGTTCCCCTGGAAACCTCTTTTATTTTGTGGCAGCGGTAGCGAGTGCTGTTTTTCAATAGATTGACTGAAAAGAGAGAATGCAGCCGAAACCAAAAAAGAAACATATTGGAGACAATAATAAAGCAGAACATCCCATAGAAGACGATTCGACGGAAAATAAGCCGTCGTACCGGAATGGGGCAACCTGCGGTCAACCCGGTCGAAAAGTTCAGGTGATCGAGGTGGCGGTCTTTTTGTTTTTGATCGTACCCGCCATGTCGACCTCTTTTTTAATCGGTACCACTTCGGGCAATCAGCCCGGTACGGGTTTTATGGGTGTCGCCATCTTGTCCATCCTGAACGATCTGGGCATGGTGAGCCTGGTGTTCTATTTTATGTGGCGCAACAGAGAAACACTGCGCCGAATCGGTTGGACCCTGCAAAACCTCCCCAGGGAAATCGGCTGGGGCCTCGTGCTGTTTTTTCCGATCTTCTACAGCGCCAACCGGCTGGAAAGCGCATTGCATTCGGCCGGTCTTTCGGCACCGTCCAAACTCCCTTCATTTCTCGTTGCGACCGGCCATTTCAGGCTGGTGCTGGCCGTTATTCTGGTCATTGTCGTTGCCATTGTGGAAGAAACCGTGTTTCGGGGTTATTTGATCCTGCGACTGAAAACAGCCACCCGCCGGTCCTGGGCAGCGGTCCTTTTGTCATCGGTGGTATTCTCCATCGGACATGG
>JARROL010000555.1:0-1050 GCA_037383965.1 Desulfobacterales bacterium | reverse complement strand
TTTGCAAGTGCACAAAAGCCTCCGGGTCCCTGAAAATGCTGGTGACCCCGATCAGAAGATCCTGGAACAGGGCCCGGATCTCTCCGTCGTCCCGATAAAGGGTCTGTAGGTATTCAGATGCATTCCGGCTGCGGGTCACGGCGATTCTGCGTGCGATGCGCCGGGTCAGCGTGCCGTCCTTGTACAGGTTGAAATCGTGGCGGGTGCGATTGGCCAGAAGCGCCTTGATCTTTTTGAGCGAATCCGACTCTTTTTTGTTCTGTTTATCCGGAAGGGGTTTAATTTCCACCGGATGCTTGAAATACTCAATCAGCCGGCCGGCCATCTCGGCGGGAGTGATCACGAAATCCGCCAGGCCGGTGTCTATGGCACTGGCCGGCATGCCCGTGTGCCGGGCCGACGCCGGTTCTTGTACCACCACGATGCCGGATTTTTCCTTGATCGCGCGGAGTCCGTAGGTTCCGTCACTTCCAGTGCCCGACAGGATCACGCATCCGGCGCGCTCGCCGCGCGCCTCGGAAAGGCTCTTGAAGAATAAATCCACCGGCATGTGCACCTCATCCCTTGCCGGCCGTTCTCTCAAATGAAAGGTCTCACCCCCTATAAACGGATCACGGTCGGACGGCGGCAGGTAGACGCAGTTCGTCTCGACCGGCATGTCATCTTCGATCTGTTTCACGTCAACGGCTTTTTTTGTCTTGCGCTTGAGAATGTCCGGCAGCAGGCTGGTGTGTTTCGGGTCGGTGTGCGTGATCACCACGAAGGCCATGCCGCTTTCCTCCGGCAGGTTTTCGAAGAAAGCCTCAAGCGCTTCCAGCCCGCCGGCCGAGGCGCCGATTCCCACGATGGGAAAAGAGGCTTTCACCGGGGAGGACGCCACAGGACCACTGTCCTTCGTTGAGCGGGCGCCTGCAGTAGGTCGGGCTTTATCGGACGGCAATTTCTTTTTGCGGATCTCGCTTCGGATCTTTTTGCTTTCGGTTGATTTTTTCCCCGCCGGTATCCCCTTTTCGGTCGCCATGACACTCTCTCCTTCGGCGGGATGAGCTA
>JARROL010000554.1:0-1056 GCA_037383965.1 Desulfobacterales bacterium | reverse complement strand
AGAAGACCCCCTAACCCACAAATATAAATTATAACATCAAAAATCAACGGGGGAGATGGGAAGGGAGAGGTTATCAATGCAAATACAGTTGCACCGTTCGGCGGGGTTGCCAGGCTTTCAGGGGTCTAAAAGATGCGATGCATAAAAATGATTTGCTTTTTAGCCTTTTCCCTTTTCCTCCTCGGCCTGAATGGCGGCTAATGCTGCCGCTGCAGCGGCCTGGCGCTGAATTTCGCTGTCTGCCTTCGCATCGTTTTGCTGGTTTTCACCAGCCGCCTGCGCGGCGGGCGTGCTGCCGGGCTCCGGCGGCATGTACACGGTCACGTTTCGATGCGCAAACTCGATGCCTTCTTCCCTGAAGGCTTCCTGCATGAGGTGGTAAACTTCTTTGCGGATGGCAAACTGATCGCCCGGCTTGGTTTTGTATTTGACCCGCATGACCATGGCCGAGTCATCCATCTGCCGCACACCCTGGGATTTGATCGGTTCCAATAGTTTGGGCCCCAGCTCGGGGTCTTTGGCGATTACTTTGTAGACTTTCTTCTTGATAATCTTGCGAATTTTTTCCGTGTCGGCGTCATAGCGCACCCGGAAGTCGAGCTTCATGATGACGTAGTCGCGGCTGAGGTTGGTCACCGTCTTCATGTCGCCGAACGGGATGAAATAGACCTGGCCCCGCGGGTTGCGCAGCCTGAGGGAACGCAGTGAAATGTGTTCCACCGTTCCCTTGGTGCCGGAAACCTCCAGATAGTCGCCGACCCGAAAAGCATCGTCCATGAGGAAGAACACCCCCGAGATAATGTCCCTAACCAGGGTCTGGGCACCGAAGCCGATTGCCAGGCCGAAGACACCGGCGCCGGCAATCAGAGGGCCGATGTTTACCCCCAGAGTCGATAAAACAATCAGACTGGCCATGACGATGATGACCACCAGCATGAACTTGCGCAGCAGCAGCAGCAGGGTGGCGATGCGTGAGCCGCCGGCGCCGCCTTCTTCCTGTTCATCGTCTTCTGTCTCCGGTATCTCAGCACGCATCCGGCGCACGATTGCAGCATT
>JARROL010000553.1:0-1083 GCA_037383965.1 Desulfobacterales bacterium | reverse complement strand
AAGCGTGATATTGTCCGCATCATTAAAGCCACTCGGGGCGATGCCGCCGTGCTGATGGTTACTTTTCTGTCGACCTTGCTGCTGAACATCGAATTTGCGATATATGTCGGCGTACTGCTTTCGATCGGTCTGCATCTGGCCGCGGTTTCTCACCCGCGCATCCGTTCCATGGTGCCCGATCTGAACACCGGGAAAATGGTCGGATTGAGGGGTGGCGAAACATGCTGCCAAATGGAAATCGTCTTCATCGAGGGATCCATTTTCTTCGGATCGGCCGATTTCGTGCTGGACGACCTGCAACGACGCTTACGCAACCATCCGAGAACGGCGAATCTTCTAATCCGCATGCACAAGGTCAATACGATGGATGCCAGCGGCGTGAACATCCTGGAGATTTTGCTGGAAGAAATTCAACAGCGTGGGGGAGGGCTTTTTCTGGCCGGTGTCAATCACCTCGTTTTCAAGGTACTGAAAAATTCCGGATTCCTGAATGAGGACGGTGTGACACACATTCACACCAGCACGGGAGTGGCCATAAGCAAAGCCATGCGCGATTATTTCTACCCCGACATATGCGCCGCTTGCCCCGTATCTGTGTTTCGGGAATGCCCGCAACTTAAACGCGGCGACTGGGAGATCTTCGGCCAAGGTGTTCAGCCCCCCAAGCGCTCTCCGGAAGGATACCCCGGGTCCAAGACGATCGATGTTTCGGAAAATATTCCGCCCACGGAAGGCACCCGAAATGAAAAAGGAGAACATGACACATGACCAGGCTGCTCGTCTATACTGATGGAAAACCGGACGCTCTCCGCGCCCTGCACTTTGCCGCGGAACTCAAAAGGCGGTTGAACGCTGAATTGAGCGTCATTACCGTACGCTCCGGCACCCATGCCGCGGAAGAACCGCCGTCCGTCGGTGTCAAGCTGACCGCCGATCAACGTACCGAACTGCCGAAAGGGTTGCAGATTTTGCTCCATGCGGCGTCAGTGTTGGTTGATGAGGGCTTGCTGGTGCCGATCGATATGATCAAGATCCGCGATATTCCCCAGGGGTACATGTTTTTTTGCGACGGTGCGGTTGATG
>JARROL010000552.1:0-1311 GCA_037383965.1 Desulfobacterales bacterium | reverse complement strand
ATGTCCCCGTATCCGTCCCTGTGCCGGCGACACTGCTGCTTCCGCCGCCTCCACCGCCTCCGCACGCTATGAGAAGAAAGCCAACGAATGCCAACAAAACCGCATTGGCAGCCAAGGGTGTCCTCGATCGGGGCAAGACGGAGTTTTGCATGAAATACCCGTTCCTTTCTGATGTCGGATGATGCGGATGTGAATCAGGATAACGTTAAAACGAATTTTCGGATCTCATCAGAGGGTTTTTTGCTCAGTCGAGATACGAAAATGGTCACCTATAAGCGATCTCGCGGATTTTTGCAAGAAACCTGATCGCATTAAGGGGTGTTTTTAAATGTTATTGTTTTCGCTTGAATATCGTAAAATCAGGTATAGCGATATACGATGTAGTATTTTTTCAATGCGTATATCTGCCAAAAAGGCGGGCTGGTGTCAACCGATAAATGTAGAAATGCGGTGTCTTTGGTTTTGGGGAAATCGTCAGGTAAAATCTCCGACCGACGCGAGCACTTTCGTCACGTAACGCCGGGTTTCCGGGAATGGAACTTCGCCGCCGTATTTATGCACGTTGCCGGGTCCCGCATTATAGGCCGACAACGCCAGGCGGGTATCGCCATCAAAAAGATCAAACATTTGACGGAGATAGCGAGCCCCACCGTCAATGTTCTGGCGAATGTCGAACGGATTTGTCACCCCGAGGTCTTTGGCGGTGGCCGGCATCAATTGCATCAAGCCCTGGGCGCCGGCGACCGAAACGGCATCGACCCTGAACCCGGATTCGGCCTTTATGACGGCCTTGATCAATCCCGGGGTCAGATGGTATTTTTGCGAGGCCTCCTGAATGCATTTTTCAATGGTCTCTTTCACGCCCGTTTCGTCATAAGTGCCGCTGTTCTTGCCGGTACTATCAAACGCCGGTGAGGGCTGATTGTTTCGATTCGTGGGAGATGTGGAAGTCGGTACCGGAGAGAGCGCGCCCGGTGCCGAAGGTGAATTATCGCAAAGATGGGCTTCGTTGCATGAAATCGATGGCCGGGGGTCATCCTGCGGCATCTGCCCGGCGGGAACGCGCCCGGGAATCGGATTGGCCAAGTAATCGACGGCCGTCAGCCCGGCGCTCGCTCGGTTCGTCTTCCGGGCGCTATGGGACAAACTGGATTGAAGAAGACGGGCAAACGGGTCGGTGCCGCCTCGCGGCCCCTTGAGCGCTGCATTCCACCGTTTCAAGATGTCTTTAGGAAGAGTGTGACGCACCAAATAGTCTTGAATCGTCATCCCAATTTTACTCACCATGGTGTCCTCCGTTACATATCGACG
>JARROL010000551.1:0-1084 GCA_037383965.1 Desulfobacterales bacterium | reverse complement strand
AATGGGCAGGCAGACCGATCGCCCTGGTCGGGTGGCGGCTCCGGCAATTCCTCGTTGCCGACATCTTTTTCGTTTACGCGGCTGAAGGCGATCCGGCAAGAGCGTCCGGAAATCGGATGGGTTCGAATCTCGATCGGTTTTTCGACCAGCTGGCCGAAGGGGTCGATGAAGGTGGCCGTAATCCGGCGACATTCGAAGGCGAGGCCTGGTTTGGTCATTGTCGTTTGACCTTCCGTTTAAGCGTTTAAGGGCTCACTCAAAACTAGGTTCGTTGACGTTTTGTATTACACGCATCAAGGCTTTTCCAATTGCAAGTCGGAACACGAAAACCGAGTTCATTCGACGGATAGGATTCGGACTTTTAGTTTTCCAATCATGTCAACGAGAGGCATCAGATCGGACAAATTCTGGCCTTCCAACAGTTTGATATGGGTTGCATCGACCGGTATTTGGCCATAGGTCGGGTCGACGGCCACCCACCGACCGTCGACGATACTCTCGTTCCAGCTGTGATAGAGGAAACCGCGAAATGCGGGGGCATAGACGATTCCAATGACGATGCGGGTGGGAATACCCAAGGTGCGGGCAAACGCCGCATACAGCAAAGCGTGTCCCTGGCATTCGGCCCGGCCGCCCTTCAGGACGTCCAGCGCCGTGAACACATCGACCGGTTCCCTTGCGATGTGTTGGTGGATCCACTCTAACAAGGCTCGAATGCGTTGAGGTTCCCCATCCGCAGCCACAACGATTTTGTCAGCCAAGCTGCTGATTTGAGGGTGCCGGGCTGAAATGGCAATCGTGGGTTCAAGATAGCGTGAAAGAGTCTCACCGTCCGCCAGCACCGGACCCTGGTCGCCAGCTTCGGAAAACGGTGATAATCGGCAAATAATTCCGTTTCTACTGTGTGCGCACGCCTGCCGGTCGTCATTCGGCAGGACGACCGAATCAGACAGTCTCGAAATCTGGACGGTCAACATATGAATCCGGTCCGGATCGCTTATGACCGTATCACAATTAATCAGACTGAGTTCCAGCAAGTTTTCGTCTTTGTTGAGGGCCGCTTGCGTGAGGTATTTGCGGGCCA
>JARROL010000550.1:0-1093 GCA_037383965.1 Desulfobacterales bacterium | reverse complement strand
GCCTGGCTTCCGGGTATACCATGCGTGTGGCTGTCGAAGCATTGTCTCGCTGTAACGTAGGGCGAATAATCGTCGCCGTGCCGACCGGACACGCCGCTGCGGTTGAGGAGATTGCCCGGCAGGTTCATAAGCTCTACTGCCCGAACATACGATCCGGCCCCCGGTTCGCGGTAGCCGATGCCTATGAAAACTGGACCGATGTTTCCGAATCTGAAGCCGAAACCATACTGAAAACTTTTGATACCGTTCCGCCGGCCGAAACACCTGCATAGAGTTTTTCCCCGTGCCGGCGCTCCGATCGAAAAATATCCAGTCCCGTGACCCAAACAGGAAAAATATCGGAATGGACCTAAGGGCTGCCCTTCCCATTAAGGCCGTATATCTGCGTAATTCCCTCATTTGTCGTCTATCGGTGTTATTGCTGCTGCTCATGCCGGTTTGTAGCTACGCTACGGAAAGCGGCACCGAAAAGGCGATCGACGCATCGCTGCGTGAAGAATTGGCCTATCTTTTTTCCTGTGTGGGATCCGATGCGGCCGGCAGCGAAACGTTTCAGGTCAACAGGATCTCGGCCCTTATGAGGTTTGTGACCGGCCCAAAGGAGCCGCATGTACTCTACCATGCCGGCAGGTTCAAGAGTGCCACCTCGGCCTATCACGAATTCGACATCCGTCGCCCTCTCTCCAAAGTCCTGCAACTGACCTACAACCCGGATATCCCGACCGTCGTTACCATGCCTGCGTCCATCCGCCTGTCACACTGGACCGATATCGACACACCGAAGCACTCGCTTCCAAAACTCTGGGAAACTCTACCGGTCCTGAAAGCACCCCAATTCATCACAGGTGTCGAACATATCGTCAATTCACCCGACCAGCACTCGGGGGCATACTTCGAATATGACCTCTACCGAACCCTGATTTTGTTGAGACACGAGGGCCGCCCGGTTCTCATCAGTCTGTCGAGGCAAAAAGACGTCTCCGATGTCGGCAAAAAGGGAGTGATTATCGGAGCCGACGACAATTGGGATTACCTCTACACCGGTCAAGCCGGTGTGAACTATGCCGGACTCGGTTGGGTCAAGTCCTATATT
>JARROL010000549.1:0-1463 GCA_037383965.1 Desulfobacterales bacterium | reverse complement strand
TCGGGCCTTTTTTGCTTGAGTTCCTGCAAGAGTTGCAGAAATTCTTTGGATTTCAGGTAACGATCGATGGCTTCCTGATAGGCGATCCATTTACGCCATAATTCGAACCAGGCGTCATTGTGCCAGTAACTGGCGGGATCGCCGCGGCCTTTGCGACGCTCGACGTATTCGTGGTACTCTTCCGTACAACTCTCACACAGACGATACGGTATATTCGTTTTGCGGTTTTCGGTCTCCATGCGGCTATGCGCGGGGCCGATCTGAGTACCGCATTTTTCGCACTTAAACGCACAGTGTGTGCACTGGAAAACCTTCCGGACGGCCTGAATTTTCTGCTTCCTGACGATGGCTATTGTGGATACTCACCCTATTCGCAACTGCTTCATGTATAGCATCGGCGCGTGAACGTGTCAATCATTACAAATGAAGGTCGGCAAACGGATATCCGGCCCTCCCACCGTTCAAAAGGTTGTCTGGGCTCACTCGAAAATAGCTGGCCAATTTGGATGCCGATTCATCCGGTCCGTCTGGATACGAAAACTCGGAATAACCTAATATTCCTGAGTATCCACGCCTTAAAGACCGGGCACCGCACGACACGAAATTGCTGATGTTGTTTTTCGTAAGCCCTCACCGGGTTATCCACCGCTCTTTCCAAGTCTCCGTTGGCTTTTGAAATCAGCTTGTCATTCACGGTCTTTCATGCTAACCATCCAAATTCAAATTTCGTCCATAAACGGCCTTTTCCTGCATTTCCGGATCGGAATCCAATCGACGGCGGTCTTTAAGTGTGCATGAACACTATAGTGTTTCTGACTAAATTCGAGGGTTGATCGTCGGTTGAGCTTGAAAAATTAGGAGTGTCACATGTCATATCAGTTCGAAGCCGGTTGTCGATCGCTTCTGATCGGCAGCCTCCCGT
The DNA here is from genome assembly GCA_037383965.1 of Desulfobacterales bacterium. GTDB lineage: Bacteria > Desulfobacterota > Desulfobacteria > Desulfobacterales > SG8-13 > JARFQH01. The sequence continues at coordinate 541 of JARROL010000549.1, read as the reverse complement.
TAGAGGATCATGGAGCGGCCAGTGAACTCGTATTCCGGTACACGCCGGAAATACCGTTATGGGTGCAGTTGCCGGTTCACGCCCACGAAGGCATGCTGCAACAGTTTCTTCCGGGTCTGCCAGGCCTTCGCTCCGCCGCCGACCGCACCTATGTCGACACATCGGCACCGGATTTCGACTATGAGGTGCTGGCATTTTACGAGGAATTCGTGGCGGTGACCGAGGGAGATGCGGACTTCGACCATACCCGCTTTGCCCTTGGGGCAGACGTCGCCCCCGGATTTGCGGTCCTGATGGAGCAGCTGGCCGACCGGCCTGTGGCGCCGGTCGCCGTCAAGGGCCAGGTGACCGGTCCGTTTACATTTTGTACCGGTGTCCACGACGAAACACGGCAGGCCATATTCTACAACCCCCAGCTGCGGGATGCGGCCGTAAAACTTTTGGCCCTCAAGGCTGTATGGCAGGTCCGTCGCTTGGCTCATCTCGGGCGACCGGTTATCATATTTTTCGATGAGCCGGCCCTGGCCGGATTCGGCACATC
>JARROL010000548.1:0-1117 GCA_037383965.1 Desulfobacterales bacterium | reverse complement strand
TGTCATCTGTTTGATGCCTCCTGAAACCTGATGATTCGATAAATGAAAGAGATAAAAGCACAGAAGATTGCCGACTGCCGGGTGACGGTGCCGGGCTCAAAAAGCTATACGCATCGCATGTTGATTGCGGCGGCCCTGGCGGACGGCGTGTCTGTCCTTAAAAATGCGCTTGTCAGTGAAGATACGCTGTTTACTATCGAGGCCCTCAGGCAGATGGGGATTCAGATTGAAGTCAACCGCACGGATGTGCACGTTGAGGGAAAAGGCGGCCATCTTGAGCCTTGCGACGCACCGATTTATCTCGGGAATTCCGGAACCTCCATGCGCCTGTTAACCGGGGTGGCGGCGCTGGGCAAAGGAACCTATACCCTGACCGGCAATGCCCGTATGCAAATGCGACCGATAAAGGACCTGCTGGATGCATTGCAACAGATGGGCATTAAGGCTCGATCGGTTAAAGACAACGGTTGTCCGCCGGTCGAGGTGACCGGCACAGCGATCAATGCCGAACAGGTGGACATTAACTGCCAAAACAGCAGTCAGTACCTTTCGGCACTGCTCTTGATGGCGCCGGGCACCTTACAGGGACTTGAAATTCTGGTGGTCGGCGGTCAACCGGTATCCAGACCCTATGTCGACCTGACGGTGGCATTGATGGAAACCTTCGGTATCCGACTCGATCGCCAGGGTTATCAAAAATTCAAAGTTCCGGGTGAACAAGTTTATCGTGCCGGAAAATATGTTGTGGAAGCGGATTGCTCGCAGGCTGCCTATTTCTGGGGAGCGGCGGCTATTAGCGGTGCTGAAATCCAGGTGGCGGGGATACGGCCAGATTCAGCCCAGGGGGATCTGCGCTTTGTCGACCTGCTGCAACAGATGGGGTGCCGTGTTTCCAGGGAATCAAACGGCATCGGTGTTGCCGGCGGTCGGCTGCATGCGATTGAAGCCGATCTGGCCGATATGCCCGACCAGGTCCCGACGCTGGCCGTGGTGGCGGCATTTGCCACGGGTACAACCGTGATAAAAAATGTGGCCCATCTTAAATCAAAGGAGAGCGATCGTTTAAGCGCCACGGTAACCGAACTTAAAAAAATGGGCATTGACGCCACTTGCACCG
>JARROL010000547.1:0-1121 GCA_037383965.1 Desulfobacterales bacterium | reverse complement strand
TCCGATGATGCTCTCCTACCTGCAGGAGAGTCGTCGGATGAGATCTCACAAAATGATTGAAAAATTGGGCATCACGTTGCAGTATCCCGACCTGGAAACGGGCTTGAAGCAGGTGGCGGCACAGATGGATCAGCCGAATATGGGTTACCTGGGTTCGATCGGGCACTGACCCCGGAACGCCTCAGGCGTCCCGGATTTCCGGAGGAAAGATGAAAAATATCGCTGTCATCGGTGCCGGGATTTCCGGTTTGAGCACGGCTTATGCCATCGAACGCCTCGCCGAACAGGCCGACGTCGATGTGTCAGTCACGGTCTTCGAGCGCGAAGACCGCACCGGCGGAAAAATCTGGAGCATCAAGGACGAAGGTTACCTCTGTGAGTGGGGTCCGAACGGTTTTCTCGACAGCAAGCCGATGACCCTGGAACTCTGCGACCAACTCGGAATTCGCGACCAGCTCGAGCGTTCCAACGACAATGCCCGGAAACGCTATATCTACAGTGGCGGCATGCTCCACCGACTGCCGGAAAACGGCCCGATGTTCCTGAAATCGAAGCTGATCAGCTGGCCGGGGAAGATCCGCCTGGCCCAGGAGTATCTCAAGCCGAAACGCAGTGATGGGGTTGACGAAACCCTGGCCGAATTTGCCCGTCGCCGGCTGGGGCCGGAGGCGCTGGACAAGTTGATCGGGCCGATGGTCTCGGGGATTTTCGCCGGCGACCCGGAGACCATGAGCCTGCAGAGCTGTTTTCCGCGCATTCATGAACTCGAACAACAATATGGCGGCTTGCTGAAAGCGATGTTGAAGCTGGCCAAACAGAAGAAGGCCGAAGTCAAGGCCGGCAAGCAGGTGGCCAGTGCGGCCGGCCCCGGTGGCGTTTTGACCTCTTTTGTCGGCGGCATCCAGGAGTTGACCGAAGCCACCGCCAACCGCCTGAAGGGCACGATCCGGAACGGTCAGGCGGTCATCAGCCTGCAGCCGCTGAACGGGGGGTGGGAACTGACGCTTGCCGATCAAAGCCGTTTCGATGCGGACCTGGTCGTTTCTGCCGCGCCGGCGCATGTTCTGACAGAACTGGTTCGGCCCTTCCATCCGACCTTGGCCGAGCTGCTTGCCGGGATC
>JARROL010000546.1:0-1121 GCA_037383965.1 Desulfobacterales bacterium | reverse complement strand
TCCGATGATGCTCTCCTACCTGCAGGAGAGTCGTCGGATGAGATCTCACAAAATGATTGAAAAATTGGGCATCACGTTGCAGTATCCCGACCTGGAAACGGGCTTGAAGCAGGTGGCGGTACAGATGGATCAGCCGAATATGGGTTACCTGGGTTCGATCGGGCACTGACCCCGGAATGCCTCAGGCGTCCCGGATTTCTGGAGGAAAGATGAAAAATATCGCTGTCATCGGTGCCGGAATCTCCGGTTTGAGCACGGCTTATGCCATCGAACGTCTCGCTGGTCAGGCCGGCGTCGATGTGTCGGTCACAGTCTTCGAGCGCGAGGACCGCACCGGCGGAAAAATCTGGAGCATCAAGGACGAAGGTTACCTCTGTGAGTGGGGTCCGAACGGTTTTCTCGACAGCAAGCCGATGACCTTGGAACTCTGCGACCACCTCGGAATTCGCGACCAGCTCGAGCGTTCCAACGACAATGCTCGAAAACGCTATATATACAGTGGCGGCATGCTTCACCGGCTGCCGGAAAACGGCCCGATGTTCCTGAAATCGAAGCTGATCAGTTGGCCGGGGAAGATCCGCCTGGCCCAGGAGTATTTCAAACCGAAACGCAGTGATGGGGTTGACGAAACCCTGGCCGAATTTGCCCGTCGCCGGTTGGGGCCGGAGGCGCTGGATAAGTTGATCGGGCCGATGGTCTCGGGGATTTTCGCCGGAGACCCAGAGACCATGAGTTTGAAGTGCTGCTTTCCGCGCATTCATGAACTGGAACAAGAGTATGGCGGCTTACTGAAAGCGATGCTGAAGCTGGCCAAGCAGAAAAAGGCTGAAGTCAAGGCCGGCAAGCAGGTGGCCAGTGCGGCCGGTCCCGGTGGCGTTTTGACCTCTTTTGTCGGCGGCATCCAGGAATTGACCGAGGCCACCGCCAACCGCCTGAAGGGCACGATCCGGAACGGTCAGGCGGTCATCAGCCTGCAGCCGCTGAACGGGGGATGGGAACTTGCGCTTGCCGATCAAAGCCGTTTCGATGCGGACCTGGTCGTTTCTGCCGCGCCGGCGCATGTTCTGACAGAACTGGTTCGGCCCTTCCATCCGACCTTGGCCGAGCTGCTTGCCGGGATC
>JARROL010000545.1:0-1123 GCA_037383965.1 Desulfobacterales bacterium | reverse complement strand
TTACCATCGCGCCCGGGTTGTTTTTGATCGCCTGGGGCGAGAACTGCGCGGGGCTTATTTCCAGAGGAACAACCCTGAACTGGTCTTTGCCGGCGGTGCGGATTCACCCTCTGTGCTCGAATTCGAACTGACCACGACGGCGGTCACCCCAATCAGCCAAACTGGATCGGGTATCGCCAATGTGCGTTACCTGCTGACCGAGGATACCGAGGAAGACAGGGAAGGACTGGTCCTGATGCGCCGTGAACGACCGGTGCATGAACCGGTGTCACCGAATGACACCTTGGATATGATGCGTCTGGTGCCGGGGGTGGAGGCGATGTCGCTGCGATTTTTCCAGGATGGGCGCTGGCAGACCCGATGGGATGGAGCGACCGACGGTTTGCCGGAACTGGTTGAAATCTCTCTGCAGTTTCTGGGCCGTGAAAAGGACGGGGTGCGTTTTGTCTCCGCTTTTGACGTGCCCGATGTGAAGCCACGATGAGCCGCCGGAAGCAGGAAAAAGGCATGGCTCTGCTGCTGGTGCTGGTGGTCGTTGCCCTGTTGACGTCACTGTTGACCGACCTGGCGTTTTCCACGCTGGTCGATTTGCGTTTGACCGAAACGTTTCGTGATGGCACAAAGGCGTATTACCTGGCCAAGGGCGGGATCAATGCAGGCCGCATGATCCTGCAGAGTGATAAAAACGATTATGATTCCGGCAAGGAAATCTGGAGCAAGGGTGTCGTCAACTTTCCGGTGGGCGACGGAATGGTGAGTGTCCAGATCGAAGATCAGGGCGGGCGCTTGTCGGTCAATGACATGGTCCGAGGGGACAATCCGCAGACCGTCATGATCGACCGTTTCTACCGTTTTCTGCTGGCGATGGACCTGGGTGGCGATGTGGATCCGGCGGAACTGACCGCCGCCCTGGTCGACTGGCTGGACGAGAATGATCAACCCTATGCGGAGATTTTGACAGATGGCCAAAACATTCCGGTTGCCGGTGCGGAAGAGATTTATTATCGTAGCCAGTCACCGGCCTACAGCTGCAGAAACGGCGCGATCGAAACGCTCCAGGAGATGACCTTGATCAAGGGGTTCACCCCCGAGCTGGTTGAAAAAATCCGGCCGCACCTCACGG
>JARROL010000544.1:0-1130 GCA_037383965.1 Desulfobacterales bacterium | reverse complement strand
GAGGATCCTCGATATTGCGCCGCAGAGTGTGGAACAGCGGGCGCCGGTTTTTATCGGGACTCCCGACGCCGTCCGACTGGCCGAACAATACATTCGCGAAGAAGAGAGCTGAAAAGAAGGTTTTTACAAAGGCAGGATTCGGGGACAGGCAGACATGTATGTCCCCATTGTTTTGGCAAACGTTTCCGGTCAATTGTCACGAAGACACCAAGGCCCCAAGAAACTTTTCATCTTTGCGTGTCTTTGTGACTTCGTGGGTCCCACGGGGTTTCTCGCCAGCGGTGTTCAACCAATGCGTCTTTGGACCCCGGGGTTGTGTCCCCGGTGTCTGAGAAGAGTGGAATGATACGCGACACAACACTTGGTCGACAGCTGGCCTATGCTGTCCACTGAGGAAGATCAGTCGAGCGCGTAAAGCGTGTCATCATGTTCCGGCGGCAGGTATTTCTTGCGTAGACTTTTCAATTTTTTCTTGCTGAACAGGTTGTCCTCGTCGAACAAGTCCCCCATCTCGGCTTCAATCTGCTCCGGGTCTTCACCGGCTTCCAGGCGGCTTAAGGCTTCCGCTGCGCCATCGCCGAGTTCCATGCCGGTCAACTTCTAGAACTTGCGCATGAAGTCGGCCATGGCGCGGGGATCGTTTTCATCGATATGTTCCATGTCGACGGCCAGGGCCATAATGGCCTGTTCCATCTTCGATTCATCGATATCCGGCATGCCTTCCGGAGGTTCTTCGAGGTTTTTCGAGATGGCAAACTTCGAGACCTGCCGTTCCAGGTCCGGGCGTTGACAACGTGGACAGGCGGGACGTTTGTCAGTCCGGACCGTGCGGGAGAGAAAATTGAAAATGGCGTGACAATCACTGCAGTAGAATTCATAGACCGGCATGGGACCACCTCCTTGAATCTGTAGGGCCGGATAAAGTTAAGAATTGCGCAAGCAATTGTCAACCACATCCCCCATCTTCATAAGAAAAGGGACATGTCACGAGGACATGTCCCTTTATCTTGAACGGTCGTTCGGCTGGTTTAGTTGACCAGTTCTTTGCTCTTCTCGTAACCGAGGTTGAAAGCTTTCCGGTTCAGGTCCTTGAAAGCTTCGGGGACCTTGCGCAGAACCGCTTCTTCGCC
>JARROL010000543.1:0-1137 GCA_037383965.1 Desulfobacterales bacterium | reverse complement strand
AAATATTCAAAAAACGAGTGCCCGGAGCCAAGGACCAACCTCATACAACTATTAAGGGAGGAGGCCATTTTCTTCAGGAAGATTGTGCCGAAGAATTTGCCGAAGTGATCGTTAATTTCATTGGCCGGATATAATCAAAATCGACCATTTGAGCTATATTCCTCATTTAAGATATTACGGCTTTTGTCATTTAGGATCGTTTTTTGTGCGCAGGGTCACACGGAGGATTTCACCGGGTCGCCAAAGGCGCATACGCGGTCCCCAGGTGCCCGCGCCGCGGGAGACGATGACCGGCATGCCGCCCACCTCGTATCGCCCTTTCAGCAGCGGATAGGTTAGCCGCGTCAAATAGCCGAAAGGCCAGATCTGACCGCCGTGGGTATGACCACAGAGCATCAGACCCGCACCGGCATGTGCCGCCTTCTCGGTTTCCCATGGCGTGTGTGAGAGCAGGATGGTTGCCCCCGGCGGGCGGCTCGAGAGCGCCTGCGAGATGAAATCGCCTCCTTGGCCGGCGCGGTGTTTGGAAGTCAGATCGTCCACACCGGCCAGGATAAAGCCCGGTCGTATTTGCACCCAACGGTTGCGCAGCAACCGGATGCCGGCCTCACTAAACAAACGCGTGCTTCTTTTGCTGCCGCCGTGGAATTCGTGGTTTCCGGTTACGGCCCAGACGCCCAGCGGCGCAGAGAGTTCCCGCAGAATAGGTAGCAGCTCGTTCTCGGGTTCGCCGTGCCCTTCAAAAAGATCGCCGAGAAAGACCACCAGATCGGGTCGCTCCTGCTTGACGCGTGCGACCTGCTCGGCCAGCCAGCGTTTGCCGATTAGCGAGCCGAGGTGAAGATCGGACATGGCAACAACCACCGTTTTGTCCATTGCATGCGGAAGACCTGCAAGCCGCACCTCGTAATCTTGCATCACCGGAGGCCGCAAGCCCTGGACAAGCGCAATTATTGAAAGCACTGCCCCGGCGACTAACGCCCAGCCGCGAATCGAAGGTGCTATTCGCGGCAGCAACAGGCCAAACAGCGTAAGAATGTCTGTTGCCAGCAGAGGGATGAAAAGTAGAAACAGCGTACCCATCCAATTCATACCGAAAAATTCTGTTGTTGTGGCCAGGACTCCTGTACTGCTGTG
>JARROL010000542.1:0-1142 GCA_037383965.1 Desulfobacterales bacterium | reverse complement strand
TGTCTACCGGATCCTGGCTCTTGCCCACCCACTGCGGCTGGGATTCGTCCACAAAACAGGTGGGACAGTAGCACAAGGGACAGGCGTTTCTGCAGGCATAGCACCGGATGCACGTGGACAGCAGTTTCTCGAAAAAATCCCACTTCTCGTCCACCGGCATCGCTTCGATCTGACGAACATCCTCATACCGGTCCACCCCGGTCTGCTCCGGCACCTCATCGGCCGCCAGCTCGTCATAGATCACCGGGTTCCGGTGAATGCAAATGGCGCAGTTTTGCTGAAGCATCTCTTTTTTGTCCAGGGTCTTCTCAAAACCGTCGCACCTGATTTGAAGGGTATCTTCGGTCTCTATCGCTTCCTTGATCTCGGATTCGGCCAGGGCTTGAACTTTGCGCCGGTCCGTCATCCCCTTGCACGGCACCCCGATAATCACCACCTGCTCCCGCTGGATCTTGTTTTCGATGATATGGGTGACGATGTTGCGCGAATCGCAGCCCTTGGCGATGATCCCGATCTTTTCCTTCCGGTCCGTCAGATAGTTCGCCAGATTGATCCCGCAGTTGCCGTCCCACACCAGTTGATCCACATCCTCCGGGCGTCTCACGAAACAGGGCTCGTTCATCATCGATAGCGTCCCTTTTCGAAAGCCGATCACCAGGTCCACTTTCGATTCGGCCAGCAGCCGACGGGAAATCTCTTTGATTTTATCGATATAAGACAACATCCTAAGCCACCTTGGCTTCTTTCTTTACAAAATTCTCATGGGGCCCCAGGGCCTTGATCTCGTCGGTCACCGCATTCACCACCTCCACGAACTTCGTTGACTCTGCCGACGAAATCCACGAAAACTGCAGCCTCCCGGGCTCGATCCCCATATATTCGATAAGATTTTTGAACAACGCAAATTTTCTCCGGGCATAGTAATTACCTTCCAGGTAATGGCAATCTCCCGGATGTCACCCCGACACCCACACCCCGTCGGCTCCCTGACGAAAGGCCGCCAGGATAAACTTCGGGCTCATTCGGCCGGTGCACGGAATCCGGATCACACGGATATTCGGCGGATATTCCATCCGGCTCACCCCCGCCAGATCCGCGGCTCCGTAACTGCACCAGTTGCACAAAAAACTCACGATCTTCGG
>JARROL010000541.1:0-1146 GCA_037383965.1 Desulfobacterales bacterium | reverse complement strand
TGCCCCTGGCGATGACCGAGATCGCCGAAGGATTCCGCATATTGGCCGGCATCGAAATGCCCACGCCGTTCACAGTTGTCATGGATCCGCTTGCCATAGGCGAATTTGGGCCGACCGAGACTGTCGACCGCCGGCAGCGTGCCGAAGGTCAGGTAATGGACGATCGTGGCGGTGATATTTTCGGCGTTGACCGGGCAACCCGGCAGGTTGACGATTGCTGCACCGGGGACCAACTCGGCCACGGAAACGGCCTCCGTCGGATTGGGCGCGGCGGCCGGGATGCCACCAAAGGAGGCGCAGGTGCCGACGGTGATGGTGGCCGCCGCATTCTGCACCAGCTTCTTGCAGTCTTCAACGGAGCTGGTCCCGCCGATGGTGCAGAAAGCGCCGTCGGAACCTTTCGGGATCGAGCCCTCGACCACCAGGATGTACTTGCCCTGATACTTTTCCATCGCCTGGTGCTTGGCTGCCTCGGCCTGGTGGCCGGCGGCCGCCATGATCACGTCCGCGTACTCAATCGAAAGCAGGTCGAGAATGATCTCACCGGCGGTCGGTGCATTGGCCCGCAAAAATGCCTCGGAATCGCCCGAGCAGCTCTGGTACTCCACCCAGATGACCGGTGGACGGTTGTCCTCGACCGCCCGGGCCACCCGCGGGATCATCGTCACCGGCAGGGCCAGGGCCGCCGTGGTGGCGGTGCAGAACTTGATAAAGTCGCGACGGCTGATTCCTCGGGCCTCCACGCGTTGGAGAATCTCCTCGGGAATCGGAGGGGCAACCACATCCAGGTCTGGTTTCATGGAACGACCTCCTTCGGGTTATTGACGTGAAGACAGGCAAAACGGTTCGATCCTGCTTTCGCTTTGCCCGGAATCATCAAATCCATAGCAGCAGATATCGTCATCCTTGATAATGGTTAAAACAACGTTTTGTCAAGTGAAAAGCCCAGGAGATCGCCTCTTTTACGGCGGTTTCTCCACGACGGCTCCTGCTGTTTCGCCCGTCTAAAAAAGATAACGTTGTATCATGAAATATATCTCAATTTTCGCCGTCTGCCAATCTGCATTGAAGATTTTTTCACGCGATTCATGACTCTGCTGTCAGGCTGTTATAATGAATTCATGACAAGTCCTGAAGAGGAGGTGC
>JARROL010000540.1:0-1161 GCA_037383965.1 Desulfobacterales bacterium | reverse complement strand
CATCGTCATCAGTGGTTGTTTCTCCATCGATCAGTCCAAACGGTGGAACCTTTAGCGCTCCTGTGACAGTGAGCCTGTCGACATCGACCCCGGGAGCAGATATTTATTATACTCTGAACGGAACGGATCCAACACCGAATGCCACACAGTACATTTCTCCGTTTGTGTTGACTGCGAGCGCTACGGTTAAGGCGGCTGCATTTCTCGATGGTTATACACCCAGTGGTGTGTCCAATGCGGTATTTGCCATTGGCAACCCCCCGCCGGTGTTGAACCCGGTTGGCGATAAGGTGGCAACCGAAGGGCAGACGATCAGTTTTACGGTGACGGCCGATGATCCGGATGGGACCACACCGTCGATCAGCGCGGATTTGACCGATCTTCCGACCGGTGCCATTTTTACCGATCAGAAAAACGGGACGGGAATTTTCAGCTGGACGCCGCAAACCGGTGATGCCGCAGCAAGTCCTTACGCGGTTATATTCACTGCGGTCGATGCGGCCAATCCGCAGCTGGCATCTAGTGAGACTATCCTCATCACCGTCAATGCGGCAAATTCAAATTCCGCCTTTTTTCAGGACAGTGGGTCGCAGAAAATCGTTTCAATCGAGGCGGAAAATTACCACGACATCACACCGGCACCCGATGGTCACCTATGGGTGCCGATATCCGGGTCAACTTACTCGGGAGGCACTGCCGTGCAGGCAGTTCCGGCGGACCAACTCTACCGGGGGCCTGGGTATTCGAGCACCAGTCCGCGTCTGGATTACCGGGTGGAATTTGTCACCACCGGGAAGCACTACCTATGGGTTCGGGGGTTGGGGGCCGACAGCGGTTCGGACTCGCTTTACGTGGGGTTGGACGGAGCGGAGGTTGCGAGCGGAGAGAATTTCAACGGTTTTTTGCCGAACGGCAGCCTGGTGTGGTCGGGCAAGAGCGGCACGAGCGTTCGGACGCTGAATATTCCCACAGTCGGGGTGCACACCATCAACGTGTGGATGCGCGAGTCGGGCATGGTGTTCGACAAGCTGGTGCTGACCACCGATCCGGGGTATGTTCCCAGTGGTGGGGGGCCCTCGGAAAGTCCGAACACATCGTCATCAGTGGTTGTTTCTCCATCGATCAGTCCCAACGGTGGAACCTTTAGCGCTCCTGTGACAG
>JARROL010000539.1:0-2019 GCA_037383965.1 Desulfobacterales bacterium | reverse complement strand
GAAGACCTCGTGGAACAGTATTTGACAAATTCGCTGGAAACCGGCTCGAACGTCTGCGATCACTGAAAAATCGCGTCAAAGATACTTCAGGACATAGAAAATGATCATCACCGTTGCAAGTGGAAAGGGCGGGACCGGAAAGACCACCGTGGCCACCAATCTCGCGGTAGCCGTCGAATCCGACGTACAAGTGCTGGATTGTGACGTGGAAGAGCCGAACACCCACCTCTTTCTGAAACCGGAAATCTCGGACACAACAACCGCTACTACGCCTGTCCCGGAAATCGACCTGGAGAAATGCACGCTATGCGGCGAATGTGAAAAAATTTGCCAATTCAAGGCGATCGTCGTGCTGGGTGACACGGTGCTGACGTTTCCGGAGATGTGCCACGGCTGCGGCGGCTGCACGGCTGTTTGCCCGGCAGCCGCCATCAAAGAAATCGGTCGTGAACTGGGTGTCATCGAGACCGGGCACCGCAAGGACGTCGCTTTCGGCCACGGCCGCTTGCGGATCGGCGAGGCCATGGCGCCGCCGTTGATCAAAAAGGTCCGCGCTCTGGCCCTGCCGGGCCGGTTCACGATCATCGACGCACCACCGGGAACCTCATGCCCGGTGATTGCGTCGATGAAAGGGACCGACTTCGTGGTGCTGGTGACAGAGCCGACACCTTTCGGCCTTTACGACCTGAAACTGGCGGTAGGGGCCGTTAAACTGTTGGGTATACCGCACGGCCTGGTGATCAACCGTGCGGACTTGGGCGACCGTCAGGTATATGCGTATGCCGAAGAAGAGCATATCCCCATTCTGATGGAGATCCCGTTCGACCGCCGGGTGGCTGAAGCCTATTCCGACGGGGCCTTGATCGTGGAAACCCACCCCGAATGGAGGGATGCCTTTCGACATCTTTACGTTTCGATAAAAAAATTGGTCGAAGAGCAGGAGGAAGCAACGACATGCAAGAGCTGATTGTCATCAGCGGCAAAGGCGGTACCGGTAAAACCAGCCTGGTGGCCGCCTTCGCGTCACTGGCTGAAAACAAGGTGCTCTGTGATGCCGATGTGGATGCGGCCGACCTTCATCTCGTTATGGCGCCCGACATCCGGCACCGTGCGGCGTCTGTGTCCATTTTTGTCCGGAGAAGGCCATCGATTTTCCGGAAAACACCTGCGGCGAATGGTTTGTCTCCGAGACCCGCTTCGGCCCGATGGTTCACGCACGGCTCGGCATTGCCGAGGAGAATTCCGGCAAGCTGGTGGCCCTGGTGCGGCAAGAGGCCAGGAAGCTGGCCGAAGCCCGGGGATCGACCCTCATCCTCACCGACGGTCCACCGGGGGTGGGATGCCCGGTTATCGCCTCCATGGGCGGCGCCAGCGGCGTTCTGATCGTGGCCGAACCGTCCGTATCGGGCGTCCACGACATGGAACGGGTCGCACAGCTGGCCGCTCACTTCAATGTGCCCGCCATGGTGTGCGTCAACAAGTTCGACATCAACACCGAAAAAAGCCGGCAAATCGAAGAGTTTGCCGGCCGGCGCGGGTTGGCTTTTCTCGGGCGCGTGCCCTTCGATCCGGCGTTTACGCACGCCATGGTGCAGGGGCGAACCATCTTCGAATATGACGGTCATTCCGACGCCAAGCCGGCGGTTGTCGGTATCTGGGACAACATTATCGGCTCTCTCCAAAAGGCTGCCTGATTCCATTTTGACATATTGATTTTCCGGTGTATATATTAGGATATTTTACGAAGGCCTGATCCATAAGATTATTGTTTTCAGCGAGAATTTCTGGCTCCAAGCCCTTATTGAGAGGAGGCTGGCAAATGGCTGTTTTTTTCATGTTCGGAAAATACACTCCCGATGCGTTAAAGGAAATCAGTGCCAGTAGAACCAAGCAGGCAGTCGACGTCATAAAAAATCTGGGCGGCGAGGTCAATGCCATGCATATTTTAATGGGAGAATACGACCTGCTGTTCTGCGTTAATCTGCCCGGAATTGAAGAGGCGATCAACGCCTCGGTGGA
>JARROL010000538.1:0-1171 GCA_037383965.1 Desulfobacterales bacterium | reverse complement strand
GGCCCACGCAATACCCGAAGCCGCCCATGACAAGCCGGGATCCCTTGCCGGTACCCAATGGATCGCGGTAAACCCCGACGATGCCGGTGATGGCGCCACCGTAGGCTTCCATGTTGGACGGGGAGTTGTGGGTCTCACCGGTTATCGCGTAGTAGTGGTCTTCATCGAAGCGGCCGGCACCGGCATTGTCCCACAGGACCGATACGACCCAGGGTTTTTTCTTCTGCAGTGCAAGGGTCGGCGCCTCGATGAAGGTTTTGAAAAGGTTGTCCTCCACGACCGGCTCGCCCCCGTCGCCACTCTCGTAAACAAACCGTCCCCTGAAAGTGTTGTGGTTGCAATGATCGCTGCGGGCTTGGGAAATGTACTCCAGCTCGACATCCGTGGGATCGGCGAGTCCGACGGCCGCCCGTGCGGCCTTGACCTCCGGCTTCAGAAAATAGGCCCGCACGACCGGAATATCGTTCGGATTGAGCGCCAGGTTGCGTTCGCGGCTGACCTGTTGCAGCGCAGCGTCGCTGTCGATTGGAATCGTCACCACGGTCGGGGTGTGGTTCAACATCACCTTGGGAAGAATCAAACCGACGCCGACCGCCGGGTTCCAATCGCTTTTGGCATAAACTTGCCACTGCTGGATAATGTCATTGGCCAGCAGCGCACCGGCGATCTTGTCCGCATCGGCCGCCGTCAAATTCCGGCCCTTGAGACAATACCGTTTAGACGTGTAGACCGTCTCGCCTTTTCCAAACCGATCCCTGAGCAGGTCCTCGATGGCCTCCACGGCCGTACTTCCGGGATTGTCCCTCACTCCCGGACGAAATCCGACCCAGATGATCCAGTCGCCGTCGATTGGCAGCGGGTCGTAGGAAGAGATTTGGGTGACCGGATTGGTGAAGATCTCGGACTGGATGAGCTCGAGTTGCGAGGACGAAAAATCGGCGTCGATGGTCAGCACGTTTACGGTGCGGACCTGGTCTATCAGGATGCCGAAATAATCGCGGGCCTTGTGTCGAATACCCTCGCCTTCGGCATCGGCGAGATGGGGTTTAAGTGCAATTTCAAGTCGGTGCGGCATATCGCTCTCTTACTGGCCTGAAAATATCCGGGTGATGTCGTTGTAAAACACAAACACCATCAGCAGAATCAACACAAACATTCCGGCTTGCTGGGC
>JARROL010000537.1:0-1419 GCA_037383965.1 Desulfobacterales bacterium | reverse complement strand
CGAAAATTCTGCAGCGGTCTGCAGTTGCTCCCGATTTGATCCTTTACAACGGTGGCTCGCTCAAACCGGCTGAAATTCAAGCGCGGATCCGGATGGCATTGCAAAATAGGACTGCCAGCCGGAACTCAGAACTCCCGAAGGTACTGGAAAACCCGGACCTCGATTTGGCGGTGGCCTTCGGCGCAGCCTATTATGGCCTTGTCAAAATAGGCGCGGGCGTGCGCGTCGGCAGCGGCAGCCCGAGGGCTTACTACCTCGGGGTGGCACGACACGATCAGGGGCAGCCAAAACCCCAAGAGCGTGAGGTCATGTGCATCGTCGAACGCGGCCTCGACGAAGGCAGCACCATCCCCATGGAGGACAAGGCTTTCGATGTATTGACCAACCAGCCGGTCAGCTTCGATATCTTCAGCTCGAGTTACCGCAGCGGCGACCGCAGCGGCGACCTGGTTCGCGTCGATGACTCCTTCACGGCCCTGCCGCCGCTGCAGACAGTCGTGCAGTATGGAAAAAAAGGGGCTCAGAGGGCCATTCCGGTCAAAATCGAGGCCGAGTATACCGAAGTCGGGACCCTGGCACTCTGGTGCCGTTCCCGCATCAGCGAGCATCGCTGGAAGCTCCAATTTCAGCTGCGTGAAACCGCGGCACCGGAGGCGGCTGACGATGCCCAGGTTTTAGAACTGACGGTCGTCGAAGCTGCCCGGGACCTCATGCACCGGGTCCTGAGCGGTGACGACAAATCCAGAGTGGAAAAAATCGCCAAAAAACTGAGCCGGATTGTCGATCTGCCTCGAGACGACTGGCCGTTGGGATTCATCCGCAGCCTGGCCGACGATCTTCTGGACTTGACGCCGGTTCGCAACAAGGGGCCTGATTTTGAAAGTGCTTGGACGAACCTGCTCGGGTTCTGCCTGCGGCCGGAAATCTGGATGACCGCCGCCAACTTGGAAAAGCTCTACAGTAAAGACAAGGTCCGACTGGGACGTCAACTTCTGGCTGAAATATCGCCCAAGAAGCTCAAATCTCAGCACCTCTGGGCGCTTTCCCGATTGGCTGCCCGTGAGCTCTTGTACGGTCCGGCGGATCGCACCATCCCGCCGGCTGAAGCCGCCCGCTGGATTGAGCAGTTGATCGGCTATGCCTGGTCGAATCCGACGATAGCCGGTCGGACCATTTCACAGATCGCCCGCAAAACAGGCGACAGGGCGCGGGATCTCGACGAAGAAACTCGAAATCGGGTGCTTGAATGGATGGCGGCCAATGAACTGCCAGATGATTTGAAGCGCCGCGTCATGGAGATCACACCCCCGGCCCGCAATGATCAGATGGCCATGTTCGGCGAGTCCCTGCCTGTTGGAATCATCCTGAGGGCATGAAGACGTATCATTTCAGATTATTCCCTGAAGTTGGACGGATCCA
>JARROL010000536.1:0-1181 GCA_037383965.1 Desulfobacterales bacterium | reverse complement strand
ATCGGATCCGCTTGAAGATCGCTGTTGGTACCGGCTGCCGTCAGGGCGGAATGCAGCTGGTTGAACAGCCCGCCGGAGTCGATTCCAAAAAGCGCTTTTTGAACCGAAGCCGCGCTTTGCGGGGATGCCAGAGCAGCCTCAAATTGACCTCGCTCGGCCTGGGAGAATTTAAATACTTTCCCTTCGGTCTTTTCAAAATCAAAACCAATGCCAAAGTCGGTGTTGAATTGAGACCCTTCGGAATCAAACCATGACGCGACGGCATTGCGAACGTCATTTTGAAGCGCTTCGGTTCCGGTGCCTGACGAAGAGGTGATCTCCGAACCGTCGAACAGGGCATTCATGGAATCGGCAATGATATTGACCAGTTCGCCCAGCATTTTGGCGTCCGCGGAGGTAACGCCTGTTTCCGCGATTTGCTCATCCGAACCAGCTGCATTGGCCAGTTCGGTGGTGTAGGTTTCAGCATATTCAAGCGTAAGATCAGACGATTTTACCGCGTCAACACCGCCTGTCTGTACGTCTATGCTTTCGTTTACCGGTTCATAGGTGCCGTCTGTTATTTCCACTTCCGGAAAAAAATTCGTCGACCCGCTGTCAAGAATGAGCTGGGTGTCGGAGTTGTTGGCACTCAGTGTGACCCGCTTGGAGTTGCTGTCATAGCTTGCGGTGACATCTGCCGCCGAGGCGGTAATACGATCAAGGATGTCGTTTAACGAATCCGTATTGACGTCAATGTCGATGGAAACACCATTGACGCTGATGCTGCCGCTTTGCACCGCAGACAAGCTTTCCACTTCTGCCAGAGGCGTTGCAGGATCTTCGGTTACCGTGCCATCTTCGCCGGGGACGGCCACCGCGCTATCCAGTTTGACGGCGGCGACAAATCCGGAGGTGTCGTTTGCAAGCACAATATCCGGAGTCGAGCCGGGCGTGTCCTGGGTCAGCAAAACCGTTTCGGTAGCGGCGTCGAAGGTGGCGGTTACGCCGGCATCTGAATCATTAATTTTATCGAGCACGCTGTTAATCGTATCATCCGCCGCAACATCGATGGTGGTCCCATTGATTTCAAAGGATCCACTGGTTACATCAAGACCCGATTGAAGATTCGGGTCATCGGCGCCCGTCCCGTTGAAGGCCTTGGACGGATCCACCGCATTCTCCACGTTGTCATAAACCTC
>JARROL010000535.1:0-1192 GCA_037383965.1 Desulfobacterales bacterium | reverse complement strand
GCTATACGACGCTCGCCATCAACTGAGCCTCGGTGACCAACTGGTTGTCAACGAAGGCCTGGGCTTTCATGACCATCATCATCCGCTTATGCTTGATCAGTTCCAGCCGGTACTCGATCTGATCACCGGGAACGACCGGCTTGCGGAAACGGGCCTTGTCGATACCGGCAAAGTAAACAAGCCGCTCACCGATCATCTCGGGCACCGAATAAAAGGCCATGCAGCCTCCGGTCTGGGGCAGTCCCTCGAGGATAAGGACACCGGGAAATATCGGTCGGTCGGGGAAATGCCCCTGGAAAAACGGCTCGTTGACGGTAACGTTTTTTAAACCGATCACGCTCTTTCTGGGGATCAGCGAGGTGATTTTGTCAACCAGCAGGAACGGGTAGCGATGCGGCAGCAGCCGCATGATCTCCTCAATATCGACCGGTTGCTCCTTGACGATGTCTTCCATCTCTTATTCCTCCTCACCATCGATATCGCCCTGTTTGTCCAGACGGGCCAGATCCTTTTTTATTTTTCTTACATCCCGGCGCAACTCAGGCAGCCGGCTGAATGCGGTCACGGCCTTGAACCAGCGCGTACCGTCAATCGCCGGGATTCCGGCCAGGCGAGACCCCGGGGGATGATCACCGTGCAGGGCGGAAAAACCGGCAACCATGGTGCCGTCTCCAATTGACTGATGACCTGCAGCTGAAGCCTTACCGCCCAAAACAACATTTCTGCCGAGGGTCGTCGACCCGGAGAGACCGACCTGGGCAACGAGCAGGGAATGCTCACCGATGACGACATTATGGCCGATCTGGACCAGGTTGTCGATCTTCGTGCCTGATTTGACCCAGGTTACGCCGAAGGTGGCGCGATCGATGCAGCAATTGGCGCCGATCTCGACATCATCGCCGATCCGCACCGTTCCCAGCTGCGGGCGCTTCACATGATGGCCATGTGAATCGGTGGCATAGCCGTACCCGTCGGCACCGATCACGGTACCTGCGTGAACAACGACCCGCTCACCGATTTCACACTGATATTCAATCGTCACATTGGCTCTGATCCGGCAGTCGGCGCCGATTGTCACCTCCTCACCGATAACCACACCGGCACCGATTTCAACCCGCGGCCCGATTTTTGTACGGTCGCCGATGACCACATGAGCACCGATGGAAACCTGCTCCGCAATTTCGCAGCCGGC
>JARROL010000534.1:0-1194 GCA_037383965.1 Desulfobacterales bacterium | reverse complement strand
CAGATGGTATCCCCGATCTCAACCGCTTCGACGCCCGACAGCACCACGATATCCCCGGCCCTGACCGCATCCATCTCTCTGAGGGTGATCCCGTCGTAGACCTGCAGTTTTGAAACCTTGAGCGGCAAACTTTCCCCGGATTTGCCGATGCAGACCAGGGCGTCGCGGAAGCGGGCCGTCCCGTTGAAAATTTTCCCGATCGCCAGCCGCCCCAGATAATCCGAATAGCCCAGGTCCGATACCAGCATCTGGAACGGCGCCTCGGGATCGTAAAAAGGACCCGGAATCTCTTCAAGAATCGTGTCCATCAGCGCGTGAAGGTTTTTCCCCGCTTCGTCCAGGGTTCTGCAGGCGATACCGTCCCGACCCACCGCATACAGCAGAGGAAACTCGAGCTGTTCGTCGGTGGCGTCCAGGTCGATGAGCAAATCATAAATCTCATCCAGAACCTGTTCTGGCCGGGCGTCCTGACGGTCGATCTTGTTAATAACCACGATGATCTTCAGACCGGCATCCAGGGCCTTTTTCAAAACAAAGCGGGTCTGGGGCAACGGCCCTTCGGAGGCGTCAACCAGCAGGATGGCACCGTCGGCCATGGACAGCGCCCGCTCCACTTCCCCGCCGAAATCCGCATGACCCGGTGTGTCGATAATATTGATGCGGACATCCCGCCACATCACCGAGCAGTTTTTAGCCGCGATGGTAATGCCGCGTTCCCGCTCGAGATCCAGGGTGTCCATGAGCCGTTCGTCGACCTCCTGATTGTCTCTGAACAGGCCGCTTTGGCGGAACATGGCGTCCACCAGGGTGGTTTTGCCATGGTCGACGTGGGCAATGATGGCAATATTTCTTAAGCTGTTGTTTCGCTGTGCTTCCGTCATCGTTTTCGAACTTTCCGTTTGCGCTAACGTATTTTTGGACGAACGAGAGAGCGAATATTAATCATTAATCATCCGATGGCAAGGACTTTTTACCTTTCCACCGGCGGCTAAATTAAAGGGGTCAAATCCGGTCTGACCCTTAACGAATTAAAGCAAGCGTCAAACGCAGACTTGGCCCCTTTACGCACACGCCCTGATACCACGATGGGTTTTGAAATAGAAGTGGTTTCAAAACCCCATCTTGGGCCCAATGGCTGCGTTGCAGACCTCCGGTAAATGCTCACATACCCATGTATGCTGCGCTTTCCCGATC
>JARROL010000533.1:0-1799 GCA_037383965.1 Desulfobacterales bacterium | reverse complement strand
GTTGTTTCCCACCAGTTTGTCCGCGTTAAAACCGAGCGTTAGGTCAATCTCCCTGAACATATCAAACGGCCACGGTTTTTTGCTGAATAAAGGGGCTTGCTCCCTTTTGGTCGGTGTTTTCTTTTCCGCCTCCGCTACCGACTCCTGGGGAGTAATACCTAAGTCTGCTAGATATACGACAGGTGAATTTATGACCAGATCCAGGTGCGGTCTGTGGCCTCGGATAAAGCTGTGGGCCGCTGTTTCAAGGACCGTCTTGCCAAAACGCAGGCTGCCTTCAAAATCGGTCTTTTTGCCTGCTATCTGCAGACGGCCATCGGCTGACAGCGCTTGCAGCGAGGGCAGCGGAACGCCAACCATCGATCCGAAAACGGATGGTTTGTCGGCCGCAACCGATACTTTTACATCGAGGGCGATCGACCCGTTTAATTTTTTGGCCAGGCCGCTGGCCTGCAGGGCGGCCGTTTGTTGGTCATCGACGGCAATGACGAGCTTTGCAATTCGCAGCTGACGGGGTTCCGGTATCAGTGTCAAGCGCCCGATAAGTTTGTGGCTCTCGGCAACCGATCGTCGTAAAATCCTTTCCATCCATGGCCGCGTATGCGTTTCAAATGTCGCGATTATCTTAGTATTTTTATTGGTGCCGACTTTATGGATATCTCCTTCAACGGCAATGCCTGACGCTTCGGCCGATCCCGCATTAATAACCATCCGTTCTAGGTCGAGCCGATCTTTTTCCGCACGAAGTTTGGCGCTCATTTTCAGCGGCACCAAATCAGGAAGACCCAAATCGGCAAGAACCGGAACGGCCTTGATGTCCACCGCCGATGCCGAGATGTCAAATTCGGCTCCGGACAAGGCTATGACGCCCTTGCGCGAGATGGATTCGATATTTCCGGCAGCCTCCAGCAGGAAGCTTTCCTTGGCACCTATGGACAATTTGGCGTCGTCGATGCCAAACCCACCGTTGCGATCAACCAGTCGCCACGACCCCTGAAGGGGGCCAAGGTGCGAAGGCGAGAGTCCCGAAAGTAGCGCCAGCTTCGACGCCTCATCGAACTGAATGGAACCTTCGATGTTGCAGTCGGTGACGCCATGCATCTCCATGTGCGCCCGGCCCGGTCGACCGGCTGTAAGCACAAGGTTTTTAAGCGACAAGACGTCGGTGGTTCCTACTACCCGTGCTTCCCCGACAACCGGTCCGACATCGGTTATAATCCTGGTGCCCAACAATGGTTCGGCGGCACCCAGGTCGGGCGCAGTCATACGGACACGAAAATCCACATCGCCATACGGCTGTCCTTCTTTATTGGGAATATCCCCAACAGAGCCGGAAAACGCCGTCTCCAAACCGTTGCGGTCGGTCGTCTTTACCTCCACCTCGTCAAACCGTAGCTTGCCCGCCGTATAGTATACCCGGAACCGAGCCGATGTTGCCCCCAGCTTCGGCAGAGATAAACCCAAAGCCTTGGCCAGCAGCGTCGTCTTTTCGGCTTGCACCGATATCCCCAGATCGAGCTTGGAAATACGGTCTCCCCTTTTAGTAGGAATCCGACCGATGCGGCCTTGCGAGGCAACGCTCAACGGCCCGGCTTCATTGATGACGATCGATAGCTCTTCCAAACCAAGCTGATGCGCACTGCCCTGTAGTCGCCCCTCTCCATGCACCGGGCCGATTTCCGGTAGCCAGTCGATAAGAAATCGCTTGGCGGCATCGGTGGTCGGAGAGTTGAGCCTAAGGTTCAAATCGATTCCCTTCAACAAGCCATCGCTGTTCATCAAATCGCCGAAATTCAGAC
>JARROL010000532.1:0-1203 GCA_037383965.1 Desulfobacterales bacterium | reverse complement strand
GTTCTAAGCCCGACCAGGCCCGGCTTCAAATAAGGAGTTCGGGGTTTGTCCCCAATGGTGTGCCTTTCATGCGGCATCGGCTTTGCGTTCGATCTAAGATCCCGTTGGCGGCTCAGACAGTCAGCCGCTGTTCTCAACCGCTCATCCGGGCTCCGGCGCATCATTTTCATGCACCGGGGCGGCCCAGAGGGCCATAAGTGGTTCGTGTGAATTAAAGGGTTGCCCGGGATAGAGGGCAACCCTTTTAGATTGGTGCGTCCGGAGGAGCCATCCGATGTTTATATCCGGCAGGAACTGGCGACCGGGTTTTGTTTCAACTTCCATTTGTGATAGTACCGCTTCATGATTGTCCATCTCACCAGCCTCGGATGTGCCAGAAACCAGATCGACAGCGAGATCATGCTGGGGCGTTTAAAGGAGGTCGGCGCGCTTTTTACCGACACACCGGGTGATGCCGAGGTGATCATCGTCAACACCTGCAGCTTTATCGAATCGGCGGCCGATGAATCGATCGACACGATTCTGGAATTGGCGACACACAAAAATGAGGGCCGCTGCAGGCGGCTGATCGTGACCGGCTGCCTGCCGGAGCGATACCGGCAAGAGATCACCAAGGCTATTCCGGAGGTGGATGTTTTTCTGGGAACCGGCGCATTCGATCGAATTGTCGAAGCGGTCCGGGGACACCTGGATACGGCCAAGTGCGTTTTACCGGATCCGGAGTCACTGGCACCAGCGGGGGCAAATGTTGCGCGGGAGCGCAGCAACCGCTGGATGGCCTATGTGAAGATTGCCGAAGGATGCAGCCGGCAGTGCACCTACTGTATCATTCCCAGGCTGCGCGGTCGGCGGAAAAGCCGGTCGATCGAGGACGTCGTCGCCGAATCCCGGCAGCTGGTTCGCTCCGGCGTCAGGGAACTGGTTTTGGTCTCGCAGGAAACAACCGATTACGGCAAGGACCTGAGCCCGCCGGCCGACCTCGCGCGCCTTCTGACAACTCTTGCCACCCTGCCGGACGGTTCAGGCGTGGAGAATTTCTGGATCCGCTTTCTCTACGGGCATCCGCAGAATATCGACGACAGACTGATGAATGCGGTGGCTCAAAACACGAACATCTGTTCCTATTTCGATGTTCCAATTCAACATGCCAGCCGGTCGATCCTCAAGAAGATGGGGCGGCATTACGGTCCCGATGATCTGCGT
>JARROL010000531.1:0-1205 GCA_037383965.1 Desulfobacterales bacterium | reverse complement strand
AAAGCCGTTTTCGGCAGCCGGGTTGTGCTCGAGAATGTCGAAACCGGGGAAGATGTCGAGTACCAGCTGGTCGGTCCGGACGAATCGAACATCAATGCCGGTCGGATTTCGATTTCTTCTCCTTTGGGAAACGCCATTATCGGCAAGAAACCCGGTGACGAACTGACGATTCAGGTTCCTGGGGGAAGACGGATTTACGAACTGGTTGACATCCTGTAAATGGGTGAATCAAAAATGGAGGTTACACTGTGGCGAGAATCACTGTTGAGGATTGCCTGAAAAATGTACCTAACCGATTTTTACTGGTCAATATGGTGGCCAAACGGGTCAGGCAAATCCGCGAAGGCTCGGAATATCTGGTCAGCGCACCAAAAAACGAGGACATCGTGATTTCTCTGCGGGAAATCGCAGCCGGCAAGATCAAACTGACCCCCGTTACACCGGCCCTGCCGGAATTCGAGGAACCGGCGGCATTGCCCGCGTCAACGGAAGGGGAGCCCCTCCAGGAAACCAGCGAAACCGCGGCTGACGAATAGGTCTTGTCGTCCTGCAGTCCCACATACAAGAAAATTAATCGACATCTCGGCCGGGCCCTCCACCGCTATGATATGATTTGCGACGGTGATCATATCCTGGTCGGTCTTTCGGGCGGTCAAGACAGCCTGACTCTGATGTGGTTTTTGACCGAACGGTTGCGGCGGGTCCGCATCACCTACGAACTCCATGCCATTTACCTCGATCCCGGTTTTGACGGTGGATTTTCAGAACGGCTGCAGCGTTATTGCCGGCAAGCCGGCTATCGACTCAGGATCGAGCAAACCGATTTCGGCGTGAAGGCGCACAGCGACGAAAACCGAGAAAATCCTTGTTTTTTGTGTGCCTGGAGGCGGCGAAAGCGACTGTTCGAAATCGCTGACGAACTCGGCTGCCGCAAGTTGGCCCTTGGCCACAACAAGGACGACATCATTGAAACGCTGTTCATGAACATGTGCTACGCCGGCGAAATCAGCACGATGGTGCCTTTCCAACCCCTTTTCGAGGGTCGCTTCACGGTGATTCGACCGCTGGCTTATGTGGAAGAAGACGTGATCCGGCAGTTTGCAGCAGAGCAAGATTTCCCGGAGTTCAATAACACCTGCCCCAGTGCCGCTGCCTCAAAGCGCCGCACCGTCAAAGAGATGCTGACCCGGCTCTATAGCAGCAAC
>JARROL010000530.1:0-1208 GCA_037383965.1 Desulfobacterales bacterium | reverse complement strand
CCGGCGATGACGCGTTCAATCGCATCCTGGAAGTCCGCTTGCAAGACGTTGTCATGGTTACGGCGTGATGCCAGAAGCGCGGCCTCATTACAGACGTTGGCGATTTCGGCGCCGGCAAAGCCCGGTGTCTCACCGGCCAGTTTCCGCAAGTCCACATCCCGGCTCAGGGTCAGACTCCGAGTATGGACCTTGAAAATCTGCACCCGGCCGGTTAAGTCCGGTCGGTCCACGAGAATTTGGCGATCGAAGCGCCCGGGTCGCAGAAGAGCCGGATCGAGGACCTCGGGACGGTTGGTGGCCCCCATGATGATGATTCCGGACTTGGGATCGAAACCGTCCATTTCGGTGAGCAGCTGATTCAGGGTGTTTTCCCGTTCGTCGTTGCTGCCGGGAAAGTGGGCCTGGCCGCGGCTTTTTCCGACCGCGTCCAGTTCGTCGATAAAAATGATACACGGGGCTTTGGTTTTGGCTTCCTTGAACAGATCGCGAACCCGGGCGGCACCCAATCCGACGAACATTTCCACAAAATCCGAGCCGCTCAAGTTGAAGAAGGGGACACCGGCTTCCCCGGCCACTGCCCGTGCCAGAAGGGTTTTCCCGGTTCCCGGAGGTCCCACCAGCAGAATTCCCTTGGGCAGTTTGGCGCCCAGCCGGGTGAAGCGATCGGGCTCCTTCAGGAAGGCCACGACTTCCATGACTTCTTCGACGGCTTCGTCGACGCCGGCCACATCGTCAAAAGAAACCTTGAGAGACGGATCGACTTCATAGATTTTGGCCTTGTTCTTGCCGAGATTCAAGAAGTTGGGGCCTTGACCCATTTTACGAATCAGCCAGCCCCAAATCAAAAACATGATGCCAAGCGGAATGATCCAGTTGGTAAAGAAATGTCCCAGCCAATCGGACTCGATTTTGCCCCGGTAGTCAACCCCGTGGGCCTGCAGATCCTGGAGAAGATGGGGATCTTCGAGTCTGACCACGGTAAACTGTCGTTTGATCTGGGCTCTGGCCTCTTTAGACAACCGGTTGAGGTTAAGATGCCAAGGCGTTTTTTTGCGGGGCACGGTGATCGGTGTCTCCTTTTTACCAACCGCTTCTGATTTCTGATGATTTGGCGGGGCTTTCAGCATACCGAAAATTTTGTGGGGTTCAATGACCACCTGCTCAATTTTATCTTGCTGCAGCAAATCGCGAAATTTGCTGTACGACAT
>JARROL010000529.1:0-1217 GCA_037383965.1 Desulfobacterales bacterium | reverse complement strand
GACAGCTACCCGAACACGGAAGCAGATTCGGCCCTCGTAACCAGTCACAGCATCACCCTCAGCGGTCTGACGCAGGAAACCGATTATTATTTTATGGTGGGTTCAACCGATGCCTACGGTAATGGTCCGGATAACAGAACCGACGATGCCGATCCATCCGCGGAAGTCATGTTTACCACTGCCAATGCGGATCCGCCATCCATTGTGCAATTTCCGACGCTTAATTTTGCCGCCGATACCATCACCGTCACCTATGACGAGGAGAATATGAAAGGCGCCGCCGCTGAAGATAATTACAGCTTCAGCCCGTCGATGAATTTTGTTTCAGTCGATCCGAAAGATGATGATATTACCGACCTGGGCAGCTCGGCTTATCGACTCGCCATGGCGTCGATTCCCGCTTATGAGATTTTTACGCTCACCGTCAGCGGCATCACCGATCTGGCCGGTAACCCGGTGACGCCTGCCAGCATCACGATAAACGACAACGACGGCGACGGTATGGCCGGCGACTGGGAAACAGCAAACGGTTTGAACCCATTGCTCGATGACAGCGCCGGCGATCCGGACGGCGACGGCTACACCAATTTGCAGGAATACGAGGCCCGCACCCATCCGCGCAGCGCCGCCGAGGCACCGTTTGCCATTAAAGACAGCATTCCCCTTAACAACGCCGGTATCGCCACCACCCAGCGGGTGCCGAACAATACCGATTTTGCCGTCCTGCTCGAATCCGCTCACGGCATCAATACGACAATCAACACCAGTGTAAAGTTCACCATCAATGATGGGGTCAATGGTGTCTACAGCGTTAATCTGGGCGACCCAACCGTGCGGTTTGAAAAACTGACCGCCGATCCCGACAACCAGGTCACCCGCATGTGGGTGGTTTATGAGCGCAGCCAGGACGACAGTCTCGACCCGCAAAACTTTCCCTACGACAGCAACGTCAACATCAAAGTCGACGCCAGCGACGTCATGGCCAATGACATGATTCAGGCCAGTATCGATTTCAACGTGGAAACCCTGGCCGAACACAATGATTCCCAGGATCCCGCAAACCTGCCGGACAGCAGCCTGGTCGCAGAAGACGACCCGGATATTGACGACGCCCTGGAAGGCGGCATCCAGATCGACAGCGGCGATCTGGCGGGCGCCAAGTTGATTTATGACTTCAATGAGCAGCGCAAACCCTTATTCGGTCCCCTGAATGAAAT
>JARROL010000528.1:0-1219 GCA_037383965.1 Desulfobacterales bacterium | reverse complement strand
CGGACAATCAAAAAACTTCTCGAAGACTCTTCGGAGGCTGCTTTCGCCGACCTGGCTGAGAACCTATCCGCAATTCGTCAATCGGTCATTGTCAGCGGCAATCTGAAAACGGCGCTGATTGGAGAAGAGAGTTCCCTGGCTGCTGCGACAAAAGCCGTCATCGGTATTTATGAGCGCCTGCAGCCGCCGCCGGCCCCTCTTGGCAGTGGAGACGGCTTCGGCCCGCCGCCGCTCGATCTTCCCTCGGAGCCGGTTCGGGAGGGCTGGAGCACGTCATCGGCGGTATCCTTTGTGGCCAAGGCCTTCGAAACCGTCCGCATGGAACACCCGGATGCGCCGGCGCTGGCGGTCATCAGTAAACTGCTGCGCTCGCTCTACCTGCACCGTGAGATAAGAGAAAAGGGTGGCGCCTATGGCGGATTTTCGCTGTACAATCCGGAGGACGGTTTGTTCTGCTTCGCTTCTTATCGCGACCCGCACGTCAGCGCAACCTTGAAGGTTTACGAAAATGCCGCCGGATTTGTACGCTCGGATGCATACAAGGAAACAGATGTCGACGAAGCCGTTTTACAGATGTGCTCCGAAATCGACAAACCGGACCCACCCGGTCCGGCTGCCCGCAAAGCGTTTTATCGCAAGATCATCCGACTCACGGATGAGGCCCGGCAGCAGTTCAAGCAAGCCCTTCTGAACTTGAACCGCCGGCAGGTGCGGGAAACAGCCGAAAAGTACTTCGATCCCGGCCGCTATGCGGACAATGTCGCCGTGATCTCCGGTGAATCCCAACTGCAAAAGGCAAACACGGAACTGAAGCCGCCTTTGGAGCTGCACAGAATCTAGTGCCCGTCCAGAAACGGCCTCTTTACGGCTTTTTGCCATAACAATTGACCCCTTCATACGCTCCGCGGAAGCGTGCCAAAAGCGATGTCAGCTGATGACCGGGCGGCTTTGCTTCGGAGCGCCGGTGCTTTGGTTTTCTTCCAGCTTGACATTCAGCGTCCGGCCGGGAATGTCGATGTCGATACCGGCTTCCCGGGCGACGACCGGTATGTGTAATGCCGTGTTGGTAGTCCCTCCCATCGCCATATCGACCCGAATCGCATTCTCGAAAGCCGCCGGTGTCATGATGGCGCGGGGCGTGGTACCTTGCTTGACCAGTTCCACGATTTGTCGGCCGGGGACCTTCATGCTTGAAATAGCCAACTTATTGTTTCGTGAC
>JARROL010000527.1:0-1228 GCA_037383965.1 Desulfobacterales bacterium | reverse complement strand
GACCAACCGCTGATCGGCCCGGTGCCCGAAGTCCCCGGCTTTTATGTCAACTGCGGTTATTGGGCCGGCGTGATGCTCTCGCCGCAGGCGGGCAAATGGGTCAGCGATCTGGTGACCGGCGCAATGGATCCCAAAGAGAATCCACTGCGACCGACGCGGTACAAAGAGGGAATTGGCAAAAAAGAAGGTAAGACACTCATGAGTCATTAATTAAGTTTTTGTGGATTCAGGTGTCAGCAAACAGATGACAGAAGGCAGAGATCAGAGGACAGATGAAAACCGGAAAGTAGGGCAGCCCTCTGTGGCTGCCTTGAATGCATATTGAGATCGAGGACGATTACGACGACGAGGACGAGTACAAAGGAAAGGGGACTGTGCAATATTCGTCCTCGTACTCCTACTCGTCCTCGATAATCATATTACGGAAAGGAGATTCCGTCATGCTATTAGGACTACACACATACAGTTTGCATTTACACGGCATGGGACAGAACTGGGGCGGCTATAAGCTTCAATGGGAGCCGGTCTGGGACATCTTTGGTTTGATGGACGAGGCCAAGAAGCTGGGGCTCGACGGCCTGCATTTGACGGCGGCTGATCTGGGCTCAACCGATGACGCGCACCTGGGCGATGTGCGCCGGGCCGCTGAAGAAAGAGGATTATTCCTGGAATACAATTTTTCTTTAGACGCATCCGAATACGATGACCGCCTGACGAATACCATGGAAGAGGGTGTCGCCATTGCTGAAAAAATCGGCTCGGATATCGGTAAAATAAGCATGGATGTTAACCGGCCGCATCCGGTGTGCGGCTCGGCCTTTCATCCGGCGGTGATTCCGCAACTGGAAGAGATTGCCCGCAAAGCCGAAGCCGCTGCACCAGTCGCACAAAACGCCGGGGTGCGAATATGTCTGGA
The DNA here is from genome assembly GCA_037383965.1 of Desulfobacterales bacterium. Classification (GTDB taxonomy): domain Bacteria; phylum Desulfobacterota; class Desulfobacteria; order Desulfobacterales; family SG8-13; genus JARFQH01. The sequence goes on along the minus strand of JARROL010000527.1, from coordinate 312 downwards.
GAATCATACCGAAGCCTTCAGTGATGAGGTGCTCTGGATTATCAACCGGGTTAACCATCCTTACGTGGGCGGTTGTGTTGACACCAACAACTCTCTCATGGTGGGCGAAGACCCGCTGACGGCGATTCGCAAGCTGGCACCCGTATCTTATACCAATCATTTTTCCGATCATCGCATTGTCTTCGATCAATACGGCTGCCGGATCGTCGGTGTCGCCACCGGAACGGGAGACGTCCCCATGCGGCAGGCCTATGAGGTCATCCGGGCCAATCCGGATATGAAACGCCTCAATATCGAAGTTGAGTTCGATCC
>JARROL010000526.1:0-1232 GCA_037383965.1 Desulfobacterales bacterium | reverse complement strand
AAAACTGGATCAACTGACGGGAATTGACGAGGGTGCTGATAGCGACAGCGCCGGCGCGCTGACTCACCCGCAGGGAGCACTGGTGGCCATCGAATGCAACTCCGGGGCCGTCAAAGCCCTTGTGGGCGGAAGAGATTATTCGGAAACGGAATTTAATCGGGCAGTGGAAAGCAATCGTCTTCCCGGATCCGGTTTTAAACCCTTTCTCTATTATGCGGCATTTGAAAAACTGGGTTTGACTCCGGCCGATGTTTTTGTGGACAGAGCCATAACGATTCCGGTCGCCGGTGCCAGAGACTGGACGCCGAAGAATTTCGAACGCGAATATGAAGGGCCCATGATTTTAAAACAGGCACTTATGAAAAGCGTCAATGCGATTGCCGCTCAACTGGTTGAGCGTGTGGGTCCTGAGGCAGTGATCGATGTGGCCCGTCGTTCAGGAATCAAGAGTGCTTTAACACCTGTTTATTCGCTGGCGCTGGGAACTTCCGGCGTCAGTCCCCTGGAAATGGCTTCGGCATTTGCCACTTTTGCAACCGGCGGTGTGCGGCACGAACCGTTCTGGATCCGTCGCATCGAAGACCCCCTGGGTCGCGTGTTGGAAGAACAAATCGTTCGAGGCCAGCGCACGCTGAATGCCGACATCGACTTTCAGATGGTCGACATGATGCGTGGTGTATTGTCAAGGGGCACCGGTCGAGTCATTCGGCGTATGGGTTTCGATCTGCCGGCTGCCGGCAAAACCGGCACCTCTGATGATTTTCGTGATGCCTGGTTTACCGGCTTTACCCCCACGCTCAGCGTCTCGGTTTGGGTGGGGTACGACCGCGGCCTCAGCCTGCGGGATGTAAACGGTGTCGGCATAACCGGCGGACGGGGGGCAGCGCCCATCTGGGCCGATTTTATGATCAGGGCCACAAGCGGCGAACCCGCACGAGAATTCAACGTTCCGTCCGATATACACTTTGAAATGGTCGATCCGGTTAGCGGCGAAATTGCCGATCAATGGACGCAAAATCCGGTGGAGGTCGCCCTGCGCGGCGGTCAAATGGCCGCCCCCGTAGCGCAAAGGCCAGAGACAAACGGGACCGACCGGAATGCGCTCATGAAAGTTGACCAATCCGGCACCGTAAGGACGGATGAACGCGCCACACCAAAGACGGATAAATCCTCCACACTAAAGGCGGATAAACCCCATACTATGAAGACGGATGAATCCACAATTATAGAGG
>JARROL010000525.1:0-1265 GCA_037383965.1 Desulfobacterales bacterium | reverse complement strand
TGATTGCTGCGCCAAACCGTCAAAGTCGCCTCCTGGCCGGCCGCGGCGTTGGCCACATCATTGCGAAGGGTTGCCACGTCCGGCGTCACTGTGCCCTGGTAGTCGAGAATGACATCACCGCGCTTCACACCGGCTTTGTCTGCCGGCCCTCCGTTCATGACATCGGCGACCAGAACGCCTTTGTCGGATGGCAGGCCGAAGGTCTTGGCCAATTCAGGATTCAGGCCCTGGAGACTCAAACCGATCCAACCCCGTTCGACTTTTCCGAAGGTTATCAAGGCCTGAGCAACGTGGGTGGTGATGTTGCTGGGAATGGCGAAACCGATGCCTTCGGATCCCCCGGACTGTGACAAAATTGCCGAGTTGACCCCCACCACCTGCCCCTGGAGATTGAGCAGCGGTCCGCCGCTGTTGCCCGGGTTTATGGGCGCATCGGTTTGCAGGTAGTCTTGATAGTCGTTAGGGTCGGTGATGCCGGTGCGATGGGTCGCGCTGATAATTCCCTGGGTGACGGTTTGGTCGAGTCCTTCGGGAGTGCCAATCGCGACCACCCATTGGCCGACTTTGACGTCATCGGAATTTGCGAAGGCCACATGGGGAAGCGATTTCGGTGTGGAAATTTTTATCACCCCCAAATCCGTTTTAGGGTCCGTTCCGACCACTTCGGCCGGATACTGCGATCCATCGGCAAGGGTCACCTGGATTTTGCTGGCGCCGCCCACGACATGGTAGTTGGTCAGGATATGGCCCTGGGAGTCGATGATCATGCCCGTGCCCAATCCCATCAGTTCACGTTGAAATTTTTTGGGCATTTCATTCGGAAGACCAAAGAAGTATTTGAAATAGGGGTCGTTGCGGTATTGATAAAAGGGGTTAGCGACCTCCTGGTGCTCGGTGACCTCGATGTGAACAATAGCCGGTATGGTATCTTGCGCCACCCGTTCGATGGCCATGGTTAAATTATCGGACGGGGCCACTGTTTTTTCCGCCACTGCAGGCATCTGAAGCGGCGGTTGGGTCGTTGCGGGGGGTGGTTGAGCTGCATCGTTTCTTGAACAGGCGGTCAGCGACAAGGCAATTGCGGCCAGAAACAGCAAGCACTTAAAAGGCACGGTTAAACGCTTGTTGATGACTTGACGCTTTATTTTTGGAAACATGGTAACCTCCATTTCGGCGAACACGAGGGTGTTGGTTCGCATCCTATGTTTTTTTGCAGTCCGGGTGCCGGCTGGCGCCCGGACCGTCGATCGTTCCGGCGGCAAGCC
>JARROL010000524.1:0-1281 GCA_037383965.1 Desulfobacterales bacterium | reverse complement strand
CTTGGTATTTTCATCATTCCAGTCTGCCGGAAAAACCGCAAATGGATGCCCTGGCCTGGATTCGGGGACAGACGAACCTTCCTTTAATCATCGCCGGACGTATGGGACGGATACATAAAATCGAGACAATTTTCCAAAAAAATTTGGCCGACCTCGTCGCCCTCGGGCGGCCGCTCATTTCCGACCCCGATCTCATCGAAAAATGGCAAACCCGACAGTACGACGAGGTGAGATACTGTGGTTACTGTCTCCAGGGGTGTCTCCATCGACTAAAAAATGGTGAACCTCTGGGATGCAATCTCAATCCGGCGATCGGAAAGCCCGCCCTGGAACCCACGCCGAACCCCTTGAAGATCCTGGTGGCGGGCGGCGGCCCGTCCGGTATGAGTGCGGCGGTTTACCTCGCTCAACGGGGTCACCGGGTAACCGTTGCGGAAAAGGAAACCCACCTCGGCGGACAGTTTTCACTCGCCTGGCAGGCGCCCGGCAAACAGAGTATGCGGGAAGGCTTGTATGCGCTGAATTATTGCACGAGGACAATCGCCGAATCCGTCATCATGGGACGAAAAGTCGATGTAGGCCTGGTTCGAGAAGTACAACCGGATCTTTTGGTGTGGGCCACCGGTGCGGTTCAAAATTTTCCCGACATCGACGGTCTGCACGATCAGTATGTCATGACGTCCGTTGACTTTTTTGGTGGAGAAAAAGAAGTGCGGGGCCCCCGCATCCTTGTGATCGGTGCCGGTCGGTCCGGTCTCGAAATTGCGGAAAAATTGGGCCTGCAAGGTTTCGACGTCATTGCCACCAAAAGGACGGATCCTATCGGCAGCATGATGGAAATGATTACCAGAAAGCTGACACTGATGCGGATTGAACAGATGGCGACCGTCACTTTGATGGCCCATACCACGGTAAAGGCCTTTTGGGCCGACGGTGTCGAAGTGGAACAGGATGGCGAAACGAAACGTCTGGCATCGTTTCAAACGGTCATACTGGCTTCCGGGATGCGCACGGCACCCGGTCCGGATGAGGACATAAAAATGGCGGTTCCCAAGTTGGAAATCATCGGGGATGCCAACGAAGTCCAGGATATATTCAGCGCCGTACATGCCGGTTACGAGCTGGCACAAAGATACTAAATGCGACCGACAATAAGTACCTCGAACTAACACAGTTAACTTTTTATACGCTGCGATAAGTTCGGAGGCATGATAGAGAGGCTTAAACATGGAAAATGTGTCATTTGCAGATATTGCCATCGTATCCTGCGGTACCCTGAGC
>JARROL010000523.1:0-1284 GCA_037383965.1 Desulfobacterales bacterium | reverse complement strand
TCGGCGCCGGCAACCTGCTTGCCGTAGCGTTCGCGGCTCTTCGCGTCACGGTACGGTACACCGCGGCGGTTCTGGGCGTTGTGGTTCCAGTTGACATTTTTCTGATTGACGTTGAGCTTCCTGTTGACGTTGATGTTGTTGTAACGGTTGACATTGATGTCTACACTGCGGCGCCCCCAGTTACAGCCGCCCCAGAGCGCGTTGGTGATCCCGATGCCGACACCGAAAGCGATGCCGGAAACGAGCGCCCTGCCGAAAACGTAACCGGGCGGTGGCGGCAGGTAAACCGGCGGATAGCTCGGGTACCACCACGATCCGTAGACCACTGTCGGGTTGTAGGACGGCACGTAAACCACCTGAGGTTGGGCGGGTTCGATCACGATGACCGACTGTTGGGTCTGCGGCGCCTGCTCGACGATCACCTTCTGCTGCTCGGTCGACTCGAGGTTGCCGGCTTTCTTTGCCGCCGCTCTCAGCCTTTGGACCGCATCCATGACATCCTCGGGTTGGGCGAGGAAGGCGTCGCCGAGCCTCTGGACCCAGTCGGGGTCCTGTTCCATAGTCGCCAGCACCTGGGGAAAGGCAACGAGTGATTGCACGCTCGGGTCCCAGGGCTGGTCCGCAACCGCCTTGACGGCCGCGTCACCCTTCTGATCGGGATGGGCCCTCGACCACTTGGCCGCATCGGCCACGTCCGACGGATAGGTGGCGGCCATCAGCACCTGGGACAGCAGCGAATCGGGATAAAGGGCAATCGGGGCGAGCATCTGGTCGAGCTCTTCCTGTTTGAAGACCTTGCTCTCCTGCGCCCACACGAAAGAGGTCATCAAAAAGGGCACGACGAGCAACGGTCTCAGCCATGTCCACCTCGTTAAGGCCTGATTCATCATTACTTCACCTTCCCCTAAATATGCTGTAGTTGCGGCCGGTGACATCCATACCCTTATTCTCAGTTCATCGCCTTCTCTGCGAGCCAGTGTCGCCGAAGCAGTCGGGATGGGCCACGGAATTATGTTTTCTCGACCCGACAGACTCAAAGTAGCTGATTGAGGAATTTATAATTGGTGAAAATTAACGCACGAGGCGGTCACGTCAATTGGACTTTGGTCCAATATCGAAACAAAGAGTGAGAACAGATGAATTTTGATGAACGTTCAATTTAATTTATTGAGGATGGAAGTTTCAGCTTATCGGCCAGCCGCACGAGGGCGGCCAGTGAGTCCGCTTTCATTTTCGTCATCACCCGCGATCGGTGTACCTTCACGGTTTTTTCTGCAATTCCGA
>JARROL010000522.1:0-1791 GCA_037383965.1 Desulfobacterales bacterium | reverse complement strand
ATTTTTTATTTAAAAAATTTATGAAATCCCGCCATGGCGGGAGAGCTGCTCAAGATAGTGTCGATCCATAAATTGCCGATTTTAATCTTTCGAACGCTACAAAGTAGCTACTTGTAAATCCGTTGGAACTTCAATTTCAACGAAGAGAAGTAAAGTAAACCAGATTATACAAAACTCACCGTTTCAAGGCATGGCTGTCCTCTGATGACAAAGCACGCCAAAATTTTTAGGTTTACTTACGTTTCCGTCTGTCGGCGACTCAGGGTCAACAGATTGGCCGCGACGAGCGAGCACCAGACGTAACTCTTGAAGGAACGAAGCCCTTTCCAGGTGCAGCGACAAAGCCCGAAGCTGCGCTTGAGCCAGGAGATCCCGGATTCGATCCCGGCCCGGAACCGCCTGAGCCGGTTGTAGACATAATCACTGCGACACATGTCGGCTACTTTAAGACCGCGTTTCTTGGCGAAGCAAACGTCCTTGACACCACTTGTTTTGGCATCTTAAGCGGCTTTAAGTGGATAGCGGCCGTAGATTTCCTGCTGGCGCTCGAGCATCGTTTGGGTCAGCGTGCTGTCTGCCGGATTGCCATCTGTGATCAGGCAGTCGAGGATCAGATTCGATTTTCCGCCGGTCAGGCAGATCTTGTGGCCGTAGAACACGTCACGACGGTCTTTAACGATGATGTCGGTGTGCGGCTCGAAGACCGAGAAGATTTTCTCTTCCGCCGGCACCTTCTCTCCGGCGACCACCCGTCGCTCGGTTTGCGAGATGACCTTCTCGGTCAACGCGCAGTAATGTCGCAGCTGACCGGAAATGGCAAGAAGCTCGAGTTCGCTGCCGTGCTCATCGATCCAGTCGATCGCTCGGCGGCTGCAGCCCAGAGTGTCACGGGTCACCTTGAGCAGGTCCTTGTAGCGGGATTTACGCTGCCGCTCATTGCGGGCATACTGGATGCCGAGCATCCGGCGCTTGGCCCGCCGCAAGTGGTCTTTAAAGCTGATGCCTTTTGACCCGCAGACCTCTCTAGCGGCGTGGAGCAGGCGCGTGAGCACCCGCACCGCGTCAAAGAGAAGGCTCGAGTCGGTAGGCGCATGGACGTTGGTTTCAACCACCGTGCAGTCGATGCGAACCTCGCGCGCCTTCTCGAGCTTTTCGGCCGCGGCATGCCCCAGGAGCTGCCGGTTGATCTGCTCCCAGGTGTCGGCCGACAGGGCCTTGATGTTTTTGTTTAAGACCGACTTCTTGAATCCCTTGTCGGCAATGCCGACCAGGCAAAACCGGCGCAGGACGCGCGAATCGATCAGATGAAAAGCCAACTCCTTGTAAGTAAAACCGAAAAGGGTCTTGACGATCGCAGAGCGCAGCACTTGCTCGGCGCTCATGCCGCGGGCCCCCCTGCGGCTATCAACGCAGCTGCCTGCACAAAGGTCTTGATAAACCAGATCACAGATAGTAGGGTGCTTTTTCAGGATCCCATCGATGGCTTCCAATTCCCTGGCTTGGTCGTGATCGGTTGCGTGGTTCATCAAGGGCAGCTGTTTTTGCATCTTTTCGCGCATTTTGTGGTCGGTTCCTTTCTCGAATATGTAGTGATTATGGGTTGTTGTGCAACTTCCCTATACTACATCGGAAAAGAAAAATCTACTGCAAAATGCGCTTTTTTTATTTATAACAGATAGTTATTTCCGTGGACGGACACTAACTAACGCGATTGTACTGAATAAGATATATTGCGAAAATTAAAATCCTGCCAAAATTACAGATACCATAATTGATCATCGTCAAGTTAAG
>JARROL010000521.1:0-1294 GCA_037383965.1 Desulfobacterales bacterium | reverse complement strand
GCGGTCGAAGTGCCTTCGGACGCGCCACCCATGTTCGTCGCGATCGCCTCCGACGATTTTCTTTTCGGCGGTGAATTCGGGCTGATCAGGTCATGGTTCGATGCCGGTAGACCGATCGAATTCCACCTTTATCAAAATGGCGGCCATGGTTTCGGCCTCGGCAATCCGGACCGAACCAGCAATATCTGGTTTGACGCCTTCATCCACTGGCTGGACGTGAACCGCTTCCTGGGTGCCAAAACGGAGGAGTAAGCGTCCAATGCTGTCCCGGCTGACGACCCGTGGCCGAAAACACTGTGCGGCCGTTTCGGGATGGGTTGACGCACGTGGTGCTGGAGTCGTCGGATTTCATGACAAGACTCGCCGCACTCGTGCCGCGCCCTGGACTGGACCTCACCCGATTTCGCGTGGTATTCCGCGTCTGGCCGGAAACTGACGAACAGCCCTTTCTCGTGAAGGGCTGTTTTTCGTTGGACAGCAGAAATTGGTGCCGGCGCTCGTGCCAAGGTCGCTACCGACCCGATGCGGAATCCAGGCCCCGTTAGACGGACTGGCAATCAATAATTAAAGACGAGATTTCCGAGGGTGTCTTGTGTAGACTCCTTTTCTTTTGTATGTAGCGTTCCCTCGCGAAGAGTGACCAAATTATGGCTATACGCCACATCCTGATCGCATGCCTTTTGATCAATTTTGCCCTGGTTTCAGAAAAATCCATGTCGGCTGAAATTCCACAAGCCGACCCTGACAAGGGGCTCGTCGTCATTTATCGAGTCAAGAACTTCAAAGGCGGCGCGGTTCGTTTCAATGTGCACCATTCTGACGGAGTGATCGGAACTCTGACCAACGGCAGCGTTTTATACGCCTATCTCGAGCCGGGCCAACACACGTTCTGGTCTCAGGTCATTTCACAAGATTCCGTTACGCTGACAGTGGAAGCGGGCAAGATTTACTACGTCGAAGGTAAAACACAACTGGGTGTCTATGCAGGGCGGCCCAAATTTACCCAGGTTTCGGAAAGCCAGGCGAAGGCTGACCTGGAAAAATTGTGACGCCAGGTTCTGCTTCTGGCCGTTAGCGGAAGCCAACGCTCATCGAGAACGACTCACGGTCAGTTCCGCTCTGCGGTTAAGAGTTATCGTCGAGCAAGGTGGTGCCGGAGGTGGGACTCGAACCCACACTCTGTCGCCAGAACCGGATTTTGAGTCCGGCGCGTCTACCAGTTCCGCCACTCCGGCACGGGGTGGTTTGGAGAGGGCGAAAGTATAGCCTCATGCCGCGTCGACGGCCAGAGCCG
>JARROL010000520.1:0-2176 GCA_037383965.1 Desulfobacterales bacterium | reverse complement strand
CCGGTCAATGACACGCCGGTGGCCGGTGTCGATGCCTACACCACCGACGAGGATACGGCACTGACAGTGTCGAGCCCTGGTGTATTGGGAAATGACACGGATATCGACGGCGATGCTCTGACGGTTGCCTCGGGAAGCAGCCCCTCTAACGGTACGCTGACCCTGAACGCGGACGGCAGCTTCACCTATACACCGAATGCGAACTTCAACGGCAGCGACAGCTTCACCTATACGGTGAGCGATGGTAACGGCGGCAGCGACACGGCCGCGGTGGCCATCACCGTCAAACCGGTCAACGACCCGCCGGTGGCAGAAAATAATGCCGCCACGACGGACGAGGACGCGCCGGTGAAAACAGTTAATGTTTTGGGAAATGATCATGATGTAGACGGCGATACGTTATCCGTGAGTAGTTTCGATTCTGCAAGCACGGCCGGAGGCACCGTGGCGTATAACGATGATGGGACCTTCACTTTCACTTATACACCGCCGGACGACTTTAACGGGATCGACAAATTCACCTACAAGGCCACCGACGGTTCGGCTGAGTCCAATTCAGCCGATGTCACGATCCAGGTCTATGCCGTCAATGACGCGCCTTCTTTCGCCGGTGGCGGCGATCAAAACGCAATGGAGAACGCCGGCACTCAGACCGTTACCGCTTGGGCGACAAACATATCCGCTGGTCCGGCCAATGAATCGGCCCAAAATTTGACTTTTAGCGTGTCGAATACCAACAATGCCATATTTTCGGATCAGCCATCCATCGACCCCGGCACCGGAACGCTGACCTATACACCGGTCAGTGAGGGCACGGCCACGGTCACGGTGGTGCTGCGCGATAACGGCGGAACAGATAGGGGCGGCGTCGACCAGAGCGCGCCGCAGACTTTTACGATAACGGTAACCGACAGCGATCCCGTCGCGGAAATTGAGTACACGATCATGAGCGACCCGCCGGTCGAGCCCATGAACGTTGTTTTTAATGACATTTCAATCAGTTATGATGGAATCGACCGGACTTGGAATTTCGGGGACGGGGCGACCAGCACGGATTCGAATCCGGCCCATACATACAACCATCAGGGAACCTATACGGTTACATTGACGGTTGTCGAACCCGACGGAGACACCGCCAGCAGTGCAACGACCACGATCACCGTCCTCGACGCCGTGCCGGAAGCCGACTTTTTAGTCACACCCTCGTCCGGGCCTATTCCGTTGGTCGTCGCCTTTGAAAACCGCACGGATACGACTGCCGAAAAGCCCGATCCCCTGAGTGAGATCATCTGGGACTTCGGAGACGGTACCTCGCTGACATCCGTGGAGAATCCGACGCATATTTACAGCACTCCGGGAAACTACACGGTGACGCTGACGGTGAGGGACAGCGATGGTTCGGAGGACAGTGCCTCGGTTGTCGTGACGGCTGAAGCGGTTAAAAAAGACAAAGACGCCGACGGCGACGGCTGGTACATAAGCCAGGGAGACTGCGACGACGGTGATCCGTCCATAAACCCGGGGGCCACGGATATTTGCGGCGACGGTATCGACCAGGATTGTTTCGACGGTGACCGCGATTGTGCAACTCTTACCGGGTGCATCGATCTGGCCGACTCGCCCCTCGAGGTCAACACGGCCAACGGTACGGCCAATATCATGCTGGCCATCGACGATTCGGGCAGCATGGACTGGGAGATCATGACCACGGATGGCGACGACGGGCTGTTCTGGATTGGAAACGACGACTACTACTACCTCTACGAGTCCGATGACAATGTCAATGCTCCCAGTGTTTGGCCGGTCCTCGGAAAATCCGACAATAACGACAACAAAGAAGAAGACTACGAAGTTCAACGCCGGATGTGGAAAGCCAAGTGGTCGGGATACAACGTCATTTACTACAATCCCGCATACGATTATGAGCCCTGGTACGGGGAACCCAACGCGGACGTGAACACACCCAAGGCTCATCCCCAGCAGGCGGGCGCAGAACCCAACCTGGACCTCGATGCGACCGCATTTAGTCTTAGTGGTACGGATATCAATAATGCGCACTACTATGTGAAATCGCCATTAAACGGTCAGGTTTATCTGGTTGAACTGGATGGGTCCTCTGAACCCTCGATCAAATACTACAGCCCGACGATCGATGCCTCGGATGTCGTGACCGACC
>JARROL010000519.1:0-1299 GCA_037383965.1 Desulfobacterales bacterium | reverse complement strand
CCCAATTAATTGGATCCGACCCCTTTCGGGGTAGGGGTAGGGGGATTTACTTAGTGGTGGGTGTCCTATTTGTTTGCTTAGTGGTGGGTGTCCTATTTGTTTCGCGCGTATCACGCTTTGCACCGGCAGCGAAGGTCCGGTCCGGAGGGTCTGCCGCGCTGCGATGATCGGCACTTCGAACGACTGGGAGGGGCCGACCCTACCGTCTCAGGTGACCGAGATACCGCCGATGCTGCCCGCATCCGAGGTCGGCAGTGAACCCGAAGAAGTCGATAGGGTTTTCTGCTGTGTGTGAGAGCGGTGTTCATGGGGCTCTTCCGATTCTTGGCAGCGCAAAACAGGGCGAAGACCCTGTTTCCAATGGAATTGATCGACATCCGACACACGCTATAGTTACGATACTTGAATTAGAAAATGGGAGTTAAACATGCCTTTGGTGGATAGAAATAAGCTTGCACAAAGGATCAAATCATCCGCCCGAACCGCGTGCACCGCGCTTTTCATCGGTGCGCTTACGATCCAATCGGCACTGGCCTGCACTGGCATCGTCCTGCGCGCCGAAGACGGCACCCTTGTTCCCGCGCGTACCCTGGAATTCAGCTTTGACATTGAGTCAGACATCGTTGCCGTTCCCGCTGGAACACAGATCGAAACCCTGATCCTGAATCCGGATGAGTCAGGTTTCACCTATGAAGCAAAATACGGCTTCCTGGGTGCAAACGCTGTCGATATGCCAATCGTGGTTGACGGCATGAATACAGAAGGTCTCTACTTCGGAGCTTTCTATTTCGCGGGTGACATCGTTTTCGCTGACCTCAGTGAAAGTAACCGAGACCGCGCCGTTTCGTCCGACGAGCTCGGGAACTGGATCCTGGCGCAGTTCGCCACCGTCGCAGAGGTCAGGGAAGCCTTGCCCACTATCGAACTGGTCGGTACTTTCATGGAGGCGATCCAGGGAGCCGCTCCCTTCCATTACCTGGTGGCCGATGCTTCCGGCGAAGCGATAGTCGTCGAATGGACCGAGGATGGGCTGTCGATCTTTGACAATACGGTCAATGCAATCTCGAACAACCCGCCATTCGATTGGCATCTGACAAATCTGCGGAATTACATCGGTCTCGACGCGGAAAATAGACCGGAGATAACTGTCGGCCGCGAGACATTGCGACCCTTTGGACAGGGGACGGGCATGGTCGGCCTGCCCGGAGACTTCGGCTCGCCAGCGCGTTTCGTGCGCGCGGTCGCCTTTGCCAATTCCACGCTGCCAATGGCCGATGGAGACGAGGCTGTCTTCAACGC
>JARROL010000518.1:686-1990 GCA_037383965.1 Desulfobacterales bacterium | reverse complement strand
GATGCCATGACCGGGATCGATATTGCGAACGCTCAGAATCGCGGTCAGCAGAAACGGGTTCTCCTTGTCGCCGCTGTAAATGTGCGAGTAAATCGGCACATACACTTTTTGACCTTGCGTTAGCTCGTCAGCCGACAGCGACTGAACCGGTATCAGCGTCCAGGCAACGACCAACAGCCAGCCAATCCATGCCGTATGCACGATCGAACGCAAATGCCGTATCATAGCGAGTCCCCCCTCTTTCTTCTTGAACTAGCCTCTATTCTATACCGCGATCATTTAAAAGCACCGTAGAGTATCCAATACATGAATGTGGCTTTTTTCCGCTGGTCAAGGCCGCAAATCCCGCAGCCGGAAACTCGCGGACAATCCCGCCAAAGGCGGGATTCAGCGGTAAAAAGACCATTTATGGATGGAAACGATCTACCTCCGTGACGCATTGGCCAACTGAGTGCGCAACTTGTCCGCTCCGGGATTGTGAACGTCTTTTTTCCCAAAGACATCCACCGGTCTGACCGGCTTTCCGTAATAAGCCTGGTTGTAGTCGCTGCTGACCGAGATCACGGCCCCATCAAGCGCAGCGCCGATATAAGCCCCCTTGGAACGGGCGAATGAGAGAAAATCCGCACTCAAGTTCGGGGCCGTGGCCCCTTCGGCACCGATCCCCACCGGACCGGCGACGGCCGACACGCCGCCGCCAAGCTTGAATGTCGTTGCATACAGCGAATCGATGCCTTTCTGGGTCATGACCATCATGACCACCTCGGATGAGGATGCCCCGAATTGAATCCCTAAGCTTCCACCGCCAATCGTGTAAAAAGCCGGTCCGCTCCACTCGTTGGTCCTCGGATCGCGCACCATCAGGACCCCGCGGCCGCCCGACCCTCCGATCCAAAACGCCGCTTTGAAAAGCGACGGAGTGATCAGAACGCCCTTGGCATACCGGATATTGTTCCTCAAGTATGACATCGTTTGGTCATCCAGAAATTCCTTGATGGTCAAGGACGCCTGGTCAACCAGCACCTGCTGATAATCGTCCTGCGCCGTTGCCGGAGTGCAGAAGAGCGTTGAAAAAGCAGCGATCAGGGGCATCAGGGGTGTAAAAAATCGAAGCAGTGGCAATTTCATGCGGTTTCCTCCTACTCGAATTCAATTTGGTTATTTCATCTGGTCCCACCAATCAACCGTTTGAAACCACTGATCTTTCAAAAGTTCCAGCGTGCCGCTGTCCTGCAGCCCCGTCAGAAAATTACCCACAAGGTTTATAAAAAGTGCGTCGTTAGGCGGCAGTGCAATGCCGATCG
>JARROL010000518.1:0-667 GCA_037383965.1 Desulfobacterales bacterium | reverse complement strand
CGTTTGAAACCACTGATCTTTCAAAAGTTCCAGCGTGCCGCTGTCCTGCAGCCCCGTCAGAAAATTACCCACAAGGTTTATAAAAAGTGCGTCGTTAGGCGGCAGTGCAATGCCGATCGGTTCGTAGGTTAAGGGCGCAATGACGGCTAAAAGGCCTTGATCCGGATAACGGGCCGCACTGATGAGACAGATGGGCTGATCGGCAACCAGAGCGTCCACCCGGCCGTCGATGACCATTTTGACCGCCTCGTCATAGTCTCGTGCCGGAACGAATTGAGCCCTGGGGGTGACCGTACTGACAAAATCAGCACTTGTGGACCCAGCAAGAGCGGTAAGCCTGACGTCTGCAAGGTCAATGGCGTCCGGATCTGTTATGGCAGCGAGGGCGGCTTTCCGCGTCAGAAGGCCTTTACCGGATATGAAATAGGGGCCCACGAACGCCACCCGGCGATTGCGGTTGGCCGTCATCGTCATGCCGGAAATGACCGCGTCGACCTTACCGGCTTCTAGCGACGGCAACAGGTCTTTAAAAGCCACGGGTTCGAGCCTGAGCGTGACCCCCATGGCATCGGCGAGATAACGGGATAAATCGGCATCCAGGCCGATGATCTCTCCGTTTTTGGCTGTCATGTTAAGGGGTGGCATGCCGGCGGCGGTACCGACCACG
>JARROL010000517.1:0-1326 GCA_037383965.1 Desulfobacterales bacterium | reverse complement strand
ATTTTCTGTCCGACATGGCTCTGGAACCGCCTTCCGCCAGCGTCGAAGGGTATCTGTCGCCTGACGGAAGCGACGACGACCGGCTGGTTCTCTCGACGATTCACTCCGCTAAGGGTCTCGAGTGGCACACGGTCTTCATCATTTGGGCTGTTGACGGCCGTTTCCCATCGGTTCGTGCGCTCGACAATACTCTGGAACTCGAAGAAGAACTGAGGTTGATGTATGTCGCGGCCACACGGGCCAGAGACAACCTTTTCATTACCTATCCGAGCCAGGTTTTCGACCGCGGCGCCGGACTCTATTTCGGCCGCCCGTCGCGCTTCGTCGATAGACTGCCGCAGGAGGTCATCGAGTCCTCTTCGGTTTCCCCTTGGTAGTCCCGGTCCGGCTATTCGGAAAAGTATTCGACGGTGTAGACTTTGACGGTAAGTTCGCCGGCCTTCCAACAATTCGTTTCCAAACCGGCTTTAAGGCAGAGGTGCTCCAAGAAGGATTTCGTGTCGGGAAGCTGTTCCCAGACTTGCGGTAAGAATGTCGCTGAATGCCACCCTCTTGAAATGATGACGCCATGGACCCCCGGCTGAAGTTTTTCGAGGAGATCGTCGGCATCACTATATTCCAGGGCGATCGGCACAGAAAGCACACTGATCTCGATGTCCACTGCCGGCAGTTCATCTGCTTCCAGCGGTGGGAAGCGCGGGTCTCTGAACGCGCTGTTGCGCGCATTATCCTCCACTCCGGACAGAAGCGAACGCGCCGCTTCAATTGAACCGATACAACCGCGTAACGCTTTGTCTTTGTGAAGGGTTACAAAACATCCGCACTTCTTCTGTAAAGCAGCCGAAGGATTGGCCGGTCGAATCACTTCAGTACCGCCGACCAGTTCGGCGGTGATGGCGCTTCGGGCCAACTTCAGCAGACAATTGCGATCGTCATCCGATAAGGTCTGGATTGTCATGATGGCAGCATGGATTTATAAGCGCGAGAAGAGTGCGGGATCAACGGAGAAAGGCCCACCAGATGTAAATGCCCAACACCAGCAGGGCAAAAAACGCCGATAAGTAAGCCGTCCAGTTCACCGTTCGTTTGGCCATGCCGTGGGAATCGACTTCCCCGAGCCTCGATCTGCACGAAGGGCATTGGGTTACCCGCAGCGACACATAGGTGTAGCATTCCGGACACCTTTTGGTCGCGTAAACAAGACGCTTGTCTTTCGTTTCGGATCTCATGACCAGGCAAACTCCTTCGAAACCGCGTGTTTGGGTCAAAATCGACAGCTTTTTTATTTTACACGATTTCGACAGAGTTAAAAACACATTTTTTCAG
>JARROL010000516.1:0-1330 GCA_037383965.1 Desulfobacterales bacterium | reverse complement strand
GGCGACTTGTTCCATGAGTTTGGCGGTGGAGACGCTGGGTTTGGTTTCCAGTGATTTGGTTTCGGTTTTGTCGGTTTCGGTGACGCCGACGCAATCGACCAGGACAAAGCGGCTTTTGCCGGGGGCATCGGGGGTGACTTTGTGCAGTTCGTCGCGGCTGATGATGCGGGTGCCGCGGCCTTTCATTTGTTCGTAGTAGGACTGGCTTTTGACATCGCGCATGAACATGACGCATTCCAGGGGCCGGATGTCGGTGCCGGTGGCGATCATGTCGACGGTGACGGCGATGCGGTATTGCGGATCGGTGCGGAAGGCTTTGATGGATTCTTCTGCGGTTTTTTTGCCGACTTTGTAGGTGATCTTTTTGCAGAAGGCGTTGCCTTCATCGAAGACTTCGCGCACGGCATCGACGATGCGGTCGCAGTGGTCGTCGTCTTTGGCGAAGATGAGGGTTTTGGGGACCCATTCCATCTTGTCTTTATTCCAGTTGCGTTCGGGGAAGCATTCTTTGAGGCAGCGGTCTTTATAGGCCTGGATGACGGTGCGAATCTGGTTGGGGGCCAGGACGCTGCGGTCGAGTTGTCTGGCGAGCCATTCTTCTTCCTGGTCGAGCACTTCGAGGCGTTTTTGTTTGGTGAGGCGGTCGCGGATTTCGACGGCGGTGCCGGCTTCGATTTTGTTGCCCTGTTCGGTGAGCTCGGTTTTGATGCGGTAGATGTCGTAGCCCACATTGACCTTGTCGACCACGGCGTCTTCGTGGGTGTATTCGGAGACGAGGTTTTGCCCAAAAAAGCCGATGGTCTTTTTGGTGGGTGTGGCGGTGAGGCCAATGAGGAAGGCATCGAAGTATTCGAGCACCTGGCGCCAGAGGTTGTAGATGGAGCGGTGGCATTCGTCGATGATGATGACATCGAACTCTTCGATGGGGATGTCGGGGTTGTAGCTAACAGGTCTTGGCTCTTTATTAATGGTGCTGCCTTCTATTTCGAAGCCGGAGTGTTCGTCGGCTTCGTCATCCAGCTCCTGGTTGGTGAGTTGGGAATACAGGCGCTGGATGGTGGAGATGGTGACCTTGGTGGCGTCGGGGATGCCGGCGCGGCCGAGGATGTTGACGTTGTAGTGTTGGGTGAATTTGCGGCCATCGTGGGGGATGACGAATTGTTCAAATTCATCCTTGGCATTGGTGGCGAGGTTGCCACGGTCGACCAGGAACAAGACGCGTTTGACCTTGGCGAACTTGGCCAGGCGATAGACTTCGGTGACGGCGGTGTAGGTTTTACCGGAGCCGGTGGCCATTTGCAGCAGGGCGCGGGGTTTGCCTTGTTTGAGG
>JARROL010000515.1:0-1343 GCA_037383965.1 Desulfobacterales bacterium | reverse complement strand
CCGGTGCCGGTCTCACCGGTGATCAGGATCGGGGCCTCGCTGACGGCGTGAAGTTCGGCCTCTTTCAGGATTCTGACCATCTTGTCATGGCCGGTCACGATGGCCGCAAAGGCCTCGGGATTGCTCAACTGCGGCACAGACTTTCGCTTGTTGATGTCGAGAATATCGAGCAGACGCTTGCGTTCCAGGGCGCGGTTGATCGAGGAGATCAGATCTTCTCTGGAAATGGGCTTGACCAGGTAATCGTAAGCCCCTTTCTTCAGACATTCCACCGCGATCCGGGCTTCGTCCACGGCCGTGATCATGATGCATTCGGTTCGGGGACTGAAACTCTTGATGGTGTCCATCAGCTCGATGCCGCCCATGCCGGGCATCGTGATGTCGATCAGGGCGATATCAAATGTCTAGCCGTTTTCGATGCCGGCGGCTATCTTTTCCGGGTCCGCTTCTGTGCGGATTTTTTTGAAACCGGCGGTAATCAATCCCCGGCGGACACTGTCGAGAAAGTCGATTTCGTCGTCTATGACCACAATACTGTTTTTCATCGAATACTCCACGGCTTGTGGGCGGTCCTGCCGGATCGACACCCAATTCCATTCTTCAGGGTCCCACCACCGGCGATTCGGGTTTTGACGCCGCTCACCGTCGGGCGGACGGATCAGTTTCTGGGCACACGCCGCCGATCCTTGTCCGGTATGGTGATTGTGAAGGTACTGCCTTTCCCCGGTTCGCTTTCGACCTCGATGCGACCGCCCAGTCCTTGCACCAGGTTGTGGCAGACGTAAAGCCCCAGTCCGGTGCCGTCGGCTGTCGACTTGGTGGTAAAAAAAGGATCGAAAATCTTTTGCATCGTTTTTTGATCCATCCCGCACCCGTTGTCGCTGACGGTGATGATGGTGTGATCCTGCCAGGATGTGCCGCCGGTCGCCGTGAGTGCGACGCGGGAATCCTTTTTATCGGCCGCTTGAACGGCGTTCAAAATGAGGTTCAGCAAAACCTGCTCTATCGAGTAGGCGTCGGCATAAATCGGCGGCAGCCCTTCCGGGATGTTCTCATCGAATGTCTTGACGCGTTTCTTGATCTGGCTGCGGCATATGGTAAGGACCTTTTCGGTGATCGATGTCAGGTCGAGCCATTCCTTGCGGCGGCTGCCGTTGTCCTGGGAAAATTCGCGCAGGTTGGCCACGAAAGAGCTGATGCGCCGCGAGCCGTGCTCGATGTTGTCGACCAGCTTGAAAACATCCCGCCGAAATTCGTCATACGACATGTGAAACAGTTCGACATCCGCATGCGTTTGCGCATATTCATCGGCGATGCCGACCAGCGCCTCCAGATAATCCCTC
>JARROL010000514.1:0-1353 GCA_037383965.1 Desulfobacterales bacterium | reverse complement strand
CCTAAAAAGTTCAAAATGACCAGTTCTCCCGGCGAGACTGAAGGCGCCTTCCGGGCCCGCCTGACTCAGGCGGCCCGCGAGCAGAGGGATCTTGAGGTCGAAAAATTGCGCCGCAAATACGCAGAAAAGTACGCCGATCTCCAGGATCGCCGGATGCGTGCTGAACAAGTGTTGGTGCGGGAGCAGGAGCAGGCCAAGACCAAAAAAATAGAGAGCGTGATTTCCTTTGGCACCGCTATCCTGGGGGCGTTTCTCGGCCGTAAGGCCGTCAGTTCAGGAAGTGTGACCCGGATGGGTACGGCCATGAAGTCCGCCGGGCGGTTGAGCAAGGAGCAGATGGATGTCGCCCGGGCGCAGGAAACGATGGCGGCAGTTAACACCAAAATTGCCTATCTCGAGGGGCGCCTGCAGAACGACATCGACAAGTTGGATGCCGCTTACGACCCTGCAAACGAGCCCCTAAAGGAGGTACGCGTGAACCCCCGGAGCACCGACATTACGATCGACATTTTCGGTTTACTGTGGCTGCCCTACCGTAGGGACCCCGGCGGGCGTTTGGTGCCGGACTGGTCGTAGCGCTTAATTTGAGCTTGCCATCGTCCTTATGAACCCGTCGGCTTCACTGATGGAATCTTACATTTCCCGTATCAGTGAAGCGACATCGGTTTCCACTCATGGAATTACCCTAGCCAGACGCCTCACACCCTCGCGCAAACGGTCGCTGTCGTAATAGACAAAACACAGCCGCATGAAGTTGTGCAGTTCGCCGCCAGCGGAAAAATTGACGCCCGGTTGAAAATTGACGCCGTTTCTTTTGGCGGTGTCGCGCAGCGCGGCTGTGTCCAGCTCTTGGGGCAGCCTTAGCCAGTAAAAGAATCCGCCGCCGGGAGGGATAAAGGTCGTTGACGCCGAAAGGGTCTCATTCAGGGCAGCTTCCAAGTCGGATGCCCTTTGGCGGTAAATGCCGGTCAGTCGATTCAGGTGTTCACGCTGCAGGCCGAGTTCGACGGCGCTCTGCACGATAGCCGATGTAAACGGATTCATTCCGCCGCCGCTCAGCAGCAGCCCGCTGCGGGTCATGCGCCGGATGGGATCCGGAGCGGCTTGGATCCAGCCCAGTCGCAGTCCGGGAGCCAGAATCTTGGAAAAAGAACCCAGTGAAATTACCATTCCGCTCGTATCGTAGCTCACCATGGGTGGCGGTGGTTCGGTGGTATAGGCCAGCAGATGGTAGACTTCGTCGGCGACAACATAAAAGCCGTGTTGTTCACTCAGACGGACCAAATGCTCCCGACGAGATGCCGTCAAGGTAACCCCGGAAGGGTTGTGAAAAGTGGGAACGGTGTAAAAAAA
>JARROL010000513.1:0-3075 GCA_037383965.1 Desulfobacterales bacterium | reverse complement strand
GTTCGCCCGCCTGGCAGGACGCGCAGCGCCCGCAGGCCAGGATGAAGGGCGCGATCACGCGGTCGCCCGCGCGCCAGCCGGTCACATCCGGGCCGACCTCCTCGACGATGCCCGATCGCGACACGATTTAAGATCGCAGACGTTTTGGACTCTTTTATTTGGAGGGGATCTCCTGCAAAGATGTCATTACGCACAGGGTCACAAAGCAGTAAGGAGACTTTCGCAGGATCATGAGGTCAACGGAAATCGCTCTTCAATAGCACCCTCCGAAGGGTAAATGCCCATTCGGGTGAACAGGGTCTCTCCTTGGATCACGTATGGGTTGATAGGAGGCCGGTGCCGCCTTGTAGGATTCATAGGTTCGTCTGGCATGTTGGTAGTCATTGAACGTCAGGGCGATACCACCGTTCCAGGTCAGTCCCCAGGGGGCTCCGGCTCCCTGTTTCGAAGCGACAAGACACGCGATGCCTTCCATGGTTCTGATATGTGGGTAATCTTTTCTCAGGATGACCAATCGCGCGTATTCATCCAGTTGCTCGACAAATTGTGGCCAGGGAACCATGGTCAGTGTTTCGCGATCGGCAACTTTGCGCTGAATCTCCTCGAGTTGCTTCGGATCAATACCCTTGGGGATCCCTGTGAATACGATGAAGGCGGGTTCACCCTGATCAACAACCACATATTCCGATGCTGAATCCATATCTGCGGCGGATTGCGAAGATGCGGATTCGATGCTGCGGGTGAACTCGATGGCCTTCGATGAAAAAGACTGTGGACGTGGCTCCCCGGGATTATTGTTCGCAATGATAAGGCGTTCGTCACCGACCAACTTCAGGATCGTCTTCACTCTGTCATTTTGCCCAAGATCCATATCGAGATGAATCGGTGTTTTGCTGAAATCGGCCTGGTATGTCCCCAGATGCTCCTCGAAACGGGTGGACATTTTCATTGTGCCACCTGCAGAGAAGGTAACGCTGAAACCGGACCCTGTATCGGTTTGAGATACCCATGTGCCGAGGAGTTCTTGGTCTGCTGGTTCACCCTGATCAACAACCACATATTCCGATGCTGAATCCATACCTGCGGCGGCATCATCGTTCCATGCAGTCGATTTGCCGATTGAACCACACCCAGATGTCAGCAAACAAAACAGGACAACAAATGCACATAAGTTCTTTGTCATATTGGCCTCCTGGAAAGAGATTAAAAATATTTTATCATTTTTAAAAATGTTTGTCGTTCTGTGGTTCCGGTTTTTTACAAAGATTGATATGTGTGGGGGGTGTTCTCGCGAATTGAAGACAGGCGTGACTTCGACCTGAAAAATGAGTGTTCAGGCCGTAAGGTGTCATGCATGCGAATTGAGGGGGAGCACCTCATCATCGGATGGACGAATGCGTGGAGAATGACAACGCGTCATCTCACACGAACACTAAGAGCTCATCGCAGCGCGGTGAATGCCTACTGCACGCTATACTCTCGCGCTTCGAGACAGGCCTTATTGGCACGGTTATAATCGGAGCGGCGTTGCGTCTGTTCGTTGGCATTCACACCACCTCCCGGTCGGGTCGGGTCAAAACCGGTTTCATCAACCGCCCAGCGATGGCATTCATAGCGGTCCGTAGCAATCATCTCCTCGCTTTGCCCGGCCCGCGGATAGACGAACAGTTCGTCCGGCACCTCAGGTTCTTCGTAGATGGCGACATTTTCCGGTGGTTGCGTGACAATGTAGCCGCGCTCTTCCGGGTACCAGCGGTAATAGGTGCCGGCGGCGTAATAGTAGGGAATCCCGGCGTACCAGACGGTTGTGTAATAGTGCGGCAGAACCGGCACGACCACCCCGATCGGTGGAGCGATCACGGAGAAATAGAGGCCCGATGGACGATACCAGAGACCGCCGGAATAGTAATAGCGAGTCCCCCGATAGAAAACTTTGTGATGTCTGGCCGGAAGCGTTTTAAAGACCCGCCCGCGTGGCGGGTAGTAATGATTGTGATGATGCCGATTGTCCAGCACATATCCCCTTTCGACATGCCGGCTTTGCACGTGGCGGCCGGCACGGTTCTCATCACGATAACCGCGGCGGTCTGCCCAGGCGGGTCCGATAGTGAAGCAAAACAGCAGGAATGTGATCAGGCCAATGGCTGTGAATCGCTCAGTCTTCATGATACGTCTCTCCTCGGGTCTGTTCGGCTTATTCAGCGCACGCTGTAGCCTCGACCCGCCAGGCACGCCTTCATGGCGCGGCGATAGTTGTCCGCCTGACGTTCCAGACCGGCGTATCGCCACGTGTCACGGCGGTCGTAAGCGTCTTGAATGGTCTTGGCGCGTTCCTGACGGACCGAGTCCGAAGCGGCTCCCAGCATGCCGCCGGCGCGCACCGATCAAGGCGCCTTCTCCCGTGCTGTGCGGTGCGCCGATGATGGCACCGAGCGCGGCGCCGGTCACGGCCCCGGCAACGGTGTCCCGGCCGGGTTCGGGGTCGGGGACCAGGTAAGTCCGTTGATGCGGGGCGAGGTAAGGCTGACTCGGTTCAAAACCGGTCTGCTGCTTTGCCCACAGGTAGCACTCATAGCGGTCGCGGTCCTGTTGTTCGATGCTTTGCCCCTGCATCGGGTAGTAATAGACCTCTGTCGCCAATTGCCTCTGCGTTTCAGGATCTGCCACATAGGCGTCGTAATTTGGTGTTGTCGGGACACAAGCGGGCAGAAGGCCAACTATCAACAGGACCGGCAGAAATCTCCCGAGTGCGTGCATTGTCCTCTCCCTTGGTTGTAAAAACAGGATTGCCTGATTTGTCCTTTAGACGATTCTGGACGGGATAGGTTTAGTGATGAGGGAAGATAATGTGGCTTGGTGGAAAAAAGAGAAAGACAAAAGGAGCCGACGGCGAGGCATGTGGGGAGTCCGGAGCTTGACAGGCGAGTCTCTGACCACAGGGGAGGTCATCTCTTTCAGAAGGGAGAATGACTGATTTTTGGGTTCTTGGGATGAATGCCGGATGTGACGGAGATTCAGAAAAGCTGAGAGAACGTTTGGTCCCACTTCGGCCCTGGGGCCTGATTTCTTAATCGA
>JARROL010000512.1:0-1371 GCA_037383965.1 Desulfobacterales bacterium | reverse complement strand
ATGAGGATGTAGCCGCCCGAGGTGGTATCGATGACGCGTCGGTACTTCTCCTCGCTGCGGCGGAGTTCTTGCTCTGCCTTTATTCTGCGGGTCATTTCCGTTAGAAAAAAGAAGACCGCCTGATTGGTATCCGTTGAAAACAGCGCCGCCCTGAGCCTTACCCATTTGATATTACCTGAACGATCGACGATTCTGAAGGGAGGTGCCCGGAAGGCCTGCTCGTTTCCGAGCGATTTCTCGTATTGACGCAGCACCGTTTCTCTGTCGTCCGCATGGATAAATTCCGCGATCGAACGGGTCGCCAAATCATTCTGGGTCCACCCAAACAGTTCTTCCGCTCTGGGATTGGCAAAAATGATCCTGTCGTCGCGAGCCGCCAGTATCGCTTCACCCGCATTTTCGATTAGAGAGCGATGAAGCGAAAAAGCCTCATTTTCCTCCTTGCAGGCCGCCGCTTCGATCTCCAGGTTTTGATATTTTTCTTCGAGATCTTTACAATCTGCGTTTTGCGCCATTAGTTGGTTTCCTGTTCCAACTGCAAAAACTTTCCCAACACCGGTTTTCTTGATTCAGGGCACAGCTGCAATCCGAATCAGCATCGAGAATCATCTTTTCGACAGACCGGAATTTTGGTCATTCATATATATGATAACGCTGACCGACGATTCAAGCTTTACTGTTGTTTCTCCTAAAAATAGACTGGTCAAAAAAAGCCTCGTTGTGGAGCCGATACGGTTGGGAACTCGGCGAATGGTCACTCCAGTACCTCCACCGACGGAATGTTGAAAAGTCCTTTTGAGTCTTCATCGAAATGGTCGGAGAGGTATCGGTGCCGAAGTTTGATCGGTGTTTCATCCAGTTCCATCCGTTTCGAGGCCGGCAACGTCCTGGATAACCAGGCTTTCGGCATCCTGAATCGGTCGACCCCGCCTGAGATCCGCCGACAGGCGGCTTTCCGCTTTTTAAAACTCGGCAATCTTGTCCTCGGATGGTAATCATCTTTTGGAAAATAGGGGATTGTCGTTTCTATTTGCGGTCTTCACCAGCCTGACGCGACCACTCGTATAGCGCTACGGCCGCAGCCGCTGCGGCATTCAAGGACTCGACCGCTGTGCGGATCGGGATGCAGCGGGCAGTCCGGCGCCAAATCGCCGGCAATCCGGGTCCTTCGAGGCCGATCAGCAACCCGAAAGACGGCGGAAATACCGTGTTGCGAATGTCGGTGCCCTCGGCCGAAAGCGCTATGATCGGCAGATCGGCAGGTAATTCATTTAAAAATGGGCCCTGCCTGAGTCGGATGGACATAACTGTTCCACCTGACGACCTCAATGACCTGGGGTGAAAAGGGTGGGCACTTTCAGCCAGCAGGAT
>JARROL010000511.1:0-1378 GCA_037383965.1 Desulfobacterales bacterium | reverse complement strand
TTCAAGTATTTTAACCCGGACTTCGGCATCTGAACAATCTCCACCTCTTCCGGTAGCATATCCGGTCCAGGTTTCTATAACATCGAGTTGGCCTGTTGGTGGCTCAGTTACCGTTGAGCATCCTGTGATAAGCAAAATATTAACAACGATGTAGGCTGCCAGATGAAGGTAAAACCCAAGCTTTGCTTCTGCCCTTTTTTTAGCTCTTTGATAAGCTTCCTGGTTTTCCATAGCGTTTTTCTCCATCGGTCAATATTCTAACACATCGCGTCACCCACACAAATATGGCGTGTCGCGCCACGCTGGTGATTCGACATTATATGCGATAGCATCATAAAATCAATCCATTTTGGAATCGAAGTCACCCTTCATGGAAAAAGGAAAGGTTGCGCTGATGCCACGCTTAAAATGACATTATCTTCATGAGTCACCAACAGGCCAACTCGATGTTATAGAAACGCGGAAGTACCGCAAAAAGGGCATCCGGTATCTGGGTCAGCAGCCGAGCCGGCTGTGATGGAACCCGGGAGATGGCAAAAAATTAATTTTCAGACAGGGGTGGCGAGTGGTTTTTGACATTGGACATTGGGACCGCCCGGGCCCCTGAATTATTCGATTGAACAATGTCCAGGCAGAATTCCTCCGCTTAGAACATCGGCGTAGGGACGCGCCCCCATCCAGTCCCCGTGCCCAGCGAGTGGATGCCCAGCAGCTCCAGGTTGTGCATATCGATGTCGGCGAAAAACTGCGGCACGCGGGCCGTGTTGATATCAAAGATGACCCTCGGTGTATTGCTCGACCGAGGGGCGTCGATTCCCAAAAAGATAAACCGACGGGCGGTGCCGCCAGACGCATTGATCGTCGCCGCCGTGCCTCCCTCGCCGTGATGCATCATCATATGACCGCCCTGGAGGTGCCGGAATGGATGGAAGATCCAGTCGGCGATCATCCCCAGCGTCTGATGATGCTCGTACAGCCGCCACTGCGGGCCGGTGTCCGCGATCATTCCCTGCATTACGTATTGTTGGGGGACGACATAGACGAGAACGGGTCCAGATATCTGCTCGAGCCGGGACCGCACTTCCGGAAGCTCGACGAGGGCGGCCATCCGGTGTTCGAGCATGATCGAGTCGCCCGGCAGAATGGTCAGGGCCGTTATCCGCCCCTGCGACCACAACGGTAGCCTGGCAACCGTGTAAGCACGCATAGCGAAGGCGCCACCGACCGCCAGCGCGACGAGAAGAATAAATCCGAGCAGCGGTCGAAGCACCCGTGAATGCGGAAACGGCAGGCGACCCGCAGCCTGCTCCAGACCCCGCGGGAAAAACATGCCCGTCCCGGCCATGTACTGGCGATACCGGTCGCCGAACTGGTTCAC
>JARROL010000510.1:0-1389 GCA_037383965.1 Desulfobacterales bacterium | reverse complement strand
TTGCGGCGCGCAACACCTACATCAACCCGAACAGCTTTACCTTCATGGAGTCGGCCCTGGTCCTGTCGATCGTTGTCCTCGGTGGCATGGGGTCGATTATCGGCGTGATCATTGCAGCCTTGGTGCTGATTCTCTCACCGGAGTATCTGCGTGCTTTCGCAGAGTACCGGATGCTGATTTTCGGTGCCATCATGGTTCTGATGATGATCTTCCGACCGCAGGGTCTGATCGCCAATGTCCGCCGTAAATACGGTGTCGGTAAGGTTGTTGCGGAGAAAGCCAATGCCTGAAACCAGCAAGTGTCTGCTCGAAGTGAAGGATCTGACTATGGATTTCGGCGGCTTGCGGGCCGTTGACACCGTGTCGGTGCAGGTCAGCAGCGGTGAAATCGTTGCCCTGATCGGTCCCAACGGGGCCGGCAAGACGACCTTTTTCAATTGCGTGACCGGGATATACAAGCCGACTCATGGCGACATCCTGGTGCATCCCCCGGAGAAGAAATCCCAGCGCATCAATGGCTTCAAACCGAACCGGGTGACATCGATCGGCATGGCCCGCACCTTCCAGAATATTCGCCTGTTTCAGAACATGACGGTTCTGGAAAACGTCATGATCGGACGGCACTGCCGGACGTCGACCAGTATCATCGGTGCCATCCTGCGGGGCAGTAGCTCGCGCCGTCAGGAGCGGGAGACGATCGAGAAGAGTTATGACCTGCTGGACAAGGTCGGCCTGGTTGCCCAGGCCGACGAATTTGCCAAAAACTTGCCCTACGGGGCCCAGCGACGCCTGGAGATCGCCCGGGCCATGGCGACCGATCCGTTTTTGCTCCTGCTCGATGAACCGGCCGCCGGTATGAATCCACAGGAGACCAAGGCCCTCGATGAATTGATCGTGCGCATTCGCGACCGGGAGCAGATTGCCATCCTGTTGATCGAACATGACATGAAACTGGTGATGAATATCTCGGAGCGCATTTACGTCATGGAATACGGCAAAGAAATTGCCCAGGGATCCCCTCAGGATATCCGCAGCAACCCAAAAGTCATCGAGGCCTACCTCGGGGAGGAAGCCCATGCTTGAGTTGCGCAATGTCAACACTTATTATGGCAATATTCAGGCCCTGAAGGGGGTTTCCATCGACGTCAATGAAGGGGAAATCGTCACCCTGATCGGTGCCAACGGCGCCGGTAAGAGCACGACGTTGATGACGATTTGCGGAGTGACCCCGCCCCGTTCCGGGGAAATCTACTTTCGTGGGACGCCGATTCACCAGATGGCAACCGACAAGATCGTCTCCATGGGGGTGGTGCAGGTTCCCGAGGGCCGGCGGATTTTTCCCAACATGACGGTTCTGGAAAACCTGGAGATGGGCACGTTCCTGCGTCG
>JARROL010000509.1:0-1395 GCA_037383965.1 Desulfobacterales bacterium | reverse complement strand
CCTCGATGGCCAGGTTCTGCCACTGGCCCAACAGCGTCGGGCTGATGTCCAACTCCTGACACATCTGCGCCGTCGTGCGCCGCTCGGTCCAGATCGACAACACGGCCGTGATTTTCTGTTGCGCCTCGAATATTCTGCGCGGTGCTTTGGTCGTCTTCATTTTTTATATCCTTTCTCGCATCGTAGACAAGTTCTTTTTTAAGCTGCTGATCCTTTCCGTCGACGAGCATTCTGACCTTGCCCTTTTCTGCCCGGATCACCACCGACTGGCCGCCCATGCGGCCAACCATGTAAAACGGATCCACCGGCCGGCCGCGAAGGGCCAGCTCGAGGGCATTCTCCTCGACGCCTTTCTCCAGCGTGCATCTTAGATCATGGGCGATCTCGAAGAACCGGTCGGCCGGACACAGACCGCCGATGCCCTGATGCGGCCGTTTGTAATTGTAGTACTTCATCCAGTAGGCGGTTCTTTCCACGGCCTGCTCGAAGCTGTCGAACTGCGCGCGAAAAAGAAACTCGCTTTGGATGCTTTTCCAGAAACGCTCGATCTTACCCAAGGTCATTGGATGGTGGGGGCGCGATCGGATGTGCTTGACCCGGTCTTTTTTCATCTCCCGCTCAAACCGGGTCTTTCCTCGCCAGTTGGTGTACTGCCGGCCGTTGTCGGTGAGCATCTCACGCGGCACACCGTACTCGGCAACCCCCCGCCGATAGGTCTCCAACACATGCTCGGCGGTCTGGCTGCGGTAAAGACCAAGGCTGGTGATGTAACGCGAGTAGTCGTCTAAAAAGCCGATCAGGTAGGCATTTTGCCCTCCCAGCCGAAAGGTCATGATGTCGCTTTGCCACAGCTGGTTCGGTCGGGATCTTTCAAAAAAGCGGGGTTTTGCCGGATTCTTTACCGGCTTGGATTTGGCCTTCTTCGTCAGGCCCTCGCCTGAAAGCGTTTTGTGGACGCTCGTGGCGCTGGCACTCACCAGAAAAAAGCGCTTAAGCACTGCAGCGATGCGCCGAGGCCCGTACTCCGGATGGGACCTCTTCACGCCCACAATCCGTTTTTTGACGGCCTCGGTGAGCTTGGGCCGTGCACCGGGAGGCAGCTTGGGCACCAGCCCCTCGGCGCCCTGCTGTCGGTACGCCTTTGCCCAGCGTTGTACCGAGTGGTTGCTCACACCGAACTGCTCGCGCAGCACTGAGGTGTTGTAACCCTCCTCCAGGTACAGACGCACTACCTGCAACCGAAACTCGTAAGGATAGGCTCGGGTCCTGCGACTGGCTTTGCCGGACCTACCTCTGCCTTTCGCTTTCTTTCTCATGGGCTACACTCCTTTCTTTTTAATTGATTCTTACACTCAGGAGTGTTACCCAATTTTCTCACTTCGACTGTGTCATTAT
>JARROL010000508.1:0-1413 GCA_037383965.1 Desulfobacterales bacterium | reverse complement strand
GCCGATGGTCAGACGATTGTCATGGTGACGCATAACCGTGACAATCTGTCCTGGTTCGATCGCACTGTGGTGCTTCGTGACGGAGTCATTGAACAGGACAGCGACGTGGTGGACCTGCCGTTGCCTGCGGCCGTTTGAGTGGAGGAAAGATGTTTCTGATCTTTCTCATCAGTCTGTCGATCATCTTTTACTTGATCGTCATGGAGCTGAACAAACCGGTGCTGTCGGCAGCACCCCTCACCGGAGCTTGCCCCGGATGCACCGAAACCGTGGTGTCCGGATGGCTGGTTTGTCCGCAATGCCAAACCGTCCTACGGGAAAGGTGTTCCGCATGTGGTCAAGTGCATGATTCCTGGGTGTCCTACTGCCCCTGGTGCGGCCATGAAAAAGGCCCCGTAACAGGTGCCGATCCGTGCGACTAACGCAACAGAAATACAGGCTCTCCGGGTTTGTCATGCTTTGTCTTGGCGGCATCGCGGTCATCGTCGTCTGCAATGCCTACCTGCTTTGCTGTGGACGCTGTGCTCTTGCTGATTTTTATCGTGTGCCGCCGATCGGCTGGCTGCTGATTCTGACCAACGTCGTGGCCGGCATCATCCTTTATACCGTCAAGCATCGTCGAAAGCGGCACATTGATACCGATGCCTGTCTTTTCTGTCGAATTAACCTTCAAGATTACTGGCTTTATTGCCCGCGCTGCGGTCGGCAGGTCATTCACTAATTGCAACCGAGGCATGTCTTGTGGTAGCTTTTCACGCCATGAAAATCTTGTCTTTTTCTCCAATGGCAGCTCGACTCTGTCTGCTGATTATCTTGGTGGCTTTAGTCGGTGACAGCTATGCCTTCGCCTGGTGTCGGGGCGATGACGGACACATTCGTCTTGAGCAAGCTTCCGTCATGGGCTGCATCGATAAAGACGCCTTGTCTTCTTCAGCGAGGGGCCAGTTTGAAGTGGCTGCCTTCGCCGCTGACAGATACTGTGGCCCTTGCGCCGATTACTATATCGACGCGGACGACATCCTTTTCACCAAACGATCCAACCGGCTCAACAAACTTGCTAAAGCTTTTGTCGACACTCAAAAACCGCAGGCCGCCTGGCCGTCTCGCGGCCAACTCCGGTCTGTGGGTTCCTTGCAGCACCCACCCGGAGCCAATCAGACCCTGCTTGCACTGCGTACCGTGGTCCTTTTGCATTAATCACGATCCCTCCGTTTTTTACAGAACCCGGAAACCTCAATTGGTTTCCGCTATAGAGTGTCTGCGGCCCGGAGGGCCGTGACACGCCAAATCCCAGATTTTCCAGGAGCAAACATTTGAGCAAGCAAGTAAGTTTTACGGACCGGCTGTGGGATTTTTTCTGTTCCCTGAAGCTGGCAATTGTGACCTTGATTTTGCTGGCGCTGACCTCGATCA
>JARROL010000507.1:0-1418 GCA_037383965.1 Desulfobacterales bacterium | reverse complement strand
TGCTCGTCCGGATCGATCCCGGGAATATCGTCCCGGCCACTGGACGGCATGGTCAGAGCGGCATGGCAGCGGATGCAGAGGTCTCGGCTGGTGTTGATGGTCAGGCGTTCCGGATTGTCCGGGTGGTCAAAAGCCGCGCCGTGACAGTTCTCACAAGGGATCATGTAGTGATGGGCGCTGGCGAGTTCCTCCACCTTGTCATCGTGGCATTCGTTGCAATACTCTGTGCCCTTGTACTTGGACGGAAAGTCCTTCCAATCCTGTTCGTTGCTCAGGCGGTGATATCCGAAGGTATAGCCGCGCTCCTGAATGCCGAAATCCTCAGGAACATAAATGGCCCGAAACAGCAGGATGAGGACAACAATCCCAATGACCACAAAGAGCGGTCGCCAAACATGATTTTTCACAGGCATCTCCTTGCACACTGAATGTTTAATTCAATAAAACGAAGTTTTGTTTTTATCACGAGTTTTTACAAAATGTCAATGATCCGAATACCGCCGCAGAGAAAATCAGCGGCCGAATCAAAGGGATTAAAAGGCGAAAATCATTTGTTAACACTTTGAGATTAAGGCTGTTTCGTGATGAATTTCTCACCGGAAACGGGCGCATCCCCGCTTGACAACGCATAGCATTTTAAAATACTGTTTTATTTATTTTTGTTGAACGAAATTTTCAGGATCTCCTGGTGACATGCGGACCGCTTCGGTCGCCAATGCATCATCTCACCGGCATCTTGTCGGTGGCAGAGCCTGCTGTCCCCTTGAGACGATCAATGACTGTTTTCAGGATCTTCGCAATGAAACGGAAAGAGTCCCGGCCGAAGGGGAGCTGAGGATGACACAATCAGACAATCTCGAACAGCGCGTCAGCGAACTCGAGATGCAAATTGCGGTGTTACAGGAGCAGGTAGAAGCTCTGCAGACCGACCGGGTCACAGCACCGGCCGCATCGGAAAGCCGCAAGAAGCTCCCCCGCAGACGGGCCGTTGAAGGCGGCGCTTCCGAAGAGATTCTCTCTTGGGTCGACAAATCCTACATCCTCTCGCGGGTTGCGACGACCAGTTTTATCGTGGCCATTGCCGTGGCCCTGCGGACCGCTTCCGACAGCGGCGTGATCGACCTGCAAATCGGTTCGTTCATTGGCATGCTGTATGCGTTCGGCCTGCTCCTCTATGGCTGGTTTGCCTACCGGGAGAACAGTATCCAGGCCCCGGTCTACACGCTCTGGGGAACGTTGATCATGTGTATGGTGGTGGTGGAAGCGCACCGCGTCTTCGCCACGGTGCCCACCGAGGTAGCCTATCTGGTGATGGCTCTGACCGGCCTGACCGGCACCATCATCAGCCGGCTGAACCACGTTGCCCTGCCCGTCTTCGTTGGCACCCTGGGGATGAGTTTCGGCAGTTTTGCGCTCGA
>JARROL010000506.1:0-1421 GCA_037383965.1 Desulfobacterales bacterium | reverse complement strand
TGGTCGAACGACTGAATGGCGGAACGGTTCGGCTTGATCCGAAAAAAGCCATCACCCTCGGTGAAGAAAATGCCCGTTTAACGAGCGTGGAAATTCAGGTGTGCGATGTCCAACCGGCAGGCAGTTGTGCCGGCAGAACCGCTTTGACATATTTTGTGTCGCCCGATCATGGTGCCAACTGGGTTGAAGTGACATCTTGGGACAGCGTGCGGTCTTTCGAACTGGATGCGGAGGGAGGTATTAGTGTCGGCGATGACATCGATCCGATGGCGTGGGCACCCGGCGTTCCGGCATCGACCTGCCGCAAGCGGTCGGTAGATCTCTTGGACCGAGGCATTACCGGTCAGCAGCTGCTGTGGAAGGTTGAGATGATGAGCACAAAAGCGGATTGCACACCGGAGGTGGTCGACGTCCAATTGAAAGCCGGCGCGGCCATCAATAAAACCATTTCCAGGGCATCACCCGTTATCCAAGCCAACATTATTTATGCCGGTGCCGTTGAGACGCCTGCCGACGGTTGGGTTGACCAGAAGTTGCGTGGCCACGTAACAGCCGGCAGGATATACGATCCGACCGAACCGGATCACACACTCAGAGAAGAAGAACCACTGTGGGATGCCGGTGAAGTTCTGTCGTCTATGAATCCCGATGACCGCAGGATTTACTTCCCGGACCTCGATGTAAGACGCGTTGAGGACGAGTACCTGACGGATGAAGGCGGGCAGCAGTTGATTGGTGACGGTGCCAGGGTCAATTTCTCGGGCTTTTTAGCGCACTCGCCGGTGCTGGCGACAACCTTGCGGATTTACGACGGCCATCCTGAAGTTTTTATCGATTCGGGAATGGCAGCACTGAAGGGCAGTCTTGGCGGGAAAGGGATTGTCGACCGTTTCACGGGCCGGTGGGAGGTGACATTTAACCGGCCGCCTGCAGCCGGCGTGCCGATCATGGCCAGTTACAGCTGGTACACAGCCGGCCACGCCCTTAAACCCTTTGTGCCGGCTAACGTGACAAACGAAATGCTGGCCCTTTCGGACGAATACATATGGCTGGACGGCTATACAAATGATTTCAATCGCGATGGGCGCTTCGATGTGGCCGAAACGCAAACCGATGCGGCCTGGCTGGTAAGGTTGGTGAGGGGATATCGCCAGCCCGAAACCGGAGTGAAAAAGGAGTGGCTTCTGGGGCCTGTCAACCATTCAGTACCGGCTTTGATGGTACCGCCGGGGTATCCGCGCTGGCTATATGGTACGGAGGTGACCGATGCCGAGAGAGAACGCTTCATCGACTTTCAAAAAACCTATCAGGCGCGCCAGTCGGTCTTGTTCGTCGGCTCCGGCGATGGGATGCTGCACGCTTTTGACGCAGGCGCTT
Organism: Desulfobacterales bacterium; assembly: GCA_037383965.1. Lineage (GTDB taxonomy): Bacteria > Desulfobacterota > Desulfobacteria > Desulfobacterales > SG8-13 > JARFQH01. Next base: position 44 of record JARROL010000506.1, on the reverse strand, counting down.
TTCGTCATGGCGACAACCCGGACATACCCGGCATCACAGAAAAT
>JARROL010000505.1:0-1421 GCA_037383965.1 Desulfobacterales bacterium | reverse complement strand
TCAATCAGACGGGGAGAACGAATAAAAATTCCCGGAAACGGCCGGGATTCTCCATTTTCAAGTACCTTTATGTATAGATCTTCTTGAAAGCTGTCTTTTTGCCGACCAAAAGCATTGCGCTCGACAATAATATCCATGACACCCAGCAGGGGCAGATCCATTCCGATCTCTTTGGCCATTAAAATCATTCCGGCACAGGTGCCCCAGAGCGGTTTGGCGTCGGCAAACCGTCGTAACGGTTCTATCAACTGATACATTTCCGCCAATTTACCCATCGTGGTGCTTTCACCCCCGGGGATAATCAGCCCGTCCAGACCGTTTAATTCCTGCGGCAGACGCACCTCGACGGTTTCCACACCCAGCCGCAGCAGCATGTGAATATGTTCTCTGAATGCACCCTGCAAAGACAGCACCCCGATTTTCATTACCACTTCACCGCGTGTTTGAAATGTTTTACCACAGAGATAAAATTTAACGGGTGGTCGCTATTAACGGGTGATGATTTTATTTTTTCTCTGTGATCTCTGTGCGCTCTGTGGTGAATAAACATCAATAATTTCTCACCACCCGCGATCCGCCAATGTCTCTCCTTCGGCCAGGCTGCTGACGCTGATACCGACCATGGGTTCGCCAAGGTTTTGACTGATTTCAGCCAGAATCTTGGGATCCCTGTAGTGGGTGGTGGCTTCGACGATCGCCCTGGCGCGCCGCGCCGGGCTGTCGGATTTGAAAATGCCCGAACCGACAAAAACACCGTCGACGCCGATCTGCATCATCAGGGCTGCATCCGCCGGCGTGGCAATGCCGCCGGCCGCAAAATTGACCACCGGTAATTGCCCCTGTTCCTTGGTTTGTTTCACCACCTCATACGGGGCGCCGATATCCTTGGCAAACGCCATTAATTCATCATCCGGCTTGGATTTCAGGTCCCGGATGGCGCCCAGGACGGTGCGGGCATGGCGCACGGCTTCGACAATATCACCGGTTCCGGCCTCGCCCTTGGTACGGATCATGGCGGCGCCTTCTCCGATCCGGCGCAGGGCCTCGCCTAAATCCCGGCACCCGCAGACAAACGGAATCGTGAAGGCGTGCTTGTCAATATGGTGGCGTTCATCGGCCGGGGTCAACACTTCACTTTCGTCAACGTAGTCGACGCCGATGGCCTCTAAAATCTGGGCCTCCACAAAATGACCGATGCGGCATTTTGCCATGACCGGTATGCTGACCGACTCCATAATTTCTTTGATAAGTGCCGGATCTGACATGCGGGCCACGCCACCGTGTTCACGAATATCGGCCGGTACCCGCTCCAACGCCATGACGGCAACGGCACCGGCTTCTTCGGCAATGACGGCATGCTCCACCGATACCACGTCCATAATCACGCCGCCTTTAAGCATTTGCGCCAGACCGCTCTTTAC
>JARROL010000504.1:0-1430 GCA_037383965.1 Desulfobacterales bacterium | reverse complement strand
TTTATCTCAACGTTAGCGACTGCACTACAAAAATCTAAATATATTCAAGAATGTCCCTTAGAATCTGAATAACGCCCGGCAGATGCGGTCAAGCGTCTTCCGGCGGTTCCGGAAAACGGTTCGTGGATTGGGTTTTGATCATCCAGCCGGGATATTCTGCGGGCAGTTCGCTGACCTTTTGCAAGCGATCCAGGTCAGCGTCGGACAGCGTCACCTCCGATGCGGCGAGGTTGTCGGCCAGCTGTTCCGGGGTTTTGGCACCGATGATCACGCTGGTGACCACCGGCTGGTGCAGCAGCCATGCCAAGGCGATCCGGGCCACGGACACATTCTTTTCGCGAGCGATTTCCCGCATCACATCGACGGTGTTGAAGGCGCGTTCCCTACTCACCGGCGGAAAATCGAAATCAACACGACGAGCACCTGCCGGCCCCTTTCCTTCGCGGTCGAATTTGCCGGACAGCAGGCCGCCGGCCAGGGGACTCCAGACCATCAGTCCCAGGTTCTGATCCTGCAAGACCGGCACGATATCCCGCTCGAGATCCCGGCCAGCGATGGTGTAGTAGGCTTGCAAGCTCTCAAAGCGGTAAAGGTTGTATTTGTCGGAGAGCCACAGTGATTTCATCAATTGCCAGGCGGCCAGATTGGAACAGCCGATGTAGCGGACCTTTCCCGCATGCACCAGGTCGTCCAGGGCCCGAAGGGTCTCTTCCATGGGGGTGACGGCGTCGAACCCGTGAATCTGATACAGGTCGATGTAATCGGTCCCCAACCGGGTCAGGCTGTCTTCAACCGCCTGCATGATATGACTGCGTGACAGACCGGTTTGGTTGGGTCCGGGCCCCATGCGGCCGAATACTTTCGTTGCCAGCACCACATCTTTGCGGCGATTTCCCAGGGCTTTGCCCAGCATCTTCTCGGATTCTCCTTCGGAGTACACATCGGCCGTATCGATAAAGTTGACCCCCGCTTCGAGCACACGGCCGACAAGGTTTTCCGCTGCGTCCTGGGGCAGTTGACCGATCGCACTCCAAAATCCTCTGCCGCCGAATGTCATGGTTCCGAAACACAATTCCGAGACGAGCAATCCGGTTCTTCCAAGTTGTTTGTATTTCATCTTTAATCTCCTTCCATGTTCCTATGTGCTGCACAAAACCAGGTGCATTCGTCATCCTGATTCGGCAATGACCTATAATAATCCCTATCTAAGCTTTTTAAATAGAACCTATCGCAAAAATGCATCATACAGGGTCGCCGAACGTGACATAAGAATACCTCAGTTTTGGCAATTTTACGGATATAAAACGAATATCACAGCTTTTTAAGAATTTCAAAAGTACTGATAAGTTGGAGAAATTCCAAGTTTAGAGATAGGTTTCGCCTACCCAATATCTTGTGCCTAACGTGCCGATCACCGGCGGCTGTAAGCT
>JARROL010000503.1:0-1436 GCA_037383965.1 Desulfobacterales bacterium | reverse complement strand
AATCCGCCCTCGACAGAAAATAAAGGAGCTTAATTTCTTTGACACGGTGTCTCATTTTCATTGACACGCGCCGTTTGCCTTTCCCTTATCCCTTCCGCCTTTCGCCCTTAGCCTGAATTTTCCCCAATAAAGTAGACACGGTTAAAAGCAAACTGCTGATTTCATGGCCCGTTCAAATTGATCGGGGGTATTGTAGCCCAATGTCGAATGTTTGCGTTTTCGATTATAAAAGACCTCGATGTACTCGAATATTGCCTTCAGGGTGTCCTGAGGGCCCTTGAAACGCTCATGGTGGATCAGCTCCGATTTGATGATGCCGAAAAAGGATTCGGCCACGGCATTATCCCAGCAGTCACCCTTACGGCTCATGCTTTGAACGAAACGATGCTTTACCAACACCTTCCTAAAATCCTTGCAGGCATACTGAACGCCGCGATCCGAGTGGATGATCAGCCCGGCACCCGGACGACGATTACGGATGCCGCGTCCAAGGGCCGTAAGCACCATTTCAGTGCTCAACGAACTACTCAGCGCCCAGCCGACCACCATGCGGGAGAACAGGTCAATAAAGACCGTCAGGTAAAGCCAGCCACGCGCTGTGGCAATGTACGTGATATCCGACACCCACACCTTGTCCGGCCCATCAGCCGTAAAATCGCGCTGCAAAAGGTTATCCGCGACCGGATGAGAATGCTTCGAGTCGGTGGTCGACCGATACTTGCGCCGGACGATCGAGCGCAGTCCGGCGGCTCTCATCCTGCGGGCGACACGATTTTTACCGATAGAAAAACCCATGTCATTGAGTTCATCCGTGATCTTCGGGCTGCCATAACGCCTCTTGGATTTCATGAAAATCGCCTTGATATGGGCATCCAGACGCCTGTTCTCGATTGCCCGGCGGCTTTCGGGGCGACCGCGCCACCGGTAATAGCCACTACGAGACACCGAAAGAACCCGGCACATCTCCTCAACACTCCATTGAGTGCGGTGCTCGTTTATGAATCCGAATACCTGTGCGGATCCTCCGAGAAGATGGCCACGGCTTTTTTTAAGATGTCACGCTCCCGACGGAGACGCTCGTTTTCACGCTTGAGACGCCGCATTTCATCGTCGTCAAGTTTGAGGCGGCCTTTGCCTGGAAACGCCTGGTCACCATCTTTGCGTAGCTCGCGCTTCCAGCGACTGATGATGCCCTGGCTGATGCCGAGATCGCGTTCGATTCCGGTCTGCGTGTTGCCCGGTTCCGATGCCAGTCGTACAGCTTCAATTTTGAATTCTTTGTCGATGTGTCTTTTTCCCATGGTGGAACACCTCCTGTAGCCTCATACAACTTGGCTGTTCGGTGTGTCCACTCTTTTGAGGAGAGCCAAAGCGACCATTTTCTGATAAGCATTGGCTCGATACACCGGAACCTGTAAAAGCCTATATCATCCACC
>JARROL010000502.1:0-1446 GCA_037383965.1 Desulfobacterales bacterium | reverse complement strand
CGTCCTCAACGTCCTCGACGTCGAGTTCAAACAGGAAACCTACATCGACATCGATGCACGCATGGGCATGTTCAAGATCGGCTATTCCATCAGCCCGGCTATGGTGATGAATATGGTGGGTAAAGGCTCAAAATATCCCTTTGCCTACCGGGATGCCGACGGCAACCACCTGTCCGGCGGGTCTTCTTACAAACTGCACCTTCCGCCTGACGTTCCGGCGGCTAATTTCTGGTCAGTGACTCTTTATGATGGGAAGAACGCCTCAGGGTTGAAAAACGGTCAACCTTTTCCCTCCATAGGATCTCTGGACAAGGTAAAATACAACCAGGACGGCTCGGTAGATCTTTATTTTGGTCCCGAACTTCCCAAAGGCGCACCAAAATCCAATTACCTGCGCACGGTTCCCGGCAAGGGCTGGTTTACCTTGCTGCGCCTCTATAGTCCGACCGAAACTTTCTTTGACCAGTCTTGGCGGCCGGGAGATTTCGAAAAGATCAAGTAAAGGAAAAATAATATTGCCATCGTAAAGTGTCCACGGGTTGAAGGGCACTACCTATAAAAACAAACTGGAGGAAAAATGAAATACAAGACCTTGACATTCATTGCGCTGGTCGTTTTCATCGCTGTATTTGTGGCGTTCGGAAACGCTTCGGCTGAAACCTTAAAAACCCGTATCGGCGAACTCGAATTCACTCATGATTTCGCCAACGGTTACCCCACTGATGCCGCGGTGGAGAAGATCTTCGACGAGATGGATTTCCAACGCGCTTGTCAGGCCTATATCTGGGCCATTCCGGTGGTCTCAATGTCGCAGTGGCAGCATGAGCACATGGCGACACTCGGAGCTGAGAACGGCCAGATCGTTTTCATCGAGTCCTACGATGATCGTGCGGGCGGCTTGACTTACAACTCGACAACTCCCTACGTACTGCCTTTTATCGACCTGGCAGACGGACCTTGGGTAGCAGTGATGCCCGAGGGAGAGGTTCGCGGCGCCGCCCACGACATGTGGCAGATCGCCATGACCACCCTAACCGAGCCGGGCAAATACATGTTTGTTGGCCCCGGCCAGGAAGTGCCTGAAGGTGGGGAGGCTGAAGGATACAAGATTACAAAGTCGCCAACCAACAGCTTGCTGCTGGGAATCCGCCTGATGTCGACCGACCGCGATGAAAGAATGAAACAACTGAAGAAGATCGAGATTTACCCTTGGGCCGAGCGCAAAAGTCCGCGTCCGCGCGGCTACATTACCCCTGGCGGAAAACGCTGGCTGGCCGCGCAACCACGGGGAATGGAATATTGGGAACGACTGGCGGATGTCGTCCAGCGCGAGCCTGTATTCGAGCGTGATCGTTTCTTCATGGCCATGTTAAAGGAACTCGGCATCGAAAAAGGCAAGCCATTCCAGCCAACCGAACGCCAAAAGAAAATTCTTACCGACGCAGC
>JARROL010000501.1:0-1455 GCA_037383965.1 Desulfobacterales bacterium | reverse complement strand
CCTTGGCATGTTCGAGTTCGTTGTCGGCGGTTTCCATGAAAATGGCGCCGATTTGCTCGAAACCTTCTTTCTTGGCGATTTTGGCGGCCATGGTGTAGCGGTTACGCGCCTGGGACTCGCCGGCGAATGCCGCCAGGAGATTCTGTTCGGTTTTTGATCCTTTCAAAGATGCCATCTACGCCTCCTTCTGTTGCCCGACGGGTTAAGGAAATGAATTTCCGTAAAAAATGAAATAAAGGGGTCGCCGGTTGACTTTCGGGGAGCTTAGGCAATTGGACATTTGATGTCAAGGTCAAGGAGGGTCGCTGTTTCGTTTCTGTCGATAAAGAGACCCTTACCGCGATTGTAGAGTAAGATAGGTGTCATCGATCGCCGTTGATGCCTTTACCTTGAAGCCACCGGATCGCCTCCACAGCCTCTGATCGGTCGAAATAGCCGATGTCGATCCCTCCGAATAAACCAAACAGGCCGATACTCGTTCGCTCCCATGCCTTGCTGCCGATGATGGCGATCCGTTCGATTTGATCGGCGTGCAGTCGGAGGAAATGAAGGTTTTCGAAGAGCATTTCCGGGCTGCGGGCCGGCATCTGGGTGTCGATGGACAGCAGCAATCGTATTCTGCCGCCGGCTGCGGAAATGCTTTCCTGCAGCATGCGGCTCAGAGCTCGTGTCTGACGATCGATCATGTGATCAAAGAGCTTGACGGTGACGATGTCTCCGAGACGTTGAATCGTATTTTTTCCCACTTCGACTTTCCTTTGATGTAGAGAACATTTCACCCGTTCTTGGACGTCACTAGCCGCGGTAGGCGATCAATTGCCGGGGTTGAGGCCTGTCACTGGTATCTTCTACAATACAGCGACCGTCGGTGCCGGTGTCCCTACAATAAAGTATACATCGGCTATACGACAAACCGCAAAATGGAGCCGGTTCCAAATCGGTATCTGGGTCGAATAGATCGGAAAGAGCCATTACGCCTATCGCCTCCTGGAGAAAAAGTGATGGGTGTTGTCAAGCCCGCATGAAAAGTGGTTCCAGATATCGGTACGGCCGCGGATCAGTGCCGCGGTGTCAGCACTTTGAGCAGATGACGTCCTGCATTGCGGGCGCCGATGATGATACGCGCGCAAGGTCCAAGCTGAAGTTCGCCCAAGGGACCTGTGACGAAGATGTTTGCGGCCCACCGTAAATCCTCTCCGACGATCGGGTAGCCGCAGGGCCCGCATTGCAATCCGAACTCTTCGATGATCTGGTCGATAAAATCTCCTCCCGGCCGGTTGGAGCGAAACCCGGTTGCCAGAACAACGGTGTCGGCCCACACCGTTCCGGTATCCGTATCCAGGCGAATACGATCACCATCCGGAACCGCGCTTCGAATGCGGGATTTTTGAAAGCCCAGGCTCTTTTCGTCGAGGGCGGTGCGAAGCTCCTCGAAAATTTCACCGGGTAGACTGC
>JARROL010000500.1:0-1458 GCA_037383965.1 Desulfobacterales bacterium | reverse complement strand
TCACCTTTCCATCGGAGGTGGTATTCGGAAGGGTGCCGTGACCTGAAATGTCCGATCTTGGCCGAAAGGCACTCCTAGCGCCGCTCTGAGGTGGGATTTCCGCTCCCGACCCAAAGCGACCCTAGCATGAGTATCTAGTCGATATTCAGGAAAGTGAGCCGGGGTCCGACCGATTGCGGTCCGCAAGATTGACGCCTCCTTCTGCGCCTCTCGCGACACTGCAGGCTCTTTTCCCCTGAGTGGGTCGGTATCGTCGGCGCCGTAAGCGCCGGTTGGGGGTTTCTGCGCCGAACCGGCCGCCCGATAAGCGGTCGAAATGCCAGGATCGATCGCTGAGGCTTGTGTCGATTTCGAGTTCCAATTTTCACGGAACGCCGCAACACGTCGGCTGCGTTGTTCCGCGTACGTTTCGACATTACGACGTTGTGTTTCATGGTTGCCGCCCCCGTGCTGAGTTCCATGGCAACCGGGCGATCTCGGGTCCTTCGGCGGGGTCTTCCCTGACGTGTCGGAGGAAGCGAGGACCCGCGGCTACATATGCCTGACTCGCGCCAGGCTCACCTATATCGCTTGACTTGCATTATTGAACGGGCAGACCGGAATCTGCAATTCGGAGTTGTACCTAATGGCTCGGTCGCTTGCTCCGGCATTGCTGTGGGAGCGGTGTACGAGGGACGCGAGACAAATAGCCGGTGCTGGCCGAAAGGCACCCCTAGCGCCGCTCTGAGGTGGGATTTCCGCTCCCGACCCATTGCGGACTTGAAGGAACCGAGCGACAAGTAATCGCTTTTTGTGTTTCTCTGCATCCTGAAAAGACCGGCGTTTTGTGATAGCCGGATAGTTGGGAGACACTGGAGCGACTGCATGGTGGCAAAGGGGCACCGGCGTGGATGAATACGAGCTATTTGATATAGCGGCGACGTACCAGGAACTCGGCTATTCGTGGATTACTGTGTTCATTACGGTATTCAGCGCATATCTTGTTGTTGCGTATGCGGTGGGAAAAAAACTATCAACCTTTCAGGTGATGGTGATTACTTCCTGCTTCATCATCTTTGGTGGCTTATGCATTTTCGGTGCCTACGGAACACTGGTGCAGTGCATACGGCTCTACGAAGAAATCATGCGATTGAATCCCACGCGACAATTCTTCTTGACTATGCCTGTTGCCGTTGTTTCGGTTGCTATTCTTTGCTCCGGCGTTGTGGTAGCAGTGTGGTTCATGTTCAACACACGGCGCCAACGAATCGAACAGAGCGGTCACAAGTGACTGCTTCTGGCCGGAAAGCGACCCTTTCGCCTCTGACTCTGGCTAGCCCGTGCTCCCCGGGGCAGCTAGGGTTGCTTATCGACCCGAAGCGGAAGGGCGCCTCCGCCCTTGCAGTCAACACTTTTAGCCTAACGCCAGAGACGGGATGAATGGGCCGATAGGTGTAATTCCGAATTGTGTTTTCCTGA
>JARROL010000499.1:0-1469 GCA_037383965.1 Desulfobacterales bacterium | reverse complement strand
CTGAAGAAAAAGAGCCAGGTTTCTCCCTGCCGGGAAAAGCGATCGATCTCGATTTCGTATCGAATCACATCGCCGGGCATGGGAAGGCCCCGGTGGAATTTGACCTTTGCATCCAGAAGCCGGTAACTCCGCTTTCCTTTCACTTCATGATCGATGCCCAGATAGGCGCACAAAAAGAGATCGGCCTGGCCGGCTTCCACCGAGATACAGACCGGCGCGCGATTACCGTCGAGATACCATGCATCGGCCAGAACATCATGTTCCGTTACCACCCGTCCCGAGCCCAGGGATTGTTTTTCACCCTCAACGGAGATAATGCGGTCTACCAGCATCAGGGGCTCATCGGGCAGGCGAACCCGGACGTTGTAAGTATCGACAACGGCAAACGCCGGCCCCAGCATCTTGGCAACGGAACCCACGGCAAACTCCATGCACATGTCCCGGTCAAAGGCCGGTTCACTTGTCCGCCGGTCCTCCGGGGAAACCGCTTGTAAAGCGGTTATTTTTCGGAGGTCTTCTTTCGGATCGTCCCGGGTTTGAAAATCGTCATCGGAAATCAGGGTCTCGAGAAGCTTTGTCTGCGTTTCAAAGGTTTTTTCGAATCCTCTGGTAATGGTATCTGAAAAATCGAGAAACGCCTGATGAGCGTCCACAGTGGCCCGGGTACTTTCGGTCAACGTATCCATGAGATTGCGGTATGGGATATAACCGCCGGCAGGCCTCCGACTATCGTCTCCGGCCGCGTTAGGCTTGAGGATCGCGCTTTTGGATTTATGATCGTTGATTGTCGATTGTTGATTGAAGGTGTCGCTTTCAGTCGTCGTAGCTATAGGTTCTGCTAAAGCGAAGTCGGCATTCTCCGGTAATTTAGATTTTCGGTCGATCTGACTCCTATCCCCGACATCGGCAGGCTGGAAAGCCTGCCCCACAGATCTCCGAATTCCGATCTCCATCATTTTTCCGCCGACTGGAAGTGTCATCTCCCGATCTGTTGCCGGCGCACTGATCTCATGGCCGGCCGGCGGCCAGGCGCGGGTGCCGTAAAGCGCATCGAGGTCCATGGGAACCCTGTGGACGGCCAGTGTTCCCAGGCATTTAAGGATCGTCAAGAGGTCGTCTTCGCCCCGGCAGCATGCTGAAAGCGCCAGGTGGGGTTTTGCGCCAAGGATCGATTTGATCATTCCCGTGCAGGAGGCATGGGGTCCCATCTCAAGAAAGATACGGACGCCGTCCGCATAGGCCTGCTCGATCAGGGTCGTGAAATCGAACCCGGAGAGGGCCTGGTTTAAAATGGAGTCCGCGGCGCTCTCCCGGGTCGGGGTGTAGGCCCGGCCCAAGGCACAACTGTAAAAACGGATATCTTTTGGCAATGTCGCCGGGAACAGGTGAAGCTGCTTATATTCCCTGGCCACCGGCGCTGCCGCATCGCAATGGACCGTGACCACGCCGTCGAGAAAAACCGCTTCACA
>JARROL010000498.1:0-1479 GCA_037383965.1 Desulfobacterales bacterium | reverse complement strand
CGCGGTGCTGATGCCGTCAGAATTTTCCAGGTCGGCAATGGTGCGGGCAATCTTTAAAATGCGGTTGTAGGCCCGCGCCGAAAGCCCCAGTTTGTCGATGGCCGATTCCAGCAGCCGGCAGGAAACATCGTCGACGCCGCAGTGTTTTTTGATGTGGCGGCTGCTCATGCGGGCGTTGCAGAAGATTTTGGTGCGGGACAATCGCCGGGCCTGAATTTTGCGGGCGGCGGCCACCCGGCGGCGGATGGTTTCTGATGCCTCGGCCGCGTGATCTTGCATCAGGTCTTTGTAGGGCACCGCCGGAACTTCCACGTGCATGTCGATGCGGTCTAAAAGCGGACCGGAAATTTTCGAGCGGTAGCGGTGGATCTGTTGGTGGGTGCAGCGGCATTCGTGTTTGGGGTCTGATAAATAGCCGCAGGGACAGGGGTTCATGGCGGCCACCAGCATAAAGCTGGCGGGATATGTCAGGCTGGACCGGGCCCGGGAGATGGTTACGTTTAAGTCCTCGATGGGCTGACGCAGCACCTCAAGGACGTGTTTTTTAAACTCCGGCATTTCATCTAAAAACAGGACGCCGTTGTGAGCCAGACTGACTTCGCCGGGCCTGGGAATATGGCCGCCGCCGATCAAACCGGCATCAGAGATGGAGTGATGGGGTGAACGAAACGGCCGGGTGGTCACCAAGGCCTGACCCCTGGGCAACAAGCCGACAACACTGAATATTTTGCTGGTTTCCAGCGCTTCATCAAAAGAAATCGGAGGCAAGATCGTCGGCAGGCGTTTGGCGAGCATGGTTTTTCCGGAGCCGGGGGGGCCGATCATCAGCAGGTTATGGCCGCCGGCGGCTGCGATTTCCAGCGCGCGCTTGGCATGTTCCTGGCCCATGACTTCGGCATAGTCGATGGCATAATGACTGTCGTTTTCGAACAAATTAGCGATATCGCTCCGCTCGGGCGCGATCTGGTTAAACCCTCTTAAAAACCCGACGATCTCAGAAAGCGTTTTTGCCGGTAAAACGGTAATGTCCTGAACCACCGCGGCTTCCTGCCGGTTATCAAAGGGGACCATTATCGCTGAATAGCCGGCCGCTTTTGCCGCCAGGGCCATCGGCAAAGACCCTTTAACCGGCTTGATGCGGCCGTCTAATGAAAGCTCGCCCAGTATCAAAAAACGCGAAAGCTGCTCCTGGGGGATAATTCCCGTGGCGGCCAGAATGCCCAACGCGATCGGCAGGTCAAAACCGGTTCCTTCTTTTTTGATATCGGCCGGCGCCAGATTAACCGTAATTCGGTCGGCCGGAAACCGATAACCTGAGTTGTTAACGGCTGATTTAACCCGTTCTTTGCTTTCTTTGACAGCGGCTTCCGGCAGACCAACCGTGGTAAAGGTGGGCAGGCCGGAGGTGATGTCCACTTCTACTTCAACCGGGTAGGCATCAATGCCCAGAACGGCACTGCTGAGGACTTTGGCCAGCAA
>JARROL010000497.1:0-2830 GCA_037383965.1 Desulfobacterales bacterium | reverse complement strand
TGACGGAAGAAGTATAGGGAGTTCGTCAGAAAAGAAGTCAAGAAGGCGGGAGATAATTGGCGCTATAGTAGCCTGGTCGCGGCGTTTCGCACACTGTTCAACTGATCGAAAACTTTTCGCTTTCTTTCAAGTTGACATTAAAACGGAGCGTTCAGACCACCTTCGACAAATTCGACGGCGTTGCGGAATATTTTAATGCCCGGTGTGGGCTCTATATCCACCACCTCCTTTCTTCTGCGCGACAATTCCTTCTGCCGGGCCCAAAGGGGGTGATTGGTGAAATGGTTGTAAGCTTCCGGGTGCGGCATCAGACCGAACACGCGACCGGTCGGGTCGCAAATGCCGGCGATATCGCCGACCGAACCGTTGGGGTTGTAAGAAAATTGACCACCGGCTGGTTGCCCTTCCGGAGCGGCATAACGCATGACCACTTGCTTGCCCGCGGTCAGGCGCTCGATGACGGGCGTTTCGGCATAAAATTTTCCTTCTCCGTGTCTCACCGGCAGATCGATCCGCGCGATCCCCCGAGTAAAAATGCAGGGTGATTCGGCATTGACGTTCAGGGTCACCCAGTCGTCGCGGAAATTGCCGCAGTCGTTGTATGTGAGTGCGACTAAACGGCTGCGATAGTCGTGATCGAAACCGGGCAGCAGACCCAGATTAACCAGGGCCTGGAACCCGTTGCAGATGCCCAGGATGAGCCTGCCTTTTTCGATGAACTCGCGGATCTGGTCTCCGATGCGGGTTTTGAGGCGCACGGCTTGGACCACACCCGCGCCGTGGTCATCGCCCCAGCTGAAGCCGCCCACAAAGGCCAGAATGCGGTAGTCGGAAAGGGTTGCGCTGCCGTCGATAAGGGAATTGATGTGAACCTTTACCGGAGCGGCCCCCGCCAATTCGAACGCATGGGCGGTTTCGTTGTCGCAGTTCAACCCGTAACCGGTGAGCACCAGTGCTTTTACGGTTTTCATTGCGTCTCCAAAATCCCACCCAACTGACTCAAATGATTTTCATGCATCATGGCAATAGTCAGGTTAGTTTTTTGAGTTTATTGAGTGAAAGGATATCATCGGTTTTATCGAATGAGCGCTCAAAACATCAAGGCCACCTCGTGTTGCGGGTTACAGGTTGAGAGATCTGAGTTTCAAGTGTCAAGTTTCTATTTACTGATTAAGGGTACCCAGTTATCCGATTGGAGGCACCCAGTATATTTGCGGACTAGATCAGATCATTAAATAGCTGCTTCCACGCCGCCTTCAATTCCGTCATCCCGATCGACGCGAGCGTGCGACCGTCCAAACCCGAAATCGCCAAGATGGGTTCCTCGGTGATGGTTCCTATGCAGGCGCAGGGCAATTCCCCGAAAAGCGTTTCGAACCTCTCTTGCCTTTGCGGGTCTACGGTTACGATGAACCGGCCGGCGGATTCGGAAAAAAGGGCCGTGTCCGCGTGACACCGAGGACGTAAACCAGGTCACCGGGCATCTTGCTGTCCATCGTGACGCAAGCGGTCACATCCTCGATGACCCCTATGGTCGTGAATTGCAGGGTCTCCGGGGCCGATACTTTGTGGACTTCGCCGTAGCGTCCCGGCAAGTGCCCGTCGACGTACATGCTGTCTTTTCCGGAGAGCAGCGGAATTTCATAATCGAGGCAAATGTCTTTCAGGGCGCGGCATGCCCGCACCAGTTGAGCGGCTTTGAAGCGGCCGTCCGGATTGGTGCCCGGATCATATTGGATGTTCGGCCAGCAGAAATTATCGACCCCGCCGACGTGATCGAGCCGTGCGCCCACGGCCAGCAGTCGGCGCACCGCTTCGTCGATCGTGCAGGCGGTCATGTGATACGCGTCGATAGCCGAATAGGCCGGCAGCAGCGCCTGGGCCATGGCCAGCCCGCGGGTGGAATCGAGCAGCGGCCTCGTGACCGACGCGTCGCTGTTGACATCGCGGTCGGCACCGACCAGCGGTTTGATCACACTGCCCCCCTGGACTTCGTGATCGTACTGGCGGAATATCCATTCCTTTGAGCAGATGTTGAGACGCGCCAGCATGTCGACCAGCAGCTGCCCGACTTCGGTAGGTTCCTTCAATACCGGTTCGACCAGCCCGCGCTTCTCCGGTGACTCCCAGCGGGCGTCGAACCGCCACTGCGGAAAACCGGATTCAAGCAGGCCAAGATCGACAAATGCGCATGTTTGGCCGTTGTAGGTGATGTGCAATTTACCCGAATTCGTGTAGTGCCCGATAACCGTGCTCTCGACCGCATGCCGGGCCGACAGCGCCATGAAACGCTCCAGGTCTTGCGGTCTGACGGCCACGGTCATCCGCTCCTGTGATTCGGACACCCAGATCTCCCACTGGTCGAGACCCTCGTATTTCAGGGGCACCTTGTCGAGCGCGATTTCACAGCCGTTGGAAAAGCGGGCCGACTCTCCGACGGAGGACGACAGCCCCCCGCCGCCGTTGTCGGTGATGAACCGGATCAGATCCTGGTCGCGTGCTTCCAGCAGAAAATCATGCATTTTCTTCTGGGTATAGGGATCGCCAATCTGCACATGGCCGGCAGGCGTGCTTACCGAATACGTCTCGGAAGACGCGGTCACGCCGTGGATGCCGTCTTTGCCGACCCGGCCGCCGCACATGATGACGAGGTCACCCGGTTCGGTGCGCTTCTGTTCGGCCGGCTCGCCGGCGATTTGCGCCGGCATGATGCCGACGGCGGTGACAAAGACCAGACACTTACCGAGATAGCCCGCGTCAAAGAGAACCTGGCCGACGGTCGTCGGAATCCCCGACTTGTTGCCGCCGTCGCGAACCCCCTCGATCACGC
>JARROL010000496.1:0-1982 GCA_037383965.1 Desulfobacterales bacterium | reverse complement strand
TCTTTTCGGTTCTCACGGCTTCAACGGGCGTCGTGGCCGCCGGGCCGCCAAAAGAGATGGGGGGCTGGGAGCTTGGCAGCCCTTACAACAAGCTCTACAATGTCGTTGATTTGGATTCATTCAAGGCTGAAGTGGTAAAAGTCAAGGAAGTTGTACCAATGGCCGGCATGTCGCCCGCCGTCGTATTGCAGGTCAAGGAGTCCGAGGGTGAAACCGTCGATGTGCACGTGTGCCCGAGCTGGTACATCGAACCCGGCAGTGTCGGACTGAAACGGGGCGACAAGGTGAAAATTCGAGGCGTTTGGGCCGAGATCGACGGTCGCGATGTATTTATGGCATCCAAGATAAAAAAGGGGGATTATTTTGTTCTCAAGGTGCGGATGACCAAAGACGGCACCCCTTTCTGGACCATGTCTCCAGAGCAGTTGGCTAAAGAACAGCAGGATAAAAACGATTAGAGGGAACGGACAACCGGTTTCATTTCGTCACAGCAAAAATTCCTTGACAAAAACGGCTTGAATCACTAGTTTGTGAGCATTATCTCATAAAGGAGTGATAATGGTCAGGCCGCAGAAAGATCGATTTGTCGCATTCAAACCGAACACCAGCTATTTCAAGCCGCGCGGCATTCCCATGCTGGATCTCGACGAGGTGCGCTTGACGGTGGATGAACGCGAAGCGATTCGACTCTCCGACCTGCAGGGTTTGTCGCACGAAGAAGCCGGACGGTGCATGGGGGTTTCGCGCGCCACTTTCGGCCGCATTATACAACGAGCCCGCAAGGCAGTTGCCGACGCGATCATCAACGGCAAAGCCATCAATATTGAGGGGGGGAACTATAAAATGGTCGATGCGGCACGCTTTTTTCGATGTCACCACTGCCGCCACCATTGGGAAGAGCCGCGCGGAACCGGGAGGCCTCGAGGCTGCCCACAATGTGGAGGTGCAGAGTTTCACCGTGTCATGAACACCGGCAAAAAACCGGCCCCGCCGCCTTAAGATAATCATTTGATACTTCGGTTCTGTGGCGCCTCATGCGCAGTGTGAGGAAGCGACCGAAATTATTATAGAGCGTATGTCATTTTCTTCGGCTGACCCCCGGTATAGCCATGGGTCAGCTGAATTAAACCAAGGGAGGCAACAGATTCATGGTAGAGATAATGGACAAGGTTCCGGATCCGTCCCGTAAAAAGGATCCAAATGCTGAACAGGATGCGAAAATCAACAGCGCACTCGGTAAAATTAGGCACAAGTTTCTGGTCATGAGCGGCAAGGGCGGCGTTGGGAAAACGAGTACCGCCGTCAACCTTTCCATCGCTTTGGCGAACAAAGGCTTCAAAGTCGGGATTATGGATGTCGACCTACACGGACCCGATGTTCCATGCTGGAGGTGGGGCCGAACGGCAAATTGACACCGGCCAGCTATTCAAACAATCTAAAGGCCGTGTCGGTTGAATCCCTCATGCCGACCAAAGACGAAGCCGTCATCTGGCGCGGTCCCATCAAGTATTCGGCCATTCAGCAGTTTATCGGAGATGTCGAGTGGGGAGAGCTCGATTTTCTGGTGATCGATTCTCCACCCGGAACCGGCGACGAGCCGTTGACCATCGCTCAGATCGTAAAGGATGCCAAGGCCATTATCGTGACAACACCACAAGAAGTGGCGCTGGCGGACGTGCGCAAGTCGATCAGTTTTTGCAAGAGGGTAAAGATGGACGTTTTCGGGCTGATCGAAAACATGAGCGGGTTGAATTGTCCGCATTGCGGTGAAATCATCGACCTGTTTGGTTCAGGCGGCGGCGAAAAAACGGCCCGGCAGTTCGGTTTGAACTTCCTGGGAAGAATTCCCATCGACCCGAACGTTGTCCAATGTGGGGATTCCGGTCAATGCTACCGCGATGCCAACACCGATTCGAATGTCACCCGGGCCTTTGATGACATTGCCGGCAAGATGGCCGAACTGTCCCGGAAGAATTGATAAC
>JARROL010000495.1:0-1495 GCA_037383965.1 Desulfobacterales bacterium | reverse complement strand
TCATCTTTTTTATCTGGGCCATGTTCCAGTTGACGTTTACGGTGGGCGAATATCCAATGGCGGTGATGACGGCTGCAGTCCACGGTGTTTCCGTCCTTTTGGCGCATCTTTTGCCCGCAAGCCTGATCAAAGATCTCCTTCTCGACGGGGTCGTGGCCGGTATCGGCAGCGTCATCGTCTTTTTACCCAACATCCTGATTCTCTTTTTTTGCATCGCTCTCTTCGAAGACACCGGTTACATGGCCCGTTCGGCGTTCCTGATGGACAAAATCATGCATCTGATCGGCCTGCACGGCAAATCGTTCATCCCGATGCTGATGGGTTTCGGCTGCAACGTACCGGCCATCATGGCCACCCGCACCCTGGAAAGTGAAAAGGACCGGATTCTCACGATACTGATCACCCCCTTCATGTCGTGTTCGGCCAAACTGCCCGTTTATATCGCCCTGGCCGGGACCTTTTTCGGCGTGCGGGCCGGCAGCGTCATTTTCGCGATTTACCTGTTCGGGATCGTCTTGTCGATGATCACCGGTCGGATATTTCGCTCAACCCTTTTAAAAGGTGCCGATGCCCCCTTTGTCATGGAATTGCCGCCCTACCGGGCCCCGATGCTGAAGAGTCTCCTGATTCACATGTGGGACCGCAGTAAAATTTTTCTATAAAAAATGGGAGGGGTGATCTTGGTCGGCTCGGAGGTCATCTGGTTTTTGACCGCCTTTCCGCGGACGGATGTTTATTCGAGGGATTACGCGGCTGAAACCGATCGTGCCGCCGCTGTTTATGAAAAAAAGATTCAAAATGCTCCGGAGGGTGAAAAACCGTTGCTGGAGGCCCGCAAGGATGAAGATCTTGCCGCCATAGAGCGCGCCAGACAGGCGGAGAGAGTCGAATACTCGTTTATGGGACGTATTGGAAAGGCCTTGGCGCCGGTTTTTGTGCCGCTCGGCATCGACTGGCGCGGCGGCGTGGCCCTTGTGTCCGGTTTTGTGGCCAAGGAAATCGTGGTGAGCACGCTGGGGGTCCTCTACGCCGCGGATGAAGCTGAAAAGTCGGAAGCCCTTAGCACGGCCCTGAAAGCATCCGGTATGACCCCGCTCTCGGCTCTATCGATGATGGTCTTCGTGCTGCTCTACCTGCCGTGCCTGGCGACGGTGACCGCCATCCGACGAGAAACCGGTTCCTTAAAGTGGATGTTTTTCAGTATCTTCTACAGCACTTCATTGGCGTGGATCGCGGCTTTTTGCGTGTATCAGGGGGGGAGTTTGATCGGTTTCAAATGAAGGCACACACAGATTGGGTCGAAAAGCAAAATGGCGGAAGTGCATGGGAATCGAACCCACCCGAGACGGTATTAGCGCCTCACACCGGATTTGAAGTCCGGGAGCCCCACCAGTGAGCTGCGCACTTCCGTAGGTGGGTTATAATATAGCGACCGTTATTTTTGTCAACCAGTTTGTCTGGCATAGCCGTGCTGTTGAGGACGGATATAGGGGAG
>JARROL010000494.1:0-1497 GCA_037383965.1 Desulfobacterales bacterium | reverse complement strand
ATGGCTCAGAGAGTTATGAGCGTTTTCCATAGTTCAGGCTGAAATTAGCGCCACTTTGAGATGTTGTCAAACAGAGAACGGCCCGGGCTTTAGGGCCCCGGTAAGAAATAATTCCACACGATTGCGCCGGATTATGGTTTGTCTACAAGGCACATCCACCTGCGCATATCGGGATATTTGTGGATGGATGTAACGCAGTAGACGGGCCATAAGACAAGCAAGAGGTGGAATTATTTTTTTCCGGGGCCCTAAAGCCCGGGCCGTTCTCTGTTTGACAACATCTCAAAGTGGCGCTAATTTCAGCCTGAACTATGGAAAACGCTCATAACTCTCTGAGCCATCACGATGCATGAAGAGGACGCTGCGGAGCGGGTGGGTCCTTTAGAACCTGTTGGTAGAAAGTTTCGCCCGTCTTTCGCAACCGCTTATCCGGACCCAGACACACCACTGGTTACAGAGCTGCGGATCCAAAGTTTCGAGCTTTTATTTTCGTGCTAAAGGAAGCATTCCGAATGTCGTCTCATCGGCTTGTCGACCGTTACAATCGCCACTTGAACTACCTGCGGATTTCGATCACCGATCGCTGCAATTTGAAGTGTGTTTATTGTGTCCCACCGGATCAGATTCCCCGACTGTCCCACGCGGATATTCTGCGCTACGAGGAGATTTTACGCATCGTCCGGGTCGGCGTCGACCTGGGCATCTCCAAGATCAGAATAACCGGCGGCGAACCGCTGGTCCGCAAGGGTGTCTGCGAATTCCTGGCCGCCATATCCCAAACGGCCGGACTGGAAGAAGTGACCCTGACGACCAATGGTGTGCTGCTCGAGAAAAACATCGGATGCATCCGGGATGCCGGCATCCGGCGGATCAATGTCAGCCTGGACACCTTGCGGAAGGACAAGTTTGCCGACATAACCGGCAGAGACGATTTCGACAAGGTCTGGAACGGCATCACGGCGGCCAGAAAGACCGGCATCGATCCCATCAAGCTGAATGTGGTCGCCTTGCGCGGCACCAACGACGATGAATTTCTCGATTTCGCCCGTCTCACCCTCTTGCACGCCTTTCACATCCGCTTCATCGAATACATGCCGATCGGAAAATCGCGTGTTCACTTCGGGCCGCCGATATTGGTCCCTGAAATAAAGCGCCGTATCGCGTCGATCGGTCCCCTTATACCGATCGAGAATAATCCCTCAGACGGACCCGCCGAGCGCTTCAAACTCGAGGGGGCTGTCGGCGAAATCGGTTTTATCAGCGCGATGAGCCACCATTTTTGCAGCAGCTGCAATCGGCTGCGCCTGACGGCCAGCGGCCAGCTGCGCCCGTGCCTCCTTTCGGACCACCAACTCGACCTGAAGGGTCCCTTAAGGGCCGGTGAATCGAATGAAATTCTCGCGCAGATAAACCCGATTTCGCCGATGGCTCCCTCGAGTTTGAATCGCTCGGCGGGTCCATCGGCGGGATTTTTCTCGATCGGTATGAGGGGACCGA
>JARROL010000493.1:0-2724 GCA_037383965.1 Desulfobacterales bacterium | reverse complement strand
GCCGGGAAAAGCTGGTGCAGATGCGGATTTAGGGTCACGGTAAAAAATAATTTCTTACGATTGCGACGGATTATGGTTCGTCTACAAGGCACATCCACCTCCGCATATCGGGATACGTGTGGGTGGATGTAACGCAGTTGACGGGCCATAAGACAAGCAATAGGTGGAATTATTTTTTTCCGAGGCCCTTAAGTTAACCGTTACCCCTATGAATACAGCGTAATGACGCCCTTAAAAAGACGCTCAATCGTCTTTTTCAATTCACCGCAGACACGCCGAGAGCGCTGAGAGGAGGTTAATTTTTGCTTTATTTTTGCAGCCATTTAACATACTCCTCAATTCCCTCCTCTAAAGAGAGCGGTCCGTACGGGCAGCCGGTCGCCAACAGCTTGCTCATATCCGCTTCGGTGACGTACTGGTAGCTGTCTTTTATCGATTCCGGCATGTCGAAGTATTCGATTCTCTGCGGCAGATTCAATGCGCTGAAAATCGCACTCGCGAGATCATTGAAGCTCCTGCTTCGCCCTGTGCCGGCATTGTAAAGACCGTTGGGTGGGGATGCGTCGAGGAAATAAACGATCAGATCGACGATGTCCTGAACGAAGATAAAATCTCTTCTCTGTTCGCCGTCAGCACACTCCTCGCGGTACGATTTGAAGAGTCGGATCTTGCCGCTCTGCAGCGCCTGTGGGATAGCGAAACGGGCTACGCTGGCCATACGTCCCTTATGACTTTCACCGGGACCGTAAACGTTGAAGAATTTAATACCGTACCAGCGCGGAGGCGTTTCCTGCTGTTTCAGCGCCCATAAATCAAAGAGATGTTTTGAGTAACCGTAGGGATTGATCGGCTTGTAGATATCGGTCTTTTCATGGTCATCGGAAAATCCATCCCTTCCGTCGCCGTATGTGGCGGCACTGCTTGCATAAATGAGGGGAATTTGCCTTTCTGTGCAAAAATGCCACATGTGTCGAGAAAAGGAAACGTTGTTTTCGAATAGATAATCGAAATCGCTTTCCATCGTATCCGTGCAAGCGCCGAGATGGACAACCGCTTCGACCGCCTTGTCCGTATTTTGGTCCAGCCACGACCACAGACGGGTTTTGTGCACGTATTGCATGAAAGATTTTCCAACCAGGTTTTTCCATTTAGCTGTGCTAGCGACATTGTCAACGAGTAAAATGTCGTCACCATAAAGGCGGTTCAATGCCGTCAACGTATTGCTGCCGATGTGAAATAGGCTTCGCATTTCACGGGGCAGGCAGATGCAAGGCGTCGGGCGCGCAGACGACTTCTTGTACTTCAAGTGTCCGACATAAAAACAGATGCGGTGCCCTGAGAACGCTTACAAAATTACTTGTGAACGCTTTCGGGATTATGGTCTCCGTTTTTTCCCGACACCATTTCCGCGAGGCGGGTTGTGCTGTAGCCTTCAACCACCGGGACCAGGTGCACTTTTCCGCCATAGGACTCCACAAACTCTTTTCCAACCACCTTCTCCGGGCGGTAATCCGACCCTTTCACGAGGACATCCGGTTCCAGGGCTTCAATGAGGTCGACCGGCGTGTCTTCTTCGAAAATGATCACCAGATCGACGCAATCCAACGCGCCTAAAATGGCGGCGCGGTCTGCTTCGCTCAAAATCGGTCGCCTGGCTCCCTTGAGCCGCCTGACCGACGCGTCGGAATTCAGGCCGACGATCAACCGCTCTCCGCACCTCTTGGCCTCGTTCAGCAAGTGGATGTGTCCCGGATGAAGCAAGTCGAAACACCCGTTGGTGAAGACAATTTTTTGTTCCAGGGCTTTCCATGCCTGAACCTGAACCATCGCAGCTGCACGCGAATGGGCCTTTTGGTTGACCCTTCCGCCGATTTTGTTGCCGCTTATCTCCACCGCAGCCTTTAGTTCAAGGATGCTGATCGGTTGCGTGCCGAGTTTGCCGACGACAACCCCGGCAGCGACGTTGGCCACGCGTGCGGCGTCCAAATAACGCCGCCCGGAAGCGATACCGACTGCCAATGTCGCAATAACAGTATCACCGGCGCCTGACACATCGTAGACTTCCCGCGCAATCGACGGAATAAACCGGGGTTGCTCGTCTTCGCCGACGAGGCACATCCCGAGCGGACCGCGCGTGACCAGCAGGTTCGACAACCTGTATTTGGACCGCGTGGTCTGCATGGCCTCGATAAGGGCGTTGTCATCACCGAGAGGCGCGCCAAGCACATGTTCGAATTCGGCGGTATTGGGCGTCAGACAAGCTGCACCCGCATATCGTTCCCAATTTTTCCCCTTTGGATCGACGATAACCGGGACATCTACGGCATTGGCCACATCGATGAGGGCTTCAGTGAGGCCTTGCGTATCAAAAATGCCCTTTCCATAATCCGAAAATATGACGGCCGCACATCGATGAATTTCTTTGGCCGCATTTTCGATGATTCCGGCTTTCAGAGATTCACCGAGAACAATGGTGTTCTCGTCGTCAATCCGCAGTAATTGCTGACCTTTTGCCAGAACTCGCGTTTTTGTGATGGTCGGCCTGTTAATATCTTCCATCAGTATCGATTCGATCTTTCGGTCCTCGAGCAACCGTTTGAGCGTGCGCCCGTTTTCGTCCCGGCCGATGACGCCGAGCAAGATAACCGAGGCACCGAGTCCGATGACGTTCAAAACCACGCTGCCGGCGCCGCCGGGAACGATCGATCGTCGTTTGATGTGGAA
>JARROL010000492.1:0-1498 GCA_037383965.1 Desulfobacterales bacterium | reverse complement strand
TGGGCCGGGCTGACCGAAACCGAGGCCAAAGCGAACAACATCGATCACAGCGTCAGCCGTTTCCCGTGGGCGGCCTCCGGCCGCGCGGCCACCCTGGGGCGCAGCGACGGCTTGACCAAGCTGTTGGTCGATCCGCAAACCGAAAGGATACTCGGTGTCGGCATAGCCGGTGTCGGTGCCGGCGATTTGATTGCCGAGGGAGTCCTGGCGATCGAAATGGGCGCCAACGCAACCGACCTCGGATTGTCCATCCATCCCCATCCAACCCTGTCGGAAACCATCATGGAAGCCGCCGAAGGGGTGCACGGCACCGCCACCTCCTATTATCGGCCCAAGAAGAAATCGAAGTGAATCGTTGTGGACTATTAAAACGTGTAGGCCAGGTTGATCGAACCGAAAAGCTCTCCGCCGTCCTGACCTTGGAACTCCTCGGTTCTGTAGACTTGCGTGTAGGTCAGCTTGAATTTCTTGAAGATCACGCTGACGCCGGCGGATATATCGGCGACAAGGTAGTTCTTGTCGACACTGGCGCTGTCTCGAAAGGTATTGCCGTCCAGAAAAATATTACGGGCGACCGCTCTTCCGTCCACTCCCGCAAAAAAAGTCACGCCAAAATGCGATGCGGCGCCGAGCCGGGGGCCTCGGGTACTGACCGGTGCAACGGTGGCAGCGCCGGGCCTGATGAGGGATGAACCGAAGTCGGCGGGCAGATTGTAACCGAAGCGGATCTCTCCGCCGGCATTTGCATACGTCAACACGTTGCCGACCGTGATTCCGGCATGCGGTATGACATCGTATGCCAGGCCGTGGTGGCCGACCGACTTGCTCGCAACGCGCCAGAAGAGCTGCCAGGCGATCATCAGTCCCAGTTCGTCGTTAATCTGATTGTCCCAACCCTGCGGCTCAGAGTCGCCCAGCCATTTGTGCGTTATTTTCTGGGATTGTTCGGCAAGTGAGGAGGGACCGACGATGCCGATATTCAATTCGAGCGTGTTCAAGAAATCAAAATTCTTTGTCTGCAGGGCCGCGGCGAGGTAGGACCACCCCGCATAGGGCCGGTCGTCCTCCAACAACTGGGCCGTATCGATATTTTTGGGTGTGTAGATGCTCTGCCCCAATGAAAGCGCGACGGTGTGGTAGAGATCTTTGCGGTCCGCGGTGGGCATCTTCGCCGTGAACCACCGTAACCACTCCGGCGACCCGCCGCGGGTGCTCGAATCGGCGAAACCTTTGGAAATCCAAGACAACTTGAAGGCGCTGGTATAGTACTCGTCCGTGTTGCCGAACAGGTCGTTCTCAAAATAAAAAACGAAGGTCGAGTAATTTTCGGCCTTTTCTGAAGCGGCAGCACCGCTGCAAACGATCAGCGGCAGGATAACCGCTGCCACAAGGGCGAGCGGGATCAGAAAATTGCGTTTCCGATTTAGAGGCGACAAGAATTGTCGGGTGGCAGGGTTCATATATTTTTTTCCGGTCACGATTGAATTGTGAAAGCATC
>JARROL010000491.1:0-1499 GCA_037383965.1 Desulfobacterales bacterium | reverse complement strand
TCGCATCGGTTTCACCGATGTCACCCAACATTTCCACGGCCGTGGTGCGCACACGCATTGCCTCGGTCGGATCGAGTAAAATTCGCATAACGGCCGGCCCGTCCTTTTTTACGTAGCACTCAGCCAGTATGGAGAACCCGCGTTTGATCGCCTCTTTTTGGGCCTCTTCGATCGCTCGCGCTTCCTCGTCGACAATCTGGCCTTTTGCCCCCATGGAACTGAAAACCGGTATCAGCTCGAACTGCTCGGTGCCGGGATAATTCATGCACCGATACGAGGCTGTGTGAGCATAATTCTCCTTCATGTGATCCCATCCCTGGGTGTACAGCTGACACGTATCGTTGAAACAAATAAAAAGGTACGGCGTTCCCCATCCTAAACCGTCGCCGACAGTTATCGGCGGGACTTCCCAGAGATTCATCGGTTCGCCGCAATGCGGACAAATCGGTTTTTTCATGGCGAGCACCTTATCCAAAACTTCTTCTCTTGTCTCAAAAGCCATTTATATCCTCCATGGTATTTGCAAACTTGCCGCAGCGGTTTCCACCGCTTTTTCGATTTCGCCGCAATGCGAGCATAGCTTGTCATGATGAGCGAATGAAAAACGATTCTAATCTAAGCTTGTAAATTCAATTGTCAACGACGCCTTAACACGGAGACCGACTGACCTGATAAACGAACCTGATGACGACCTCCACCTGATGACGACCTCCACGACGGGGTGCACTGTTACGAGACGAGATTCTATGGATATAACATTGGGGCTCGAGCAGAAATTACTTTCCGATGAGAAAGATGCCGAAGCTGGCCCGCAGGTTCGGTACGAAACCAATCGTCCTGCCCTGGCGGCCATTGACCCTGATGGCGGTTTCTTTAAAGATCTTGAAGCCGACGGTGCGGGCGAACCTTCTGAAATCCTTTATAGAAATCACGCGGATGTTGGGCGTGTCATACCATTCGTAGGGGAGTTGCCGGGTGACCGGCGCATAACCGGTCAGCAGCAGTTGCAGGCGCACCAGCCAGTGGCCGAAATTCGGAAAACTGACCACCGCTTTTTTGCCGATGCGCAGGATCGTGCGGAGTAAGACTGCCGGTTCGTAGACCTGCTGGAGGGTCTGGCTCAGGATGACCGTATCGAAGGCCTCGTCCGGATAGTCGAGGACCTCTGCGTTTATGTCACCCTGCAAAACCGTGACGCCTTTTTCGACACACTGGGCTACCTTTTCCTCATCGTGTTCGATACCGGTACCGCGGACTTTCTTGCGCGTCTTCAGGTAATGAAGCAGATCTCCTGCGCCGCACCCCAGGTCCAATACACGGGAGTTCGGCGCAACCCAGGCCGCAATGATCTGAAGGTCGAACCGGATGCTATTGTTGTCGAATTTCATTGTAGACACGTTCTAAAAAGCCTTTGATCAGTGATGTCAACCGCGTATTGGGCAGCAGAAAAGCGTCATGGCCCCACTCGGCCTCGATTTCACAGAAGCTCACCTCTAGGC
>JARROL010000490.1:0-1507 GCA_037383965.1 Desulfobacterales bacterium | reverse complement strand
GGTTCGCTCTCAGCGTCAAGATCGACAATCTTTGTCAGCTGCATTGCTTTCATCGACTTGGCCATAAACAGCTCCATTTATCGCGTCAGGGGTTTTCCGCATACCGACGTCTGGCCTGTATCGGTTGATACGGACATGCCCTGCCTATAAAGAAGTGTAACAATTGTCGCATCAATTGAAAGGTTTGCCACTGTGCTGCGGAGTCGCACAGATTAATTGACAGGTTTACGGGCGATGAGACCGGTCAGCTATCTCCTTGACCGCGTTCCAGGCTTTCCATTGCCCCGATTTTTTTCAAGGCCGGCAAGGTAGGCACAATCCGGTGGCAGCAAACCCTTGTCCAGATGGTCAGGAGTGAGGCGGACACAACCGGGGCGTTTGTTGTCCCGGTCCATGTAGACTTGACAAAGGCGGGTCTTCAGATCGAGATGTTCGCAAGGGATATCGGTTAAATAGATCTGCCCTTCGAAATCGATTTTTTCATAGCAACAGCGTCCGCAGCGACGGCAAATCGCTTCCCACTGCGACGATTGCGGTTTGATTGACGACATCGTACAATGACGCTAACCCGACTCGGCCTGGTGGGTCAATAGAAGACCTTTTTGGACATTTTTCAGTTGACATCACCAGGCAAAAGAAGGTAGAAATTCCGCTTCGGATAACAACCCGTGTCAGAGAAGGAGACCCCCTATGCAGTGTCAAACCGTTCTTCCCGGTACCGAGTGTACCTTCTGGAGTAAAAACGGCTGCGTTTTCGAAGGCGGCCAGTGCAACAACGTGATCGAAATGTGCGAAGGATGCGACCATATCGTCGAAGGCACCATCGGCCCAGTCTGCTCTAAAGCCCCGGCCCCGACAAAAAAATGGGCCTCTACCGGTCTTTGCAACTTCGCCACGCATCGCAAGGTTGAAGTCAAGATTGAGGAAGTCAAGATCAATCCGCTCAAAGCTTCGAAACGTGCTGGTCGTTAATCACACCCACATTTAAAGAAATTATTAAGGCCGGCTCCTCTTAAAAGGTGCCGGCCTTATTTTTGGTCGGTCTAGATATCGCTCTCACCACGGAGAGCACAGAGAACACAGAGAAAAGTTTTTTGATTATAAACTCAGTGCCCTCTGTGCTCTCCGTGGTGAAATTTTTTACGCGTCACTCATCCCGCGTGCCGGGATTCTCATCCACCAGCAGCGGCAGGCTGTCCATCATGGCGATGGCGTCTTCGTCTGGGGCGAGCTCACTGAATTCGCTCAGCGTCGGCAGCGACGACAGGTCTGCCAAGCCGAAGAGTTCGAGAAAATCCTGACTGGTGCCGTAAATCAACGGCTTGCCAGCAACATCCTTCTTGCCGAGAATGCGCACCAGGTGTTTTTCCAGTAGAGTCTTGAGGACACTGCCGGAATCGACACCGCGCAGATACTCGATTTCAGCCCGGGTCACCGGCTGCCGGTAGGCGATGATGGCCAGGGTTTCCAGGGCGGGCCGGGAGAAGCGAAACGGCCGACTGCGACC
>JARROL010000489.1:0-1967 GCA_037383965.1 Desulfobacterales bacterium | reverse complement strand
GGTTCGCTCTCAGCGTCAAGATCGACAATCTTTGTCAGCTGCATTGCTTTCATCGACTTGGCCATAAACAGCTCCATTTATCGCGTCAGGGGTTTTCCGCATACCGACGTCTGGCCTGTTTCGGTTGATACGGAAAGGCCCCGCCTATAAAAAATTGTAACAATTGTCTCATCGATTGAAAAATTTGCCACTATGCTGCGGAGTCGCACAGATTAATTGACAGGTGTACGGGCGTTGAGACCGGTCAGCTATCGCCTTGCCCACGTCCCGGGCTTTCCATTGCCCCGAATTTTTCCAGGCCGGCGAGGTAGGCACAATCCGGTGGCAGCAAACCCCTATCCAGATGGTCAATTGTAAGGCGAACACAACCAGGGCGTTTGTTGTCCCGGTCCATGTAGACTTGACAGAGGTGGGTATTCAGATCGAGATATTCGCAGGGGATTTCAGTGAAATAGATATGCCCTTCGAAATCGATTTTCTCATAGCAGCAGCGTCCGCAGCGACGGCAGATCGTCTCCCACTGCAACGATTGCGGTTTGATTGACGACATCATACAATGACGCTAACCCGACTCGGCCTGGTGGGTCAATAGAGGACCTTTTTGGACATTTTTCAGTTGACATCAGCAGGCAAAAGAAGGTAGAAATTCCGCTTCGGATAACAACCCGTGTCAGATAAGGAGACCCCCTATGCAGTGTCAAACCGTTCTTCCCGGTACCGAGTGTACTTTCTGGAGCAAAAACGGCTGCGTTTTTGAAGGCGGCCAGTGCAACAACGTGATCGAAATGTGCGAAGGCTGCGACCATATCGTCGAAGGCACCATCGGCCCAGTCTGCTCTAAAGCCCCGGCCCCGACCAAAAAATGGGCCTCCACCGGCCTGTGCAACTTTGCCACGCATCGCAAGGTTGAAGTCAAGATCGAGGAAGTCAAGATCAACCCGCTCAAAGCCTCGAAACGTGGTGGTCGTTAATCACTTCCACATTTGAAGAGATTATTAAGGCCGGCTCCTCTTAAAAGGTGCCGGCCTTATTTTTTGAACTGACAAGAGCCCCCTCTCACCACGGAGGGCACAGAGGACACTGAGTTAATAATCAAAAAACTTTTCTCTGTGTTCTCTGTGCCCTCCGTGGTGAAATTTTTTGTTTACGCATCACGCGTCCCGCGTGCCGGGGTTCTCATCCACCAGCAGCGGCAGGCTGTCCATCATGGCGATGGCGTCTTCGTCCGGGGCGAGCTCACTGAATTCGCTCAGCGTCGGCAGCGACGACAGGTCGGCCAAGCCGAAGAGTTCGAGAAAATCCTGGCTGGTGCCGTAGATCAACGGCTTGCCGGCAACATCCTTCTTGCCGAGAATGCGCACCAGGTGTTTTTCCAGCAGTGTCTTGAGCACGCTGCCGGAATCGACACCGCGCAGATACTCGATTTCAGCCCGGGTCACCGGCTGCCGGTAGGCGATGATGGCCCGGAATCGACACCGCGCAGATACTCGATTTCAGCCCGGGTCACCGGCTGCCGGTAGGCGATGATGGCCAGGGTTTCCAGGGCGGGCCGGGAGAAGCGAAACGGCCGACTGCGACCGAGCTTGCGCAGTGCTTCGGCGTATTCCGGATGCGTGCGCAGCTGGTAGCCACCGGCCACCTGCTGCAGAAAAAATCCCCGCGGCTGCGCAGCATAGTCGGCTTCAAGGGCTGCGATAGCAGACCGGATCTCGGCCACCGGCAAATCCAGGGCCTGCGCCATGCGCTCATCCTGGAGCGGCCCGTCGGCGGCAAAGATCATCGCCTCAACCAAAGGTGTCAGTTCATGAATATCCAAGGCTGTCCTCTCCCACATCTAGCGCGGCGGCCTCCTCGGCGGTGACCGAGGGGAAGAGCCAGATGGTTCCGTTATGGGTATTTTGCATGAAACGCACCATGCGAAGCCGAACCAGTTCGAGCAGCGCCAGAAACGTGACGATCACCTCGTC
>JARROL010000488.1:0-2362 GCA_037383965.1 Desulfobacterales bacterium | reverse complement strand
TAAAAATATAGACCGCGACAGGGCGCGCCAGTCTTTTCAGAACCGGGGCGGTGATTCGGCCCTATCGGGGGTCAGGAATCCAAACCGGGCGAGACAAAACTTCAATCGCGGTACGGCGAGCCGGCAGGCGGCCCAGCGGCTTTCCGGGGGCAGACATGCCGGGGGCGGTCGTGCCGGCGGCGGCCGCGGCCGACGGTAGGAGGTTATAGCGATGATCACGAAAAACGCACCAACCTTTCGAACTCTTGTAACGGCGGCCGCGTTGGTTTGTTCCGCATTGCTGGGACCGTTGTGTGCGCTTGCGCAGGAGGCGTTTGACAGCCCTAAGGCCGCAGCCAACGCATTCGTTCGTGCGGTGGCGACGAGCGATGATGATGCACTCCGCACGGTGCTCGGCGCCGATTGGAAACGCTTCATCCCGATCGACAACATCGACCGGGACGATGTCAACGCCTTTCTGGCCGCGCGGTACAAAAAGGAGACGATCATAAGAGACTCTGACAACCGGGCTCACCTGGCGGTCGGACCCGACGAATGGACGCTGCCGATTCCGATCGTCAAGAGCGGCGGCGTCTGGCGCTTTGACACGAGAGCCGGGGCGGACGAAATTCGCACGCGCCGGATCGGGCGCAACGAACTGTCGGCGATGAAGGCCGCCCTCGCTTACTATGACGCGCAGAAAGAATATGCGCTCGTCGACCGCAATGGTGACGGAATTCTCGAATACGCGCAGAAACTGATCAGCTCGCCCGGTCAAAAAGACGGCCTCTATTGGGAGGTGCCGGAGGGTGAAGAGGAGAGCCCGCTCGGGCCGCTTTTCGGTAACGACAAGCCCGGAACGGATTATTACGGTTATTATTTCAAGATTTTGAAGGCGCAGGGAAAACACGCACCCGGTGGTGCATTCGATTATCTGATCAAAGGCCGGATGACGGCCGGTTTCGCGCTCGTGGCGTGGCCGGTGCGGTATGACGAAACCGGGGTGATGACGTTTATCGTCAACTACGAAGGACAGATCTACGAAAAGAATTTAGGCCCCCGCACAAACGCTTTGGCGCGCAAGATGACGCTTTTCGACCCTGATTCCAGCTGGCGAAAGGTATCGCCATGAGACGGTATCTTTTAGCTTTCGTATTCGCCGGCCTGCTGATCGCCGGCTGCACCTATTACCAGACGGCGCCGGGAACCGTCGTAACGACGCCGGTCACCAGTTTTGACCGTTCCTGGGCCGCCGCCGTCGGCGCGCTCCAGGATCAGGGTGTGCGGATCACGAGCGAAGATCGTGGCGCGGGAATCGCGCGCGGAACCCGCGGCGGGATCAATGTCGCCGCCGACGTCAGAACGCAGGCGGATGGCAGCGTTCGCGTGGAATTCAACACGTCCGGTGCCACCGAAC
This sequence comes from Desulfobacterales bacterium, assembly GCA_037383965.1. Classification (GTDB taxonomy): domain Bacteria; phylum Desulfobacterota; class Desulfobacteria; order Desulfobacterales; family SG8-13; genus JARFQH01. The sequence continues at coordinate 966 of JARROL010000488.1, read as the reverse complement.
AGGACCCGGCCCTGATCGACCGGATCTCGCAGTCTTACAACCGGCGCATGGGGCGTTGAACGACGCGGTTCGATCTCTCCGGAGGTCATATTTACTCACTATGAGTCAGTGTTTTCGAAACCGTCAATCCTGCAGGACCCGAATGAAATTCACTCTTTCAAAAAAGGGTAGAAAGGCTATCGCTCGTGAAGCCTGAAGACCTGAAGATTTTCATCATCGATGACGACGAATCCGTACTCAGGTCCGTCAAACGGTTGATGATATCGGCGGGATACCGAAACGTCGAGACATTTGTAACTGCAGAGGATTTTCTGAGTGGCGCGGACCTCAAGGAACCCGGCCTTCTGATTCTCGATCTGATGTTGCCCGCGATGGGCGGCATCGACCTGTATCACCACCTCAGAAAAGAAGGCCGGACCGTTCAGGCGGTGTTCGTCTCGGCACTCGAAAAGGAGCTGGATCGGGCCCGGACGGAGTGCAGCCAGGCTCTGGCGTTTATCCAGAAACCTTTTGAAAGAGGAGACCTCATTGCGGCTGTGCGTTCGGCTTCCGGTCGGTTGGTTCCGGAGGCATGACAATTGGCCATTCCCAGGGCTATAAACATTGATGGATTAACGGCTTAAGGCAGCTTTCCTTTCACCGGTAAAGGTTACGGCCGGTTTCATCGAGGGTTGCCATGAAAAGGCCAATTTTAACGATGCTTATTAGAAACACGATAATAGGAGAATTTCGATGACTCAAAAGTTGGGAGCTGAATTTTTGGGGACTTTTTGGCTCGTTCTGGGCGGGTGTGGCAGCGCGGTACTGGCCGCGGCTTTTCCGGATTTGGGAATCGGGTTTCTGGGTATCGCGCTGGCCTTTGGACTGACCCTTCTGACAATGGCCTTCGCCATCGGCCATATCTCCGGGTGTCACATCAATCCGGCGGTGTCCATCGGTCTGTGGGCAGGCGGGCGGTTTTCGTCC
>JARROL010000487.1:0-1513 GCA_037383965.1 Desulfobacterales bacterium | reverse complement strand
CGCAACGGCTGAACCGGCGTGGGCAAACGGGCCAAATCGATCCGCGGTGGATAGGACGTTTTCATTTTTCAAACCCACCCTTGGAAAGGGTTTTGAAACCGACTATGCAAACCGAAAAATTACCATTGGCAGCACGTCGGGCGGTTTGGTCGACAAACGTTCCGGGGCAACGCCGCCGTCACCGGTCAGTGCGGCGACGATTGCGCGGGCCCGGACCTCGGCGAGTTCGATCAACACCGTCTCCGGAACGTGTTCGCCTTCCACCAGACGAGCGTAAAAAGACTTCGACAATTGCCCCGGATCTGCGGCCTTTTTCGTCTGAGGGGTTTGGACGGCTGTTTGACCTCACGCCGATACGGTGTCAGCCGGAGCTTGAACTGGTCGGTTTTCAGGGCCTACCATCCCAAGAGGGTGTCCTTGGATCCGGACTCGGTCAAACGCAGTTTGGCTAGATTCAGCCCACCGTCTTAAGCAAGATCCGCACCGAGATCCTTCATGCCGTTTCTCAGCGATCCCTGGGTGGACAGCTCACCGGAATGCAGATCGAGTTTCGCAACCGAATCGATGTAAGGCTGCAGTGGCGTCAACACCACCGCGGCCACATCGACACGCGAGAGGGTCAATAAACGTTGGCCGAGGTCGAAGGCCCCGTCCTCCGGAACCAGCCTATCGATCCGGACCGCGGGTTTGGAAGAGCCGAGCAAACCCGCATGTATCTTATTAACAGCAACCGAGATGCGTTTAGACGCACCCCGGCTTCGGCGGCAGCTACACCCGCTTAAGCACTTAATGATCAGAAGTTCAATGGTAATGATAAATGCCCTGCTGAGAAGAATGCGTCACATATTCGTTTTCAATCTTTGTTTTGTTGCCGTCCAATAACTCCTGGCTTAGGGCCCCAGTAAAAATAATTCCACATCTTGCTTGCGGAATTATTTCTTGCCGTGACCCTTAAGTGATTTTGATCGGCGGAGCCCTTTCGTCTAATCACAATCTTACTCGGTATTTCTGCTGATTGAGGGTTCGACTGTCAGTGCGGTGCGCTGTTTACCTTTTCGTCACCGGCATTCAGCACCACTGCCATGAGGGTTACCATCGCTTTGGCGACCAGTTTCTGTTTACCGTCGGGCACCGAAAACACCTCCGATTCCGAAACCATGATTTTTTTGCCCGCGTGCACCACCCGCGACCGGCACCGGAGAGAATCTCCCATGGCCGGTTTGAAATAGTTGATCTTGAACTCGATGGTCAGAATGCGCTCCTTTTCAGAGACCAGTGTGAAGGCCGCATAGCCGGCCGTGTGGTCTGCCATTGTGGCCATAACGCCGGCATGAACGAAGCCGTCCTGCTGCCGGTGCATATCGCCGACGGCGAGTCGCGTTTCGAAGACACCCCGGTCCACCCGGTCGACTTCGAACCCGCAAAATGCCGGAAACCCTTGGCGGTAATCTTCTTTCAAAAACGCAAACCAATCGTTCGCCATGAATCACTTCCCTCTGAAAGTGCCGGGCAG
>JARROL010000486.1:0-1520 GCA_037383965.1 Desulfobacterales bacterium | reverse complement strand
CGTGAATTGTGAACTGTTGTCTTGCATGGTCATTGTGTGGGCTCCTTTCTCCAAGATATACGTTTTGAGAATCTTTGTACCCAACATTACAGTGTAAAAAATATAAGCGAATCAAATGAAGTCAACCCAGCCACGGTGCCGGAAAGGAAATAAATGAAAGAAAATTTATAGGATAAAAAGGACCGATTGGATCCTTGCCCAATTGTGTTTAATGCCGTAGCTTAGTACGAAAACAAGGTGGTCGCCTCCGCCCGGATGAACGATTTCGAAAGACGGCTGAAACTGGCCGCTTTTCGCAACAGTTCATCCGGCTCAAAAAGGCTAAGCCGGCTCAACGGGCACAACCGTCCATCGAGGCTCCGGCAAGTCATCTACATGCATCGTGGCTGCCCGCACGGCTATAAGTTTTTAGTCGATATTTCACGAATATCGATCCCCAATCGATCGAGGAGGAAAAATGAAACCTTTGAAAATCTGGGTAATGGTTGCGGCGACGGCGTCTTTGATGTTGGCCTGTACGACAACCGACCGACCAAAAGGCGCAGCAGATATCCGCAGCGATATCGCCGGTTCTTACGGCATCGCCTCTTTCGGTCAGGTCGCTGAGATCCGATTCACGTTCAACGTTAAGCTCGGGGAGAAACAGGTCAAACGCTCGTGGATCTGGATGCCGAAGAGCGATCGGGTCGAATACTGGCCGGGCGGCGATCAAACCAAGGCCATTCGGTACAGCCGCAGCGACCTGAGTGGGAGTTCATCGGACGAAATGAAAAAGGTCGACGCGGCCTTCATCAACGATCAATATTGGCTGCTCTTTCCCTTTCATCTGGTCTGGGATCAGCAGACGACCGTCGCGGATGTCGGGCGAAAACCGATGCCCATCGGTGGCCAAACCGCCCGCAGCGTTGTCGTCACTTATCCGCCCAGCGGGGGGTACACGCCCGGGGATGTATACGAGCTTTTCATCGGCCCGGATAATCGTCTGATTCAGTGGATTTACCGCAAAGGCGGATCGATTGAACCGACACGGATTACGACCTGGCAGGACTATCGCGAGGTCGGCCCACTGACACTGGCGTTGGATCACCAGGGGCCGAGTGCCGATTTCAGGGTGTGGTTCAGTAATGTGGCCGTCAAACTGAAGGGATCGGACGATTGGAGCGCAGCACAGTGAATCGACCTCTACCGGTTAAGGGAAAAAGCCTCTTGAAGGATCTGGTCTGCTATTGTTTTGGGTATACAGCCGAAGATATTCGGCAGGATTTTATTCGAAACGGCAGCTCGCTGGTCATGGAAAAGATTCAGGCCGCCAAGCGCCTCGGCGGATGTCAATGCGCCCTTAAAAACCCGAAGGGCCGCTGATGTCTACCGGATGTCCGCCGGGTCGTGGACACAGCCACAGCGGTCCCGCCGGAGGTCTGTGACTCATCCGGGCATTTCGATCAAGACGGTTGATCTGCTGCTTTATTTCCGGTAGGTATCAGATTCGAGAGTAGCATGCGGCCTGATGCCCATTCATG
>JARROL010000485.1:0-1524 GCA_037383965.1 Desulfobacterales bacterium | reverse complement strand
GTCGTCATCCAGAGGCCTGGAAAGGCTGGTTGCGTTTTCTCGGGCGGTTTTATCCGACCGTACGGCGACATTCGGTTCCTTACCGTGGGCGGCCGCCGTGAACGACGGTGAAGAAACACGTCGACCAGGCAACGGGTTACACAGAAGCTCACGCCCAGACAACGGTTTGCGGGTCATGTGAATTCCAGAAAGGTCGGTCAAAAAAACAAGTGCATTGACCCATCGAAGATGGACGGGAATTTTGGAAGCAAATTAGGTGCCAGACTGTCATTATTTTAAATAATGCTATTTCAATACGTTATACTGCACCAGACCAGCAAACCGTTCACGGACTCCATTAAAAGTGTCAATTTTTTGAATTCAAGACCGGAAGGGCGATCGCACCTGCACCTGTTGTTCGACATGTCGTTTTAGGATATACTATGGTTATGATTATGTTGTCAGTGGTAGCCCGTTCGACCAACCGCAAGACGAGAAAGGCACCGGCACCCTTTTTATGCGTTTGATTCGACGATGATAAAAATCAGCGATGAAACAGAAGGCCTGAAGAAACGCCTGCAACTGGAAAGGTGCAAATCAAGGCAATTGGAAAAGGAAGCCGAAGCAGAACTCGAAAAAAGCCGCGCGCAACTGTACCAGGCCCAAAAGATGGAGGCGCTCGGCACGCTGGTTGCCGGAGTCGCTCACGAGATCAACAACCCGATCAATCTGATCATCTACAACATCCCGCTGCTCCAGAAGGTGTGGAGCGATCTGCTGCCGGTTCTGAAAACGCATGTGCACGAAGCACCGGATCGAAAATACGGCGGGTTGACCGTCGATTTTCTCGAAAAGAACCTGATGCAACTCATCGGCGACATCGAAATGGCCGCGGGCCGGGTTGCCAAGATAGTCACCGACCTCAAGAATTTCTCCCGCCTGTCAGGCGCGGCCGAAAAACAGCCGGTCTCGGTAAACGAAGCCGTTGCCAACGCCTTGCGGCTTGTCAACACGACCGTGCGCAACGCCGGCGTCACGATCGAGAAACAGCTGACCGAGGACCTGCCATCGATCAGCGCCAATCTTCAAAATATCGAGCAAATCATCGTCAACATTTTGATCAATGCCGTCCAGGCCATCGACCACTCGCAGGGAAAAATCCGGATCGAAACCGGCATCCGTCCGGCGGCAGGCCGGCTGCACCTTTCGATCGCCGACAACGGTAGGGGGGTCGATCCCGCCTTGGTCGAACGGTTGTTCGACCCCTTCGTTACCGACAAGCAAACCCAAGGGGGGACCGGTCTCGGCCTTTCGGTCTCCTACAACCTCGTCAAATCTTACGGCGGCGACATTGCCTTCGAAAGCCGTCCGGGGGAAGGCACGATTTTTCACATCGACTTTCCGACGCCGGCCACGGGCAAGCCGGCCAAAATCCTGGTTGTAGACGACGACCCGGTGATTCGGCGCATGCTGACCCGGGCCTTGACCAGCCGGTGCGCCTATCTCGTCGAGGAAGCTGCCAACGGCATCGAAGCCTGTCTCAAG
>JARROL010000484.1:0-1546 GCA_037383965.1 Desulfobacterales bacterium | reverse complement strand
CACTGGCACAGTGAGCATTTTCTGGATCTCAAGGGTCATGCCGTCAATCGGGCCGGCCTTGAAATAGATGAGTGTTTTCGGCCCTTGACCGCTGACAGCCGACCGGCTTATGAAAATCTCTATGCGGCCGGATCCATCCTGGCCCATTGTGATTGGATGCGAATGAAATGCGGTTCGGGGTTTGCGATTGCCACGGCCTATGGTGCCGTCAACGCCTATCTGAAGCATCGTCGCGACGATCTCTTTGGTTAAGTCTCCCGGATTCCTTGCCTGGGAGTCGCAAATGGATCCGGCCGAACGACAATAGGGGATCGGTGACTGGAAAAAGGCCGTGGCAAGAACGTTTAACTGGGTAGAATAATGCTTTTCGAATTCGGCACGGCGAACCGCATCATCTTTGGAGCCGGTGCAATCAACCGCGTGGGACGTCTGGCTGCAGATCTGGGGCGGCACGCCTTGGTGGTCACGGGCCGCTCACCCGTCCGTGCCGATGCGCTCGTGCAGCAGTTGAAAAATCACGATGTCCTCGTCAGCCGTTTCAGCGTCACCGCCGAACCGACCCTGGGGCTGTTGACGGAAGGATTGTCTCAGGCGCGAGGTCATGGTGCCGATGTGGTCATCGGTTTTGGCGGCGGCAGTGTTATCGATACCGGCAAGGCTTTGGCCGCGCTGGTGAGCAATCCCGGTGACGTGATGGAATACCTGGAAGTTATCGGCCGGGGTCGGCCGCTGACGAATGTTCCGGCGCCTTTTATCGCCGCTCCGACCACGGCCGGCACCGGGGCCGAGGTCACTTGCAACGCCGTTTTGAAATCGACCGAACACGACGTCAAGGTCAGTCTGCGCAGTCCGATGATGTTCCCGCGTTTTGCGGTCGTCGACCCCGAGGTGACGCTGTCGCTGCCACCGCAAGTGACGGCCGCCACAGGAATGGACGCCCTGACCCAGCTCATCGAAGCCTTCGTGTCGAAGAAATCGAATCCCCTGACCGACAGTTTGTGCCGCGACGGAATCAAAAGGGTCGCCCGCTCCTTGAGAACAGCCTATTTTCGACCGGACGACATGGGCGCCCGCAGCGACATGTCCCTGGGCAGCCTGTTCAGCGGTCTGGCGCTGGCCAACGCCGGGCTCGGTGCAGTTCACGGCATAGCCGGACCGCTGGGTGGCCTGCGCGACGCCCCCCACGGTGTGATTTGCGCAAAACTGCTGCCGACAGTCGTGAAAATCAACCTGCAGGCCTTGCAGAATCGAGAGCCGACATCGGCGGCCCTTGCTCGATATCAAAAGGTATTCCGTTGGTTGACCGGCTCCCGGACCGCAACCCCGACCGACGGCATCGAGTGGCTCCATCAATTGGTCAATGATCTGCAGATCCCGCCACTTAGCGATTACGGGTTGCAGCCAGGTCACACCGCGAGATTGGTTCATCAGGCCCAGAAGGCCAGCAGCATGCAGACCAACCCGGTTTCTCTGACCGCCGCGGAACTGGCGGAGATAGTGTCTGATGCATCACAGCCAGCCGATTAGTACGAAAATAGGGTAAATC
>JARROL010000483.1:0-1557 GCA_037383965.1 Desulfobacterales bacterium | reverse complement strand
CTCGAGCATAAAGTTCATAAGCACTGATTCGATAAAATCGATGACCTCCGCCATCCAGTTAAACCGGCTTAACCGGCCAAACGGGCCAAACTTAACGAAGGAATGTGCCTCTACCTCCGGTGTGTTATTTCAACGCATGGTGACGCATAGGGCCACGAGCGTTTAGAACAGGACTACTTAACATGGGTACAAATATTTTTGCATTCGTCATCGTTCTGGGTGTGCTGATATTTTTTCACGAACTGGGACACTTTCTCGTAGCCCGGCTCTTCGGTGTGGGGGTCGAGCGGTTTTCACTCGGTTTCGGTCCGCGGATCTTCGGAAAGAAAATCGGCATCACCGATTACCGGATTTCCGCCGTGCCGCTGGGCGGCTACGTCAAAATGGTCGGCGAAGAACCGGATGCCGAGGTCGATCCGGCCGACGTCCCCATTTCTTTCACCCACAAGCATGTTCTCAAGCGATTTTTAATCGTTGCCGCGGGACCGGTGTTCAATATCCTTCTGGCGGTTCTGATCTTCTACGGCATATTCCAGATATCCGGCACCGTGATCCTCAAGCCGATCATCGGTGAAGCCCAGTCAGGAACGCCTGCGCAGGCGGCCGGACTCGCCATAGGCGACGAGATCCTGTCGATCGACGGGCATGCGGTGGAGAGTTGGGATGAGATGGCGACCATCATCGCGGCCAGCAAGGGTGCGCCGCTCGAGGTCACTTTTCGTCGCGACGGGATGACCCGAAATGTGACGGTGACCCCGGAGCTGAAAACGACCAAGAACATTTTCGGTGAAGACATTCCCCGTTATGTGATCGGTATTACGGCCGCCGGCGAGGTCTTCTCCAAAAAGTTGAGCCCGCTCGGTGCGATGTCTGAGAGTGTGGTGCAGACGTACAACATCGCCGAGTTGACGGTCGTCAGTGTCGCCAAAATCATTCAAGGCACGGTTTCTACCAAGACCATCGGCGGACCGATCATGATTGCCGAACTGGCCGGTCAACAGGCCAAGCTGGGGGCAACGAACCTGCTGTTCTTCATCGCCCTCATCAGCGTCAACCTTGCAATACTCAATATTTTACCGATACCGGTGCTGGACGGCGGACATCTGCTCTTCTTTGCCATCGAGATGGTCATCGGAAGGCCGGTCAGCATCCGGGTCCGCGAAGTGGCCCAGCAAGCCGGGATGTTCGTGCTGATTCTCCTGATGGTGTTTGTGTTTTACAACGACATCACCCGCATATTTTCAGGCCAGTAAGAGAGCGATATGCCGCACCGACTCGAAATTGCACTTAAACCCCATCTCGCCGATGCCGAAGGCGAGGGTATTCGACACAAGGCCTGCGATTATTTCGGCATCCTGATAGACCAGGTCCGCACCGTAAACGTGCTGACCATCGACGCCGATTTTTCGTCCTCGCAACTCGAGCTCATCCAGTCCGAGATCTTTACCAATCCGGTCACCCAAATCTCTTCCTACGACCCGCTGCCGATCGACGGCGACTGGATCATCTGGGTCGGATTTCGTCCGGGAGTAAGGGACAATCCCGGAAGCACGGCGG
>JARROL010000482.1:0-2005 GCA_037383965.1 Desulfobacterales bacterium | reverse complement strand
ACTCGGTTAAACGGAGCGCAGTGGTTCAGCGATGAACCCTGCGTTTTGTTTATTTTGCCTTTAACACGAAAATAGAATGTTATATGAAAAAGAGGTGGGCACCTTTACCCGGATGAGCGGTTTCGAAAGACGGCTGAAACTCGCCGCCAACGGGCTCTAAGCCCGGACCAATGCCGTCTTAAAATATTGAGTTCGGATAAAGTTTGAAGGTTGTGCCTTCCAAGAGGCCTCGGCATAGGGTCCGGTCTAAGACCATGTAAGCGACCCAGACAGTCAGCCGCTTTTCGCAATCGCTCATCCGGCCTGCGGCGCGTCATTTTCATGCATCGTGGCGGCCTGCAGGCCATGAGTGTTTAGTACGAATCAGGCGAAATCCGGCATTCTCGTTTATTGCCGCGCCCCAGGGACGACGGATAGGTCATTTAATGGTATCGACGCTCACGCGCCGCAGCTGACGGCGTTCAACGGCAATCAGGCGACGGTGCTGCGCCAAATTTATACTGGCTTTTCCCTGTCGGATGCGCGGCGGGTCAAGGATATCGAAAAAACGACCAACCACGACGTCAAGGCGGTCGAGTATTTTCTGAAGGAAAAATTCGATCAGCTCCAGATTGCGCCATTCAAGGAGTTTATCCATTTCGGGCTGACCTCTCAGGATATCAACAATACCGCCTTACCGTACGGGTTGAAAAAGGGCTGGCTGGAGGTCGTCAAACCGGCCCTCATCGAGGTGATCGACGCTTTAACTGACAAGGCCCGACACTGGAAAGACATGCCGATGCTCGCACGTACCCATGGTCAGCCGGCATCTCCCACGCGCACCGGCAAAGAGATCTACGTGTTTGTGGAGCGGTTGAACCGCCAGCTGGCGCTTCTCGATGCGGTGCCTTTTACCGCCAAATTCGGAGGGGCGACGGGCAATTTCAACGCCCACACCGTGGCCTATCCGGAAGTCGACTGGTTTGCCTTTGCCGACCGATTTTTGAGGGAACAGCTGGGTTTGGTGCGGTCCCGCAATACGACTCAGATCGAACACTACGACAACCTGGCGGCCTTCTGCGACAACCTGAAACGGATCAACACCATTTTGATCGATCTGGCGCAGGATGTGTGGTCTTATATTTCGCTCGATTATTTCAAACAGCAGATCAAGGCCGGTGAGATCGGATCTTCCGCCATGCCGCACAAAGTCAATCCGATCGATTTTGAAAACGCCGAAGGCAACCTGGGGGTCGCCAACGCCCTGTTTGCCCATCTGGCCGCCAAACTGCCGATTTCGCGGCTGCAGCGCGATCTTACCGATTCCACCGTGACACGCAACATCGGCGTGCCGTTGGGCCACACGCTGATCGCACTGAAATCGCTGCTACGTGGTCTGAATAAGCTTATTCTCAACGAAGAAATGATCCGCCGGGACCTGCGCAACAATTGGGCCGTAGTGGCCGAAGCCATCCAGACGGTGCTGCGGCGCGAGGGGTATCCCGAACCATATGAAGCCTTGAAGGACCTGACCCGCACCCATACCCGTATTGATCAAGGTGCGATCACCGACTTTATTCAGAGTTTGGATATTGCCGATGAGGTTAAAACAGAACTCCTGGGGATCACACCGGAAAACTATATCGGGGTTTGCGAATTTTAACCGGCCCCGACCCTATTATCAAAACCGGATCTGCGATGGGTTTAGACCCACATGGCGCCGTGTTTCGCGCCGTATGAAACCGAAGCACAGCATCCGGCGGCGCAATTGATCATGTGATGTTGGAAAATTATGTACGCAACATCTGGACGAGCCAAATTCCATTTCCGTGGTAAGCCGAATGGTGCGTCGAACCCGACCATCAATCCAGCAGATAGCCAGTGATGACCTTCACTCCCGCACTTCATCCAGCGTCCGATTCGATCCGGTCGCAGAGGTGGTTTTTGTTCCGTGGTGACCGGATCCTGATCCGCCGCGGCGCTGATACGTCCGTCCGTCCCTTTTTTACCGATGTGTCCTTCGTCG
>JARROL010000481.1:0-2206 GCA_037383965.1 Desulfobacterales bacterium | reverse complement strand
ACTCGTTACCAAGGCCTATCCGTGTGTCACTGCCGCTGACTCGGATGACGACTGCCTACACCTGCGTTTTAGTTTCTGCCCGGTTCTCGATGACGTCGGGTCGGTAACCGAAGTTCTGACCTTCGTCGAGGACATCAGCGATTTGAAACTGGCGGAAATGACGATCAGGGAGAGCGAAGAGCGATACCGGTTGTTGTTTCAGTCCACGCCGATCGCCTTGATCGAAAGAGATGCCTCCAGGCTCAAAGCCTATCTCGAAGAACTCCGGCAATCAGGGATTCACGACTTCAGTGCCTATCTGAGGGAGAACCCTCAGGCGGCAATCCATTGCGTGGGAATGATACGCACGGTCGACTTCAATAAAGCATTCATGGAATTGATCGAAGCCAAGGACCGCGATGAACTGACCCAAGGACTGATGCCGGTCCACCCTTCGGAGGTCAACCGTTTTGCGCGTGAAGCCATCCTGATGATCGCCGAGGGGAACGTCGCTCAGGAACGGGAAGAAACCTTTTTGACCCTGAAAGGCAACAAAAAGAGTATACTGGCGAAATCCCTGATCGTTACCGGTCATGAAGATACGTTAGCACGGATTGTCATTTCCCTGGTGGACATCAGCAAACGCAAACAAGCCGAGGAAGCCTTGCGGGCCAGCGAAAATAATTTCCGTGAACAGGCCATGCGCGACATCTTGACCGGGCTCTACAACAGGCGTTACCTCTACCGGTCGTTGGCGGAGTTGATCGAGATCGGCAAAACCACCCGCTCCTATTTATCCCTCATTTTCATGGATCTCGATTACTTCAAGCATGTCGTCGACACGCACGGCCACCTGAACGGTAGTCAGGCAATCCGCGAGGTGGCCGCTACCATTCAGGAGTCGATAGAAGATCCGGCCTATGCCGTTGCTTATGCGGGAGACGAGTTTGTCGTGGTCTTGCCGGGCCATGACAAGGATCAGGCGGTGGCAAGAGCGTTGACCATTCAGAGCCGCATCAACAATACGGTGTATCTGAGCGGCCAAGGGCTTGCGGTCAAGCTCCAGGCCAGTTTCGGTGTCGCCACCTTTCCCGACCACGCTACCGACCTGACCGGACTTCTCGCATCGGCCGACCGCGCCTTGTTTGGCGTCAAAACCAATGGCAAAAGCGCCATCGGTTGGGCTGACATGTTGGTTTAACGGGTAACGGTTCGATTCCGATTCAGACTGCAACTGAGATTTTAAACGGTTTTAGCCACCGGTTCTAATCGGGTATAGATACACCTTTACAACAATAACGCACCGCGCACATGATTAAAAAAATCATCATCACCATCGTCGGTTTGCTGGTAGTGGTCGGTATTCTGGGCGGCATCAAGGGACTGCAAATCGAGCGGATGATCGCCCAGGGCAAGCAGTTTTCACCGCCTCCTGAGCCGGTCACAACAGCCGTAGCGCGCAAAGAGACGTGGGAGTCCCTTTTGACCGCCGTGGGATCGCTTGAAGCGGTTCAAGGCGTCATCGTGACCGCAGAGCTGTCCGGCAAGGTGGAGCGCATCGGGTTCGAGCCGGGCACGAAGGTGAAAACCGGTGAACTTCTGGTGCAACAGGACATCTCCGCGGAAAACGCGCAACTCCGCGCGGCCGAGGCGAACCTGACGCTCGCGAATATCGATCTCGAGCGCAAGAGAAAACTGCTGGCCCAAAGAACCATATCACGCTCGGAATACGACAATGCCGAGGCACAGTTCAAACAGGCTGCGGCTCAGGCCGACACCATCCGTGCCGCCGTAAAGAAGAAGACCATTCGGGCGCCCTTTGACGGTCGCCTCGGCATCCGCCTGGTCAATATGGGTCAAGTCCTCAAAGAAGGCGACCCAATCGTGTCACTTCAATCGATCGATCCGATCTTCGTCAATTTCAGCCTGCCGCAGCAGCAGCTCGCTCAAGTTACATCCGGCCTCACCGTGCAGGTGACAACCGATGCCTTGCCCGGGCAGGTTGTCGACGGGAAAATCACGGCCATAAATCCCCAGGTCGACACCGCAACGCGCAACATCCAGATGCAGGCAACCGTGGCCAATCCGGAAGAACGTCTACGGCCGGGCATGTTCGTCAACGTGGCCGTGGTGCTGCCCGCGCGGAAAGATGTGCTTGCCATTCCGGCCACCGCCGTACTCTATGCCCCTTACAGCGATTCGGTATTTGTCGTGGAGGAGAAAAAAG
>JARROL010000480.1:0-1575 GCA_037383965.1 Desulfobacterales bacterium | reverse complement strand
GATCACGCCAGAGGCGGATAAACCTCGCGGCAAAGGCTCGTAAAGAAATAACAGGACACTATCTTTAAAAAACAATAGGTTAAAATCATTAGTGTAAATTTATTTTAACGTATATTTTCGGAATGCGCCTGTTCTTTCCAACGATCCCTAAGCCGCTCAAACAGCATCCGATTTAAAAAAAGATTATCCATCTTGTCGGGTCGTAGCTAAAAGCGAAGCCTGATGCGCTCTTTTTAAGGATTTGGAAGTAAAACTCCCCGAGGGCTCAAAAGTAAATGTAAAGCAAAAAGGAAGTAACCAATGGGAATCATCGAAGATAAGATCAAGGATCTCAAGGCGCGGGAAGCCCGGGTTTTAGGAATGGGCGGAGAGAAAGCCGTCGCGGGTCAGAAGGACAAAGGCAAGCTGACGGCGCGGGAGCGGGTGGATCTGTTTTTTGATAGCGGGACCTTTCGGGAGATCGACATGTTCGTAAGCCACCGGTGCGTGCATTTTGGTATGGAGAAGGTGGAGATTGCCTCCGACGGCGTGATCACGGGCCACGGACTGGTGGATGGTCGTCCGGTGTTTGCCTTTGCGCAGGATTTTACGTCCCGTGCCGGCAGCCTGGGGGAGATGCACGCGAAAAAGATCTGCAAGATCATGGACATGGCGCTCAAAGCCGGTGTGCCGTTTGTGGGGATGAACGATTCGGGCGGTGCGCGGATCCAGGAAGGGGTGGATTCGCTGTCCGGGTACGGCCAGATCTTTTATCGCAATTCCCTGTCCTCGGGGGTGATCCCGCAGATTTCGGCGATCATGGGACCGACGGCCGGCGGCGCGGTGTATTCACCGGCCATGACGGACTGGGTCTTCATGGTCAAGAACACCAGCTACATGTTCATCACGGGCCCGGATGTGATCAAATCGGTGACCGGCGAGCAGATCACGTTCGAAGATCTGGGCGGCGCCATGACCCACAACGAAAAAAGCGGTGTGGCGCATTTTGCCTGTGAGAGCGACGAAGATGCCATCGTCCGGATCAAGACGCTGCTGTCGTATCTGCCGTCCAACAACATGGAGGACCCGCCGATGGTGCCCACCGGAGACGATCCTAAGCGAACGGACCCGGCCCTGGACACGATCATCCCGGATAATCCCAACCAGGCCTACGATATGAAAGACGTGATACGATCCATCGTGGACAACGGTGAGATGTTCGAGCCCCACGAATATTATGCGCAAAACATCATCGTGTGTTTTGCGCGTCTGAACGGACGGAGCGTCGGTATTATCGCCAGCCAGCCGAAGGTGCTGGCCGGGTGTCTGGATATCGACGCATCGGACAAGGCCACGCGGTTTATCCGGTTTTGCGATGCGTTCAACATCCCGATGCTGACGATCGCGGACGTGCCGGGGTATTTGCCGGGCAGCCAGCAGGAATGGGGCGGGATCATCCGTCACGGGGCCAAGCTTTTGTGGTGCTATTCGGAAGCCACGGTGCCGAAGATGCTGCTGGTGACGCGAAAAGACTACGGGGGATCGTATCTGGCCATGTGTTCCAAGGACCTGGGAGCGGACATGGCCTTTGCGTGG
>JARROL010000479.1:0-1583 GCA_037383965.1 Desulfobacterales bacterium | reverse complement strand
GAGGAGACCCATGGATCTGTTTCTTGAGCGACACGCCGATAAAATCGATGGTGTACTTAGCTGCTTCGACCGCGTTGTTATCACCGGAACCATTCCAGGCCTTTGTTTTGCCAAGGGTATGACAAGTTACCTGTATGCCAATGGCATCCGGATTTTCGATTACCCCAAATGGGCAGAGCCTCTTCGCGATGAGATCCGGCAAAACGCCGAACGACTCGCCGCCGAGGCTGGTCTCGAGATCGAGTTTATCAGAAAGAACGATTTCCGCAAGGAGGAACAGGTACGGAAAATACTGCGCGGGCGTGGCCAACCCCCCGGGTTGGTACACATTTTTTCGGCCATGGAGACGTGTCCCACTTACAAACCGTGGCACGATAAAAAGACCCACCGCACGTTCCTCAAGAATGCGACATCCAAATGCCTGCATTATTATTTCTATTTTATTGAGCCGGAGCTTGGATTGTGCTACCTGCGTGTGCCGACCTGGGCGCCCTTCCGACTGCAGTTCTACTTCAACGGGCATAACGCTTTGGCTGCAATGCTTGACAAAAAGGGCATCGGTTACCGTCTGCTCGACAACGCCTTCGTGCAATGCGACGACTGGGATGCGGCTCAGGTTCTGTCCGACCGGCTCAAACCGGAGAAGATCCATAGGATTGTCGACCGAGCCGCGCGAACATACTGCCCCGTGATCAAGCAGTTTATTCCCTACTACTGGAGCCTGATGCAGGTCGAATACGCTTCGGATCTCATATTTCGCAGGCAGAAGGATCTCACGTACCTTTACGAGGATCTGAC
The DNA here is from genome assembly GCA_037383965.1 of Desulfobacterales bacterium. Lineage (GTDB taxonomy): Bacteria > Desulfobacterota > Desulfobacteria > Desulfobacterales > SG8-13 > JARFQH01. The sequence continues at coordinate 785 of JARROL010000479.1, read as the reverse complement.
CCGGACTGCCATTCACAGTGTCAAGCCGGATCATGTAGCCACGTTTCTTGGCCGCAAACCTCACGGTGGCTATGAAGACGAGATCGGCAACAATTTTTCCACCCGAATCGAGGGCACATGCATCAAGCATCATATGGGTCGTGTAGCAATAAAGATGTACGACAAGCACGGGATCGTGCTGCGGGTTGAAACGACGGCCAACGACGTCTCCTTTTTCAAGCACCACCGGAAGGTGGAACACCGGGACGGAACCGTCTCGCGTAAGATCGCGCCCATACGAAAATCGATACACAGCATCGTGGATTTGCGCGGTCTGCTGCTGTCGGCAAACCGTCGTTACTTGGACTTTATCGCGGCGGTTGACGATCCAACGAACGCATTTCATGATCTGGCCAGAGTGTCGCGCCCGGTGCGCAGGAACGGCCGGAGTTTTCGCGGTTTCAATCTGTTTTCCGGTTTGGATCTGAACATCTTCCGAGCGATCATTGAGGGTGGAAACAACGTATCGGGTTTCCGCAATCGGGATCTTCAATCTCGCCTTGGGATGAACGGTCGCCGAGTGTCGGCGGTATTGAGGCGTCTTCGAACACACGGGTTGGTGAAGAAGATCGGTGGCACATTCAAGTACTACTTGACGACACTCGGGCGCCGTGTGACCGCAACCGGTTTGAAGCTCCGCGAGATGGCCGTAATTCCTCTGCTGAGAGGAATTCTGCCAATGGCCCCATGAAATTTGTTCGCTTTTTGTCGTCATTTTAATTCATACGAGACTAAGTTGAAAAGCA
>JARROL010000478.1:0-1595 GCA_037383965.1 Desulfobacterales bacterium | reverse complement strand
GATCACAGGGTGTCTCTGAAAAAACACTGGCGCTTGGCATCGCAACTGGATAAAATTGTGAGCAGTGAATTTTTTCCGCAGGAGAAAGCTGTGACCGCCGCGTTCCATCCCGAAGATATTGAGATAAGCGAGGAAGACCTTGCCGCTACACCTCCTGCGGTGCGGAAGCTGCTGTCTTTTTTGATCGCTGAGGTGATGCGGCTGAGAAAACGGGTCGAAGAGCTTGAGGCGAAACTCGGCGAAGATTCCTCGAACTCGAACAGGCCGCCTTCTTCCGACTCTCCGTATAAAGAAAAACAGCAGGAAGATCAGGCGCGGAAACCTCGGAAAAAACGGCGGGGATATCGTCAGGAGCTGATGCCGCCGACGGAGACGCAGAAAATTTATCCTTCCGCCTGCTCCTGCGGTTGCAGCAAATTCAAAAACATACGGTCATATTATACGCATCAGCATATTGAACTGCCGGAAATCGTGATGCAGGTCAGGCATTTCCTTCTTCATAAAGGAGAATGCGCCGCCTGCGGCAAAACGGTCCGGGGCCGTGTTCCCGATGAATTCAGAACCGGTTTCGGGGCGCGGTTCACCGCGCTGGTTGCCGAACTGAGCGGCATGGACGGCAGCAGCCGGGGAACTGTGCGGAAATTCATCCGTTCTGTGCTCGGCGTTCCTATCAGTGCCGGGGCGGTGCAGAAGATCATTGACCGGGCTTCGGCGGCTGTCGCGCCGCACTATGAGGCTGTCCGGGCTGCCGTCACAGGCGGAGATGTCGGGCATATTGATGAAACAACGTGGAAAACTGGCGGCAGACTGCGCTGGTTATGGGTTATGGCGACCCGGCAGGCCGCGTTCTTCATGATTCATCCGAAACGCTCTTAGGAAGCCTTTGAAAAACTGACCGGCGCTTGGAACGGAATTCTGGTCAGCGACGGATACAACGTGTACCAAAAATGGGTCGGCAAGCGGCAGACTTGCCTCGCGCATCTGATCCGCCGGGCCGACGGCCTTGCGGAGCGCGCTGACCCTGAACTCGCCGCCTGCGGCAAATGGGCCGCTGCGGAACTGCGGCGGCTCTGCCGCATGGCGAAAGACCCGCCGACCAAAGGTGAATGGTCCGCATTTTATGCCCGGCTCTGCCGACTTATCCTACGCTGGCGCGACTGCGACAGTGATGCGGGGAGGTTTGTCCGTCATATTGACAAGGAAATGGATGCGTTGTTCACTTTTCTGCTTGAGGAAGGCGTGGAGCCGACAAATAATCCGGCGGAACGGATGCTTCGCTTCGGCGTGCTGTGGCGCAAACGGAGTCAGGGCACTGACAGCGACAAGGGAAACCGCTGGGTTGAACGCATCCTTTCCCTCCGGCAGACATGCCTGCTTCGGGGAAAATCCACTTTCGAGGTGCTCACCGAGGCCATGCGCTGCTATTTCAGAGGACAGATGCCGGATTTAAGCTGGGTCTGAGCGGTACCCTGTGATCGCTTACGCTATGAGAGCCGCAGCAGGTTGTCAACAGATGCAATCAGCCTGGAGGCCAGGTCAGGTCGCGTCCGCCAAGGATGTGCATGTGAATATGGAACACGGTCTGTCCTGCTTGG
>JARROL010000477.1:0-2140 GCA_037383965.1 Desulfobacterales bacterium | reverse complement strand
CTGCTCTACAAACCGGTCAAGGATCTGAGTAAATTTAACAACGCCATTCAACGAGGGCTCGCGGCAACCGACCGTATATTTGATATCATCGAAAAGAAAACCGGCATCCCCGAGGATCCGAAGCCGGTCGAAATCGACATTCGCCCGCACAGGGTCGCATTTCACGACGTCTCCTTCAAATACGAAGACGAAATGGTTCTGCAGGACGTCAATTTGGATGTCGATCCAGGAAAGGTGCTGGCCATCGTCGGCATGAGCGGGGGCGGCAAGACGTCCCTGGTGAATCTTATTCCGCGTTTCTACGATGTGTCGAGCGGCTCCATTGCCATCGACGGTGTCGACATCCGCAGGATCTCCATAGCCTCTTTGCGACGCCAGATTGCCATCGTCACCCAGGAGCCGATTCTTTTCAACGACACCGTGAGGAGCAATATTGCTTACGGCCGCATTGGTGCCGCTGATGAGAAGATCATAGCCGCCGCCCGAGCCGCCTATGCCTATGACTTCATTCTGAACTTTCCGAAACAGTTCGACACCAATATCGGGGAACTGGGGGCACGGCTATCGGGGGGCGAAAAACAACGGATCTGTATCGCCCGAGCGCTGCTCAAAGATGCGCCGATACTGATTCTCGATGAAGCGACGGCTTCACTGGACACGGCTGCGGAAAAAACTGTGCAGAAAGCACTCGAAAATCTGATGCACGGCCGGACGACCTTTGTCATTGCCCACCGGCTGTCGACGATATTGAGTGCCGACCAAATCATCGTGCTGGCCGACGGGCGGATCGTGGAGCAAGGGAGTCATCAGGGACTTCTGTCGCAGCGCGGCGCTTATTTTGGACTGTACCAGATGCAGTTCAGCGACCAACTCGCCACCGACGAACTGCACCATAATTGACTCTCTGCGCAATAAGGGTCTCGGTAAGAAATCATTTTACACGATTGCGCCGGATTATGGTTTGTCTACAAGGCATATCCACCTGCGCATATCGGGATACGTGTGGGTGGATGTAACGCAGTAGACGGGCCATAAGACAAGCAAGAGCTGGAATTATTTCTTTCCGGGACCCTAAAAATCGGCTGCCCTCGATAGGGGGATGAGCGTCCGAGCGACCATGAAACTGAATTCAATTCTCAACCGCTACATTTTCAGAGAATTCTTTTCGCCCTTTGCCATCAATCTTGTCTTTTTTACCTTCGTCTTCCTGATGGCCCAAATGCTCAAGATTACCGACCTGATCGTCAACTACAATGTAGGGCTCCTCTCCATCCTGAAGATTCTGCTTTTTTCGACTCCCTATTTTTTAATGTACGTAATCCCCATGTCGGTTATGCTGGCGGTGCTGTTGACTTTTCTGAGGATGAACGGCGACAACGAAATCATCGCTATGAAAACCGGCGGGATCAGCCTCTACCGGATGTTGCCGCCGGTCCTCCTTTTTTGTCTGGGTGCTTGTGTTCTGTCCTTTTACATGGCCGCCTTCGGCGCCCCGGCCAGCGAGCAGGCCATTAAAGACCTCACTTTCAAGATATTTTCCCAAAATATCTTGATCGATGTCTTCATCGAAGACAAACGCGAACAAGACATGGCGACCACGGTGGTGGCACCGCGCGGCAAACTGTTCAGCGAACCGGGCAATCTGATCTATCACCTCAGGCTCTTCGACGGCAGAATCAATCAAGTCAGTATTGAAAAGCGTTCGGCCCAGTCGATTACCTTCGACGCCTATGACATCCGGCTCGATTTGAACAAGGCCCTGACGGCTGTCGAAAATCCCTCGAAGAGATGGAAGGAGATGCCGCTCGATGAACTGTACCGGTTCCTGCACGATGAGGCCGGTGGCGACGCAAACCTCGTCAAACCCTGGATCAGATTCCACAGCATCATCGCGATGCCTTTTGCCTGCTTTGCACTCGGGATTCTGGCGGTGCCGCTCGGCATCCAGCCCAAGTCAACGCGGCGTTCCATCGGGCTGGTGGTGGGGGTGATCTTCTTTCTGCTTTACTACCTGGTGCTCTCGGCCGGCCATGTGTTCGGTGAAAACGGCAGCTTGTCGCCGGCGCTGGCCATGTGGGGCCCGAACATCGTCATGGGGTGCCTGGGAGGCTTTCTTCTGCTGCGCTCGGCGCGAGAGCGC
>JARROL010000476.1:0-1621 GCA_037383965.1 Desulfobacterales bacterium | reverse complement strand
AGACCCGGTCGCTCATCCGCAGGCAGAAACGGCCGTCCACGACTTGGCTATTGTAAACCAGGTCCCTGATCATGGTCGTGGCCCTTTCGGGATGGTTGCGGCCGATGACTTTCCCGCATTCCTGCGGCACCTGCTCTTCCAGAATGACGCCGCTGCGGATGGCGTCCTCCAGGGCGTGGTTCAAATAGGCCATGATATCGGCGATTCTCACAATGCGGCCCTCGACCGTGACCGCCAGTTCGCCCGGGTCATCGGGGATGATCTTACCGTATCCCTTGGAATGTTTGAGAATGCCGTCGCGGACTTCATAAGAGAGGTTCAGTCCGTCACCGTTGCGCTCCAGCACGTCAACCACCCGCAGGCTCTGGGCTTTGTGTGTAAAATGGTTGGAATAGACTTCTTTCAGCGCCGTTTCACCGCCGTGCCCGAAGGGCGTGTGACCCAGATCGTGCCCAAGGGCAACCGCTTCGGCCAGATCCTCGTTGAGTCTGAGGGCCCGCGCAATGTTGCGCGCCATCTGCGCCACTTCGAGCGTGTGGGTCAACCGGGTCCGATACTGATCGCCCAGCGGGGCGAGGAAAACCTGGGTTTTGTGTTTCAACCGTCTGAAGGCATTGGAGAACACGATTCGATCACGGTCCACCTGAAAGGCGGTACGAATCGAACAGGGCTTCTCAGGACGCCGACGCCCCCGCGACGCCGCGCTCAGACAGCCAAAGGGCGACATGAAACTGCGTTCCCTCTTTTCAAATTCCTCTCGAATCGATAGCATGTGACACATCGAACCCTTGCAATTCACCTAACAATTCGCTTATCAATATGTATATAGGTTAGTATAAAAGGCCTCCGTCAGTTTCGATCCTGCCCGGAGGAAAAAATATTGTGTATCCCACAAAACAGGTCCATGTAAAGCCTAAATCGAAACCAGTTTTCTACTCATGCATTGAATCCAGCCGGGGTTGACACCCCGAAAATATTGGATTAACGAAACGATTTTAATGAACGGTCACCATCTGATACTCGGCGAACTGACCGACATTCTTACCGGTGAAACTCTGGCCGATACTCACGACGAACGCTATCGCCAGAAACTGGCCCGTCTGTTGGTTGAAAAAAAGGGATATCGGCGAAGTGAGGTTCACCCCCGCCAAGCCCTGGTGGCCCGGGCCGGTTCACATCAGGCAATGGTCAGCATCGATTTCGTGGTGAGGCTCCAAAATCGGCTCTCCATGATTGTCAAATACGGCCCCGGCTCGATCGTCACCCGCCACCGCTCTGCCCTGGCGGCCTCCCGACTGCTGGCGCCCTATCAGATACCCGTCGTCGTGGCAACCAACGGAGAGGATGCCGATGTGCTCGACGGTTCCACCGGTCGCGTCATCGACCACGGCCTGGCGGCGCTGCCGGATAGGGAAAGGCTGCTGAGGATGATTGCATCCGCTGCATTTGAACCTATTTCTACGCACCGAGCCCAGATGGAGTCGCGGCTTTTTTATGCCTACGAAGTCAATGGCGCTTGTCCATGTGACGATACGATCTGTCGCATTTAAGCGCCTTCGGTGCCCCGTGAACGATTAAATTAGGTGGTCTGAAGCGCATCAGACTTTGCACCCCAGTGAAC
>JARROL010000475.1:0-1947 GCA_037383965.1 Desulfobacterales bacterium | reverse complement strand
TGCCTGCGCCCCGACCTGATAACACTGGCGCATAAACTCGATGCGGATCGAACGTCGCCAGGTGATCGGGCGGCAACTTTGCCAGATGACGGCCACGGCATCGCTGATAAATGTAACCGGCCATTGCCATAGGCCAATGGTCCTCCGACCGATGGTTGCCAACAAACGGCTCGGCTTTGGCACAGCATATAAGGTATCCGTTTTTTCTGATGGTATGACGGGTTCGTCGTTCATATTCGTCCTGTCAGAAGATAGGTCGATGTATCGCCGATGCCAGGCAAATAATAGCTGCCGCGCATCTGAAAAAGGTAATCGGCTCGCAGACGCCGATAGGTAGTTTGTGAAACCTGGATTCCACCCGCTAGGCTGGATTCTGCCATCTTTGATGCAAACCGAGCTGCTTCGCCCCAGATATTGTATGTTTTCACCTCACGACCCACCGAACTACCCATAACGGCCCCGGTGTCAATTCCGATGCGGAACTCCATGGGGGTGTTCAGTGATGCAAACAAACCGGTACAGCGATTCTGGAGGTTAAGCGCCAGGTTAGCAATCAAACGGGCATGGTCTTTAGCATCGGGATCGATTCCCGCCGCACAGACGATCTCATCCCCCATAATTTTCATATATTCGATGCCCCGGGATGCGACCAGCTCTTCCAGATAGCCGACCATGAACTCAACCATCGTCGTTGATTCGGTATCCGTAATCCGCGCGGCAAGCGATATGGGATTTGTAAATCGTAGGGCCAGGACTGTCGTATCCGTAAAAACATCAGCAGCCATTTGATCAGGATCGATGCCACCTGCTGCCAGACGATCCAAAAACGAAGTGAATTGGCCTGTTCTGTCCGCAGCAACATCATTCGTTTGCCGATCATCACGATCGGTCTTTTCCGGCGGTCGTTGGGACCGAACATCGCTGACAGCGGTGCCTGCCTCCGTTTCTGGGGCAGCAGAATCTTCGGCGCTGTCACCCCCGTCTTTCAGATATGCAGGCGCGGGCTTTGATTTTCGTTCCGCTGAAAACCGTAATGCCAGCATGTTGGCAATGGCGTTGGCAAAAGAAATATCTTCGGCCGACCAGCCGTGGGTCTGTCGCTCGTGCTCGAACCACAGAGCTCCCGCTGTCCAATCATGATAACGAATCGGTACCGCCAACAATGATTCACAGCCCAGCGGTTGCAGGTACACCCGGTACAGCTCGGCCAAGCGACTATCCGCTGCAGCATCCCCGGCGCTGATATCTTCGCCGTTTTGCAACAGATCGAACACCGGGGGAAAGTCGGCCCGTGCAAACACGGTCCCCCGGGTATGACCATTGCTCTCGCGATCATAGCTGTCGATACATTTCAAAAATTGGCCGTCATCATCAAAATACCACAGACTGGTTCGTCTTAAGTTGATGGCATCGGTAACAATCTCAGTTAACCGTTTATAAGTTCATGCTGGCGATCGAGCACCCGTTGGGCCGTGCGCTCTGCCCGCAGCGCCTGGAAAACCAGCAGACCCGCCATAATTGCTGCCAGGACCACAATGCCGGCGGACATCAGCAAAATGTTACGGTTGTTGCGCGAAACAAAACCGACAAAGTCTTCTTCCGGCACCAAAACAAATACCGATAAATCGAGCAGGGTTTCTTGGGGAAGCATGAAAGCGGAACTGAGATAGCGCTGACCTTCGACGATTAAATCCCTGTGGCCGTACCCGTCGATCAGGAAACGGTTGTAGGCTCGATTTAAAACCGGGTTTCCCAGTTCTTCCACCCGGATCGGTTTGTACACATCGCCTTCCCTTTTCACGATTTTCTGGATCTCCGGATGGGCCACGATGTATCCGTCCGCATCGATAATGATCTCCTCGCCGTTGCGGCCGATTTTCAAGGTCTTCAGAAACTCGCTGATCTCCTTTACCTCGATATCCAGCCCGAAAACGCCCAGGCGTTCAT
>JARROL010000474.1:0-1634 GCA_037383965.1 Desulfobacterales bacterium | reverse complement strand
GGGCGTTTTCTCCGGCTACTGTCGGTTTTTGAGCCGGCCGGTTGGAACGGTCTTTGTTCAGGTCCGCAAGCAATCCGGAATAGGCGACGGTTGCGGCTACCTGGCTGGTGATGGCGGAAAATACCGGAATGTCCGCCTCGGAGATGGCTCTTTCTTCCACGGTCTGGACAACGAGCACGCCCAGATTCCGCTGGTGGTAGATCAGGGGAAGACCCAGGAAAGTGCGGTAGATCTCCTCACCACTTTCCTTGAAATATTTGTATCTTGAATGGGTGGACGGGTTTCTGACGAAGACGGGAGCCATGGTCTCGAGGACGAGTCCCGAGAGGCCTTCGCTGATATGCATACGAACCGAACCGATGGCGGCCCGCTTCAAGCCGACCGTGGCCGTAAGGACAAGATATTTTTGCTCTGCATCGAAGATATAGACTGAGCAGACGTCTATCGAAAACCTTTGGGCCACCAGTTCGACGATGGTGTCGAGCGTTTTACGGGGGTCGCGGGACCCGGTGATCACGCTGCAGATGTCTTCCAGCAGGTGTATTTTTTGACGTGGCATTTCGAGTGTCCATCCATAAACGTGGTGATCGACCCGGCCCTATGGTGTCAGAAACGCCTGAACAGTCCCTGCAGCTGGGCGAGAGTGTGGGTGTTGAGTACATCCGAGGGTTCAAGCCAGCCGCGGCGGGCCTGGGCGACACCCAGACGCATATAGTCCATATGATCGACGCTGTGGGCGTCTGTGGAGATGGCCACCTTCACGCCGGTTTCCTTGGCCATGCGGCAGTGAACATCATCGAGGTCGAGGCGGTCCGGATGGGCGTTGAGTTCCAAGAAGCAGCCCCGCTCGGCCGCCGCGGTGATCAGGCGCTCGAGATCCACCGCATAGGCCGGCCGCTGATTGAGCAGGCGGCCGGTCGGATGGCCCAGTATGTTAAAATGGGGATTGTCCATTGCCCGCAGGATCCGCTCGGTCTGCCGGTCGCGATCGAGTTGAAAATCCGAATGGATCGAGCAGACCGTAAAGTCGAGTTCGCTCAGGATTTGGTCCGGTAAATCGAGCGTGCCGTCCCTTAGTATGTCGACTTCCATGGATTTCAGGACCACAACCCGCTGACGTCGGGCATTGCGCCGGTCGATTTCGGCGATTAACTTTTTGACGGCAGCCGGGCTCAGTCCGTTGGCAATTTTCAAATGATGCGTGTGGTTGGTGATTGCCAGATAGGCATATTTCCGGGCCGTCCCTGCCGCGGCCATTTCGTCCAAGCTGTTGCGACCGTCACTGTCGGTCGTATGACAATGAAGATCCCCGCGAATATCCGCTAAAGTGACCAGATGAGGCAGGCGCCTTTCGCGGGCGGCTTGGATTTCTCCACGATCTTCGCGTAGTTCCGGTTCGATGTAAGGCAGGTCGAGACTGGCGTATACTTCTTCTTCGGTCTGCCCGCCCGTGCGGCGGCTGCCGCTGAAAACACCGTATTCATTGATTTTGAGACCCTTCTGCTGACCGATTCTGCGGATGGCAATGTTGTGGGCCTGGGAGCCGGTAAAATAGTGCAGGGCAGCACCGTAACTTTCTTGAGGGACGATCCGCAGATCCACCTGGAGTCCAGACCGCAATACAATCGACGAGC
>JARROL010000473.1:0-1647 GCA_037383965.1 Desulfobacterales bacterium | reverse complement strand
TCGAGTGGTTGATGGTCAACCATCCCCATGACTGTCCGGTCTGCGATGAGGGCGGAGAATGTCACCTGCAGGATATGACGGTTATGACCGGTCACAATTACCGGCATTCTCGCTTCCCCAAGCGGACCCATCGCAACCAGGATTTGGGACCCTTTCTCAATCATGAAATGAACCGCTGCATCCAGTGCTACCGGTGTGTGCGTTTTTACCGCGACTACGCGGGCGGCAGCGATCTGAATGCCCTGGCGAGCCATGATCATGTCTATTTCGGCCGTTTTCAAAACGGTCCTCTGGAAAGCGAGTTCAGCGGCAACCTGGTTGAAATCTGTCCGACGGGCGTTTTTACCGATAAATCGCTCAAATCCCATTTCACGCGAAAGTGGGACCTGCAGACCGCACCGTCGGTTTGCGTGCACTGCGGACTGGGATGCAATACGATTCCGGGCGAGCGATACGAAGAACTGCGCCGGGTACGTAACCGCTATCACCACCAGGTCAACGGTTATTTTTTATGCGACAGGGGGCGCTATGGTTACGAATTCGTGAACAGCACGCAGCGTATCCGACACCCCTTGCGGCTGACCGAGAGCAGGGAAGGGACCGAACCCATGTTGGAAAAGGAGGTCCTGGAGATGGCGGCCGCCATGTTGGCCGATCCCGGCAAAGTCATCGGCATCGGATCGCCGCGCGCCTTTCTGGAAAGTAACTTCGCCCTTCGCTCCCTTGTGGGACCCGACCGGTTTCATGCCGGTCTTTCCGACAGTGACTTCAAATGTCTCGACACCGGGTGCAACATTTTCCAGCGAGGCCCGGTTCCCGCGGCAACGCTGCAAGGGGTCGGCCTGGCCGATGCGGCTTTTATCCTGGGTGAAGACGTGACCCAAACTTCCCCTTTGATGGCCCTCACCCTGCGCCAAATGCGCTATGGAAAATCCGCCCGGATCGCTTCGGACTTTCAAGTGCCGGATTGGCATGATGCGGGGGTGCGGGAAATCGCCCAGCTCCAAAAGCCCACCCTTTTTATTGCAACGCCGTACCCGACACGATTGGATGATGAAGCAATGCGGACCGTTTATGCTGCGCCCGATGACCTGGTCCGGTTGGGGTTTGCCGTGCTTGCCGCCTTGGATTCCAATGCTTTTCCCATGCCCGATGTGAACGATACCATGCAAGCGCTGGCCAATGAGATCGCGCAGGCGCTCCTTAAAGCCGAGCGTCCGCTTTTGGTTGCCGGGACCGGCTGCGGCAATCCGTCGCTGATCGAGGCCGCCGCCAACATGGCCTGGTATCTTGGCCGCAAAGGCAGCGCATCTGCATTTGCCTTGTGTGTTCCCGAATGCAACAGCCTGGGACTGAGCCTGATGGGCGGTCTTGACCTGAATTCGGCGTTTCAGGCGGTCAGCGAGGGCAGGGCGGATACGGTCGTCATTTTAGAAAACGATTTGTACAGACGGGCCGATGCCCAAGCCGTGGACGCCATGCTGCAAAAGGCCCGAAATGTCATTGTTATCGATCATCAGCAGACCGCAACATCTGAAAAGGCGCATCTCGTTTTGCCCGCAGCCACATTCGCCGAGGCTACCGGCACCCTGATCAACAATGAAGGACGCGCCCAGCGCGGATACGCGGTGATGCCTCCGAAGGGAG
>JARROL010000472.1:0-1664 GCA_037383965.1 Desulfobacterales bacterium | reverse complement strand
CGGGCACCAAATCGCCGAAGGAATGGCAACCACGGTTGATATCAGCCAGGGCGGCACTTTGCTCGAAACCAGCCGTCCGATCGAAGCCGAATATATTCTCCTGTTGTCAATCGACCTGGACAACAACGTGGTCGAGACCAAAGGCAAGGTCGCCCATTCACGATCGGTGGGGCCAGGCAAGTATTTGACCGGCATTCAGTTCCTCGGAGAGCGCGAAGAAGTCACTCGGGTCGTTAAAAACTTCATCATCGACTATCACAGCCGTAAAAACACGAACGGCTGACACCACGCCTGCCTTCTCCGGTTCCCGCCCCGGCACCCGCGCCATTAACACGGTCACCAAGAACCGCTGCCGCGCCTCGACCCATCTTGAGAATTAGCCATGATTGTGGTAGGATATAGACAGTTGGGATGAATCGCTGTTTTTTTCGGCAGGGCGGGTTGCACGGTCGTGCCCCTTAAAAAAATCCTGCGTTTATAGTGTTACGGCACTTGCCACCCGCGGCCGTTCGCAGCCGGGTGTCGATCGACACATTGTTGCCGGGCGCCGAGCGTCGCATGGCCGATTGAGGTTCGACTGCTAGGGCCCCGGCAAAAAATAATTCCAACTCTTGCTTGCCTTATGGCCCGTCTACTGCGTTACATCCACCCACACGTATCCCGATATGCGCGGGTGGATGTGCCTTGTAGACAAACCATAATCCGGCGCAATCGTTTGGAATTATTTCTTTCCGTGACCCTTACGGGGAGACTGACATGCTCAAAATCTCATGCGCCGCGATGACCCTTTTCTTCCTGCTGCAGTTACCGGCTCTGTCCAACAAGGTCTTTGTCTGGACGGACGACAATGGCGTCAAACATTTTAGCAACACCGGCCCTTCGGAGTCGACCGAAGCGTTTCAGCAGGACCAGGAATTACCGTCAGAATCGACTTCCGAAAACCAACCCGCACGAAATATGACCGGCAAGGGGCAACAGCCGCGGAGAAATGCCGCTGATGAACCGGCGACCGACCCCGCAGATTCTCAATCCGCCGAAACAGAAATGGACCCGGATGCCGACTATATCGAGGCCACCCGGCTCGATATGATCGTTTTCCCGATTCCTCAGGACGAGCTCGTCCAGCGTGAAAAATCGTTTGTGCATGATTTACAGCAACAGCTGGACCTACCGGATGTCGACAGCCAGCATCTGCTCAATCGAGAAAAAAAGCGCCTGACGCTCGCCATCCAGGATTTGCAGGAAGCGTCGCTGGAAAAATTCGGGTCCCAGAAAAACAAGCAACGGCAGGTGGGTTATTACAAGTACCGCCTGGAGAAACTGCTGTCCGATCCGGATGAATATATCCAATACCCGGAATCGGAATACGATTGATTCAACCTTGGGGTCCCAGAAAAAAATAATTCCACATCTGGCGGTCTTTTGGCCCGTCTACTGCGTTACATCCAACGACACGTATCTCGATATGCGCCGCTGGATGTGCCTTGTAGAACGAACCCAAATCCGGCGCAATCTTGTGGAATTATTTCTTACCGTGACCCTTACTGCTGCAAAATCTCCCTCAGCGCCCTTTCAACATCGACCGGCGTCGGCACCAGACCCTGTGTCACCATAATCTGTTCGGTTTGTTTCCAGGCCGCCGTATCGATATAACCGATCGGAAC
>JARROL010000471.1:0-1704 GCA_037383965.1 Desulfobacterales bacterium | reverse complement strand
TGGAAACGAGGACCCGACACCGAAATTCATCCGCCTTGGGTGGATTTACCCGCCTCAGGAGGAATCCGAGGAGGTGACTGCCGGCATCGGCGCGATCCCGAACCAAGGAATGAACCCAGATATTGCACGGCGTTCAAAAGAGGCCGCAGTTTTATTTATTTCGACCTGAGAAAGAGGCCGTAAACTTGCTGGTTGGTTTATGAGTCGAAAATCAGAGACAGAAACGAGTCTTTTTCATCCAAAATCGATGGGGCAAACGCAATTCGGGCAGACTTATCCATCCGATCGGTGTTTGTGACTGTTTTCTTTTACGCCAGAGCGTTCATTGCCTGGTAGAAGATCAACCGCAACGGATGATCTCGCTTGATCTTGATCCACAGCCCTCGGCTTCGCTGGGTAACATTGGCCGGCATGTGAAGCAGTAAAAATCCAATGCGTTTGATCCGGGCTGCCCGCAGCCATTTGGGAAGGGCCAGGCGGCGAATGCAATTGAGCAGATTGTAGGCAATCAGCCCGGTGATGAACAACGCGTCATTGGCCCAGAAGCTGTCGGTTCGGATGCTTGTGGCGCTGTAGTCGTTTTTGATCTCATCAATGACCTGTTCGACCACGGCGCCGCGGTTGTACAAACGCCAGATGTTTTCGGCCTTCAGGTGCAGGTTGGTGACCACCACCTCATAGCGACCGTCAAGCATGTCGAACAGTTCCATCTGCTCTGAAGGCTTCTGTGGCGGCAGGTTGCGCTCGATGACGGCAAAGCGGCGGGACCGACTCCAGCCGGTGAGCCGGCAGCGGAAGTTGGCGGCAAAATGCCCATCGCCGATGGCCCGCCATTTTCGGATGCGCGATATCTGCCCCATGATCTTGGCCGTAAGTTTGACCTTGCCGACATAGCCGGCGTTAAACTCCTCAATCGTATCCAGGGCGCTGCCCGAGGTCAGCCCCTTGTCGAGGCGAAATACCACCTGGTCAGCCGGCTTGTCGGACTCGGCGATGATCTTTCGGATAAACCCGTCCAGGCCGTCATTGGATGCGCACGAGCCGGGCCTCAAATACCCGTCGACCACGGAGCGGGATCCAACATCGACGGCCAGCAGCGGGTGATAACTGTTGCGGCCGGGCTTGTGAGGATTGTAGCCGCGCTGGGCTGCCTCGATTTGCTGGCCGAACACCGTGGACACCGTCGAATCGATGGCAATCAGCGCTTTTGCCGGCTTTGCCACGCGGTGGTGAAGATGGGTGACGACCTTCTCCAGGGCCAGATTGTGACGCCAAGTGAGTTGTTTCAACCGACGAGAAAAGGTGGATGGATGCGCCACAACCTCCCAGTCAAACATCGCAGTCAGCGCAGGCTCCTGCAAAAGGGCCGTGTCACTGACGGCTTCGCCTCCCAGAAGCCGCAATGCCACCAACTGCTCCAGCATAGCATCGGTTCCACAGCGGTTTGCTTCATCCAGGCACGAGGCAATCTGGTTGAAACGTTCGCTGATTCCAAGCCAATCCATGGCACGGGATACGATCGCCATGCCGGCATGGGATGGTACCGCTTTTCCCGTAAAAGAAATGTTGGCTTGTCCCTGTTTGAAAACTTTACGTTTGCGGCCAATCTTGCTATTTTTCATTTGCACCCTTTTGGTGATCTGTTGTCCGCAGATGGTCTGCGGTTAACTTGCTAAGTTCACTTTAAAAGGGTGATCTTTTTTG
>JARROL010000470.1:0-1704 GCA_037383965.1 Desulfobacterales bacterium | reverse complement strand
CCGCAACAAACGAATTACCCCCGACGAAATGGAAGGCGGTACGTTTACCGTATCCAATCAAGGGGGAATCGGCGGCGTGAATTTCACACCCATCGTCTACTGGCCCCAGGCTGCAATTCTGGGAATCAGCCGCGCTTCGGTGGAACCCCACTATCAGGACGGAGAGTGGCGGCCGAGGACGATGCTTCCTTTGTCGCTCTCGTATGACCACCGCTTGAACGACGGTGCCGACGCGGCTCGCTTCCTGCACTGGATCTGCCGCGCACTGGAATATCCCATGACCCTGCAATAGGAGATAAAATCAATGAATGAAAAGCAAACGGAGACGGCCGAAATCGTCATCATCGGTGCCGGACCGGGGGGCTACGCAGCCGCCTTTCATGCCGCCGATCTCGGCATGGATGTCACGCTCATCGATCCCAATCCAAACCCCGGTGGTGTCTGCCTTTACAGGGGCTGCATCCCTTCCAAAACGCTGTTGAACGCCGCTCGGCTGATTCATGAAACCGCCGCAGCCGGTGAAACAGGTCTCACCTTTGCAAAACCGAAAATCGATGTTAAAAAACTGCGCGGCTGGAAAAACGATGTGGTGACAAAACTCACCGAGGGACTCGGCCGACTGGCTTCACAGCGAAAAATCACCTATATTCGAGGAACGGCCGTATTCAAAAACCCCAACGCCCTTGACGTCCAAACGGACGAGAACCCCACGCGGCAAGTGTCCTTCCGGCACGCCGTTATCGCCACCGGTTCCCGGTCGGCTGAACTTCCGGATCTGGGTTTTGACAGTCCTCATATTCTTAACTCAAGCTCGGCGCTTGAACTTGAAAACATTCCCGAAAAGCTGCTGATCATCGGCGGCGGCTACATCGGACTGGAACTGGGCACGGTCTATGCTTCATTCGGATCGAAGGTGACGATCGCAGAAATCACATCCGGCCTGCTGCCCGGCGTCGACAGGGATCTCATCAGCGTACTTAAAAAAGGCCTGAATCCGCTTTTTGAGTCCATCGCCCTGAACACGCGTGTCGGCGATGTCAAACACCAGAAAAACGGCATCAGTGTGCTTCTCAAAGGACCTGACGAGACGGAAACACGAAAGCATTTTCATAAGGTGCTTGTTGCGGTTGGGCGGCGGCCCAACATCGCAGATCTGGGCCTTGATGCGGCGGACGTCGCTCTTGACGATCGCGGATTCATCACAATCGATTCCCAGTGCCGGACAACTGCGAACACTGTTTTTGCCGTCGGCGATGCGACGGGGGAACCCATGCTGGCTCACAGGGCCTCGCACCAGGGACGTGTCGCTGTAGAGGTCATTGCCGGAAAACGGTCGGCGTTCGAGCCGAACGCCATACCGGCCGTTGTGTTTACGGATCCGGAACTGGCCTGGGCCGGTCTGACCGAATTGCAGGCCAAAAAAGAAGGCATTGATTTTCAGACAGCGAGATTCCCATGGGCCGCCTCGGGCCGGGCGGTTGCCATCGGCCGTACAGAAGGCTTGACCAAGCTGATCATTGAGAAAAAAACACAGCGTATTATCGGTGTGGCAATCGTCGGTCCCTATGCCGGCGAGATGATCGCCGAGGGCGTTCTGGCCATCGAAATGGGGGCCAATGCAACGGATCTGAAACTGACCATTCATCCCCACCCGACGTTGACTGAAACCTTACAGGAAACTGCTGAATTGTTTTTCGGATCGGC
>JARROL010000469.1:0-1705 GCA_037383965.1 Desulfobacterales bacterium | reverse complement strand
CCGCCATCCGGGTGTCTTTCATTTTCTCGAAGTGTTGGGTCAGTTTCTGCCAGCTTCGGGTCTGAACAGGATCGATCTTGCTCAGCATGCAGAAGGCCTCCTTTCTCGATGGAGAACGGTTTTTTCAAGGACCTGGAATTATACTCGGAGGTGCTTCAGGACAGCGTGCTCGACCTGATCGATATCGGCAAGGTGCGGGCGGCCTCGGGGTCGGCCCTGACCCTCTCGACAAGTGCCCGCAGACGATTTTTCAACGAACTGTATCGGTACAAGGACAAGATCGTCCTGCGCCCCGTTGAAATCTCCAACTCACCGGAAGTCATCCGCCGCCTGGGCGTGATTGCGATCAACACGGCCATCGAGGTCGACATTTACGGTCAGGTCAATTCGACCCACGTTTTTGGCTCACAGATGATGAACGGTATCGGCGGTTCCGGAGACTTCATCCGCAACGGCGCCATTTCCTTCATCGTCACACCGAGCACCGCCAAGGACGGCCGCATATCCGCCATCGTGCCGATGGTCACCCACGTGGACCATTCGGAACACTCGGTGGATGTCGTCGTCACCGAACACGGGCTGGTCGACACCCGTCCGCTGACCCCGCGCCAGGTGGCCGAACAGGTCATCAAAAAATGCGCCCACCCGGATTATCGTGACCTGCTCTGGGAATACTACCAGCGCGCCGTCCGGGAAACCGGCGGTCACGAACCGCATCTTTTGGGAGAATCCTTTTTTATGCACCGGCGATTTAAAGAAACCGGTGATATGCGGGTCGGATAGTCACGTAAACAAGCATATCTTGCACGTCTTGGCGTATTTGAGAAACTCTTCCGCGGTCCAGACGACAACACCCTCGATCAGTTTCTTCTCGTCGATCTCCATCATGTCCACCGTCATCTTGCAGGCAACCAGTTCGACACCTTCGATCTGGGCCATTTCCTGGAGGTCTGCCAGGCTCGGAATGTTGGCCTTTTCGATCTTTTTCTTCATCATCCCGGTGGCCAGACTCACCATGCCCGGTATGGCCCCCATGACTCCCGCTGGAAAAAATTTGGCGCGGTCGAAGCCACCCTTCATGACCAGATTAAGGCCCATGAAGGAATAAAAAATTTTACTTTCCATCCCCTGCCGGGCGGCATTGATCCCCAGCACCAGCGAGGGATAGGCCCCGTCGAGGGAGTCTTTTACACAGATAAACGACGCTCTTTCTTTTTCCCCTGCCATTTTTTGGGCTCCTCTCCTTTTATTTCTTCATTATCGACCGTTGGCCACTGCCGGTGAAGACAGGACCGATAAGGCCACCTTCAAGGCCTGATCCCGGTTTCGTAAATGACCCGGCCGCGGGAGACAAAAGAAATACCCTGCTGCATTTTGGTGCCGATCATGATACCTTCCAAAATGGGCGGGTTGACTTTCGAGGGCGCGCGCCAATCGACAATGAACTTGGCCCCCGACCCGCCTTTCTTGTCAGACTCGGCGACGACGTATCGTATCGAGGCCAAAGCGCCGATCTCAACCGGTTTTTGCAGGTACCTGCGCAAGAGCTTGCCGTCGGAATCGTAGTAATCGACGGCGGTGAGGGTGATGCCATGACCGGGATCGATATTGCGAACGCTCAGAATCGCGGTCAGCAGAAACGGGTTCTCCTTGTCGCCGCTGTAAATGTGCGAGTAAATCGGCACATACACTTTTTGACCTTGCG
>JARROL010000468.1:0-2875 GCA_037383965.1 Desulfobacterales bacterium | reverse complement strand
CTTCTTTTTGCCAGGCGTCGTCGATGAGTGCGGCCAAGTCCCCAGCGCTCTGGCTTCCAACATCTTGAAGCGCCACACGGCTGCCGGCGCTCTGATCCGCGGCGGCTGTGACGGTTGTCTTGATGACGGATGCGATCTCTTTGCCGGTCTTCGTCAGATAGGCCCGGGCAATAATGCTGCCCCTGTAAGACCGCACATCCGATCCCATGTAATTGGCATTCTCTGCCACGGTCCGGCCGATAACGACCACATCGGCATGAAGCGCCAGGCCCAGTTTGACGGCTTCATCGACGGCAATTTCCGGGGTGTTGGCAGAGGTTTGCCCGACCATCAGCTGAACTTGGGGGCCGTGCTCGACAATCCGAAAGCCCTTTTCCCGCATC
Source organism: Desulfobacterales bacterium (assembly GCA_037383965.1). GTDB lineage: Bacteria > Desulfobacterota > Desulfobacteria > Desulfobacterales > SG8-13 > JARFQH01. The sequence continues at coordinate 2,492 of JARROL010000468.1, read as the reverse complement.
GTTTCGGCCATGGCTGTTTCCGCCGCCGTATTGACGTAAGGCATGTTCCGTCCCCACCAGTATTGCGGAAATGGATTCTCGAGACTCTGCTCTGAAATATAGAAAAGTACAGACGGCATCGGTTTTTGGATCTGCAAAATACCGGATTGGGTCAATTCACTTTGTATCCGCTCTCCGGAAACAGTTACCTGAACCATAACGCGGTAGCGGTTTGCCTGTTGCGATTCCGTCAAGACCTTGTAATCCAGAACAAATTGGCCCGGATTTTCATAAATTTGCTGGTTGAGTGTCTCGTAGCGTTTTACCATGGCATCCACCGGCAAACTGTCCGCCACCGCCAGTCCGACGGCCGTCACCAGGCTGTTGGTGATCGCCTTATCTCTGGCTTCGGTGATGGCGTTCTCCGCAGCAATAGGCTCGGTGCCGATAACAACGATGGTCTTCGAGGACATCGCTTCAGAAGTGCGGATGGCAATCAGACTCATCACAAGGGCAAACAAAAGGAGACTTATGCTTCTAAGCAGGCATTTTTTTGCAGGCATCACTTCACCCTCTTACCAAAAATTGTGATCAATTCTAATTATTATATCACAATTTTATATTTTGCGGGCCAAAGCATAATCGGCGATATCGAGCATCAGTTCTCTTGCCGGACAGGGGTCGAATACCGCCAGTGCCTGCTTGGCCTGCCGGATGTGGTCAGCCGCCATTGTGCGGGTGTAGTCGAGGCTGCCGCAGTGATTGAGGAGATCGACCAGGGTCTTGAATTCAGCCGGTGACGGATTGAACCTGGGGCTTGCGTTTCAGATGGCCGACGACCTGCTCGACTACACGGCCGACAGCGCCGTGCTGGGAAAGAAGGTCGTCGGCCATCTGAAACGCAAGCCCCAGGTTCAATCCGTAGGCACCGAGAGCCGCCTCTCTCTGTTGTGAAGCATCCGCCAGAATGGCACTGGCGCTGCAGGCGCCTTCGAACAACACGGCGGTCTTGCGACGGATGACCTCACGGTATTCCGCTTCCGTCAGGTCGATGGCGCCCTTTCGCATCAGTTGATGAATTTCTCCCTGGGACATGTTTTCGGTAATCTCCGCGATCACCCGTATAATTCGCGGGCGTCCGGTCTCGGCCGCTATGGTCAAAGAGCGCGCCAGCAGGAAATCCCCTACGAGAACAGCGCTGGAATTGTCCCAAACCGTGTGCGCCGCCGGTCGGCCCCGGCGGATTGCGGCGCCGTCGACGAGATCGTCGTGCAGCAGTGTAGCGGCATGCAGGTATTCAAAAATGGTCGCGAACTTGTGCGTGTCGCCCCCGGCAAAGCGGCAAAGTCTGGCACTGATCACCATCAGCAACGGACGCAGTCGCTTGCCGCCGCTGAACAGAATGTGACGGGCAATATCCGACACCAGATCCAGATGCGGCCGGAGATTGTCGGACAGTTTGGATTCGATAACGACCAAATCCTCTGCCACCCTGGTCAAGATGCTCTGCTTGAGATCATCGCTCATACCGCTTCCCCCACCAGGTCGTATTCGAGTGTATCGGTGATCCTCACCATGGCAAAACAACCGGTCTGCAGTCGATCTGCGTGAATATAGGTGACCCCGTCGACTTCCGGGGCTTGAAATTCGGTTCGGCCGATATACAAACCGTTTTCCTGATGCTCTTCTACCAGAACGGCAACTTTCCGATCCTGAAAGTCTCGATTTCGTGACGCCGATATCTCTTGCTGACGTTCCATCAGGATGCGGCGGCGTTCCCGCGCCGTGGCCGTCGGCACATGATCGGGCAGTCCGTGAGACGGCAAATCCTCTGAGTCGGAATAGACGAAACACCCCAGATGATTAAAGCGCTCGGAGTCGACGAAGCGCAACAGCTCATCAAAATCCGCATCGGTTTCCCCTGGAAAGCCGACAATGACCGTTGTCCGCAGAGCCGCCTCCGGCATCAGCCTTCGGATGCGTTCCAACATGAGACGCAGATCATCGGGACCGTAATGCCGCCCCATCTTCTTGAGGATCGACCGGCTGGCATGTTGAATTGGAATATCGAAATAGGAACAGATGTTCGCGTTTTGAGCCACCGCATTCATCAGCCTGTCGTCGATACTCTGCGGATGCCCGTAGAGAAAGCGGATCCAGAAGGTCTCCGTGCCTGGACCGTCCGGCAGGGTGGCAAGTGTTGTCAGAAGGCGCGCGAGGTCGGCCGGCGGGCGCAGGTCCTTGCCGTAATCGGTTGTTTCCTGCGAGACCAAAACCAGTTCCCTGACGCCAGAGCGAACCAGCTGCCGGGATTCGGCAACGACGTCCTCGATCGACCGGCTTTTCCGCCGGCCGCGCAGTGTGGGAATAATACAGTAGGTGCACTGCCGACTGCATCCTTCGGCAATCTTCACATAGGCCATCCAGCGGTTGCTGCGCTCCCGCGAAACATTTGCCCCCAGTGGTGACAGTGAATCCGGATCCGGTAAAACGCACTTGGCCGTATCCAAGTG
>JARROL010000467.1:0-1730 GCA_037383965.1 Desulfobacterales bacterium | reverse complement strand
GGATTTATTTTCATTTTTCCAATCCTCCAAATTATGGATAACCGTATTCCTTTATTACTGATTTAACTGAAAATCTACGTCTTTCCGAAGGCTGAGAGCTGTCAGTATCCAATCAAAAAATAGCTATAATTTAGCTATAAAGTAGCTACGATAAATTTATAGGCGGTTCCTCAAAATTTGTCAAGAAAAAAACGCATCCCGGCAAAGGTTTCGGCAGCAGGAGGCTCTGGCGACATTACAATTCGACCTATAAACTATCTAACTATTTATCTATTAAACTATACTTATTGACCTTGGGTTTCAAAGCCTGCAGGGCTGCTCCTCAAACGACTTGTTGGGTCGTAGCTTATAGAGCGAAGCCTAAAGTGCTCCTGAAGCATAGCGCTCCTTCAGGCCACCGGCCCGATCGGAAGGAATTTTTGTGGATGCCCGTGTGTGCCTGTCCTGCGACTTGTCCGTCGTAGCTTGAAGAGCGAAGCAGGGCCTGTCCTGCGTAGCTTGAGCGAAGCAGGATCAGTGGCTAAATTTGAGCCTCACTTATCCGGGCAAATCTCTGGGAAAAATTAGGGGTCGTGGCGGTTTGTGAAGAATTAAGGGGCCAAGTCTGCGTTTGACGCCTGCTTAATGATTTAGGATTCAAAGCGTCAGGCTGCCTGTGCATCTTTCAGGCGGCAGGCGCGTAGCGTGTGGCGCTTCTGGGCAGAGAGCACGGCCTTTCGCAAACGCACCGAGCGCGGCGTGACCTCCACCAGCTCGTCTTCACGAATAAAGTTGATGTTCTGCTCCAGGGTGAACGGTTTGATCGGTGAGAGCGTGACGTTATCGTCTTTTCCCGCCGCCCTCATGTTGGACAATTTCTTTTCCTTGCAGGGGTTGACGTTGATATCACTGCCCCGGTTGTGCTCGCCGATGATCATTCCCTCGTACACCGAATCGCCCGGCAGGATGAACAGCCGTCCTCTGGGTTCCAGGTTGAAAAGGGCGTAAGGCACGGCATGTCCGCTGCGGTCGGAAACGATGGAGCCGGTGAACCGGCTGGGGCATTCTCCCCTGAAGGGCTCGTAACCGCTGAACTGGGAATGCATGATGCCCGTGCCCCGGGTGTCCGTCAGAAACTCGTCACGATATCCGATCAAAGACCGGACCGGTGCGGAAAACTCCATTCTCACCCGGCCGTTTCCGCTGTTGATCAGGTGCGTCATCTTTGCCTTGCGAATCGAAAGTTTTTCCGTAACCACTCCCATAAAGCGCTCTTCGCAGTCGATCAGCAGCTGCTCGATCGGCTCAAGTCTCTGATTGTTTTCATAGCGGTAGATAACTTCCGGGCGCCCGACACAGAATTCATAGCCCTCCCGGCGCATGGTCTCGATGAGGATAGCCAGTTGAAACTCCCCGCGGCCCTTGACCAGAAGGGTGTCCCGGTCGTCGCCGTTTTCCAGGCGAATGGCCACATTGCGGCGCGTCTCCTGCAACAGGCGTTCACGGATTCGATTCAACTGAACATATTTTCCGTCCCGGCCGCACAGGGGTGAATCGTTTATGGAAAACTTCATGGATACGGTGGGTTCGTCGACGGCGATTCGCTTCAGGGCCCGGGGTGCCTCCCGGTTACAGATGGTATCCCCGATCTCAACCGCTTCGACGCCCGACAGCACCACGATATCCCCGGCCCTGACCGCATCCATCTCTCTGAGGGTGATCCCGTCGTAGACCTGCAGTTTTGAAACCTT
>JARROL010000466.1:0-1764 GCA_037383965.1 Desulfobacterales bacterium | reverse complement strand
ATTTTTGTTAATAGTACATAATAAGCTTTAAGTTGTCAGAGGACTTTCTCTGTGACTTCCGTGCCCTCTGTGCTGCATTCTGGACCCATACAGGAGAGACAAATGACGCAACAGGAACGCCAGGAACTGATCCAGATCATTCGCGAACTTTCTTACGAGGAGCGGGAGGTGACTCTGGCTTCGGGGCGCAAAAGTAATTTTTACTTCGACGGCAAACAGACGACACTGCATGCCAAAGGCGGACTGCTGGTCGGCAAAGCGTTCTGGGAGATCACCAAGACCTTTGAAGGTCCGATCGATGGGGTCGGTGGCTTGACCATGGGAGCTGATCCGATCGCTACTGCAACCTCGATTGCGGCCTATCTCGATGGTGCGCAGGTGCATGCCTTCATCATTCGCAAGGAGCCAAAGGGCCACGGCACCGGTCAGTGGCTTGAGGGACGCAAGAACCTGCCACCGGGTTCGCGCGTGGTGATCGTCGAAGACGTGACGACCACCGGCGGATCCTCGATGAAGGCCGTCGAGCGGGCGCGCGAGGAGGGCTTGGAGGTTCTTGGTATCGTGACCCTGGTCGATCGTGAAGAAGGTGCTCGCGCCAACATCGAGGGTGCGGGCCAGGTGTTCAAAGCGGTTTTTACCCGCAGCGAGGTTGTCGGCTAAAGAGCGGCAGAAAAACAGAAACAAAAATATCAGGGATGCCGCAAGGCATCCCTGTTTTCGTTTATAATAAGAAGACAGCGGAGGTTTTTCATCATGCAAACATCTTTTCTTTCGCGAATCCTCTCGATTGTTTTTTTGTGCACCCTGATGGCCTGCACCCCGGTCCCGATCAGTCAGTTGTATCACGGCAAAACTATCACCGACGTGCAAATCATTCCCCTGTCCGGCAGCGGTCCGCAGCAGGGAAACTGGTCCACCTTCGATATGGTGATCGACTATCAGTACCAGGTCGAGAACGATCGTCTGCACATCTCGGGCACAGGCATGCTCAGCCAGCACTACCAACTGCTGTATGCCGCGGTCCGGCAGTTGCGGGTGTATCTGTTCCTGCTCGATGACTCAGGACGTGTTCAGCAGACCGTGCCTTTGTCGGCATTTCTGTCGAATGCCGAGGACACTTTTCGTTTCGACCAGAGTGTTGTCCTTGCTCCGGAAATCAAGGCTTTTTCTTTCGGCTATAGTGGTTATGCTTACGAGAATGAAGACCAGTTCTATTTCGACCAGTTGCCTAACTGACCCGGTTATGGACTGTGCGGTTCTTGTTCTTGACGTTCAAAGAGTCTCAAACGTCAGGGTCTTGCATCATTATCCTCAGATGTTATGGTAAACCCATGTGATAGGCTCCGCTTTAAAAAGAAAAGGAGGACATATGGGTTTATTTAGCAAGAAACCGCAATACCCGGAGTTGGATGCAGCCAATCCGGCTGCCGGGCAAGTCGACGAGATAAAAGAACCGCTGAAAAATCTGATGGACCAGGTCTCTGATCCGCTGGAAGTCATTCCTGCTGATGATTCTGCTTATATTTATATTGGCAAACCCCCCAAGAAATTTGGTCTGGCCATGATCGAGGAGGGCGAAGTGCAAAGTTTGGTCGCCGTTGCCCAGGAAAAAGGCCTGGATCAGCCGACCATCCTTAAAATCAATGAGAAATTACGCGATGCTTACAAGAACAACGAGGACGCCGAGCGCTACGTCACGCGTCTGGCCGGGAAAGACATTGTCGTGACGCCTTCGGCCGAATTTGGCAAGGAGGTCCGCGAGAT
>JARROL010000465.1:0-1765 GCA_037383965.1 Desulfobacterales bacterium | reverse complement strand
GGTTGCCGTCAGGCGGATATCCGCTGGTAAGGATGAGTTTGATATCCGGTTTCAACCGCACCATTTCAGACAGGCACTTCTCCCCGCCCATCCCGGGCATATTCAGATCGAGGACGACCAGGTCAATGCACTCACCATGCGCCCGATAGGCTGCCAGGGCCGCTTCGCCGCTTTCGGCGGTTAACGCGTGATAACCGTATCGTTCCAGGACTTGCTGACCAAGAGTCACCAGAGCAGGGTCGTCGTCGACAATCAGCACGGTTTCGTCTCCGCCGATCAGATCCCCTTGCTTGTCTTTTCGCTGGACGCCGGCCGACGTTTCGGCAGCCCGGACCGGGAAATACATGTTAAACTCCGTCCCGCGTCCCGCGTCGCTGGTGCACTCGATGCTGCCGCCATGGTTTTTAACGATACCGTACACCATGGAAAGACCTAAACCGGAACCTTCCCCGACGCCTCTGGTGGAATAAAAAGGCTCGAAGATATGCTGCCGGACTTTATCATCCATTCCGGAACCCGTGTCGGTCACCGACAGACGAACGTATTCGCCGGTCTTCAGGTCCGGGTGGGCCGCGCAGCCGGCATGATCGATAAAGACATTGCGGGTGGCAAACGTCAACTGCCCCCCTTCGGGCATGGCCTGCCGCGCGTTGAGGGCCAGGTTCATGAGCACCTGTTCGATTTGAACATCGTCGGCGGCAATCTCCGCTAGATTTTCTGCCAGTGCAAGCCGGATATGGATCATCTTGGGCAGGGTGCGGTCCAGAATCTTTTTGACCAGCCGGATCAGGGTGTTGAGGCTGGTCGGCTGCAGTCGGCTGTCGACCCTGCGGCTAAAGGCCAAGAGCTGTTGGGTCAGCGACGCTGCCCGGCCCGAGGCCTTTTCGATAGCGTTGAGCATATCCACATCCGGATGATCCGCCGGCTTGTTCATTAGCAGCAGCTGGGTGTAGCCCGAAATAGCCTGCAGGAGGTTGTTGAAATCATGGGCCACACCGCCGGCGAGGATGCCGATCGCCTCCATCTTCTGGGCTTGCTGCAGTTGAGCGTTCAATTGTCGCCCGGCTGCTTCCATCTTTTTACGGTCGCTGATGTCGGTGAAGTGCTCAATGCGGCCGCCGGCAAACACGCCGGTCCGGATCGCCTGGCTGCGATGCTCGAGCCAACGCTCGCGGCGCGGCCCGTCGGGCAGCACGTGGACCTCGAAAGGCTCTTCAGGGTTGCCTTCGGCTGGGTCTGCCGTGAATCTATGCGCCAATTGCCCAGAATCCTCGACGATACCCGAGCACTGCCGCTCGATGACCTGCCGGTAGTCTTTTCCGATCAGCGGATCCTTTGTCAATCCGAAATAGCGCTCGAAGGCCCGGTTAACCCAAACGACTTGCGCGTCGACATCCAGAATGATTAAACCAACTTTCGATCCGTCAAATACCTCACCGATCACGGCGCTGTAATCCGGATCCGGCCCCGTCGGTTCCGAGTCGTTATCCAGAGGCCTGGAAAGGCTGGTTGCTTTTTCTCGGGCGGTTTTCTCCAACCGTACGGCGATATCCGGTTCCTTGCCGTGGGCGGCCGCCGTGAACGACGGTGTAGAAACACGTCGATCAGGCAACGGGTTACACAGAAGCTCACGCACAGACAACGGTTTGCGGGTCATTTGAATTCCAGAAAGGTCGGTCAAAAAAACAGATGCATTGACCCATCGAAGATGGACGGGTATTTTGGAAGCAAATTAGGTGCCAGACTGTCATTATTTTAATTATTG
>JARROL010000464.1:0-1768 GCA_037383965.1 Desulfobacterales bacterium | reverse complement strand
GCCCTTTCGTCCAGTGCGAACTTGTGCCCGTTTGTTGGTTGATCAACTGGACTTATCCGGTCCCTTTGACCGCCTCGAGGATAACCGCCAGCGCCGGCTGGTCTGCAGGGTCGGCGGCGTAGTGGCTGAAAACGATTTTTCCGGCGGTACTGATGACAAAAACGCCCGGCAGTTGGCGGACATCGCCTTGGGGCAACCCCATGAGATGACCCCGGGCCATGGCCGAAACCCCCTTTAAAACGACGTCCGGTGCCAGAAATCCCCAAGGTGCCATCCGTTTGAGCTCAAAAGTCCGGTAGACTATCTTGCCGGGGTCGCAAATAATCGGGTAGGGGACATCGTATTTTGCCGCAAATGCAGTGGATTCGGACGGTGTTCCCATTCCCACCAGGACAACTTGCGCACCGGCTTCGGCGATGCGGCGTCTTTCGTGGCGCAACTGCGTCACCTGCTCGCGGCAAAACGGTCAGCCGAAATGGCGCAGGAAAACCAGCACGAGAGGCCGCTCTTGCCAGAACTCGCTGAGGCGTTTCGTCGAGTCGTCCAACAAAGTCACCGTCAAATCGGGTGCCTTTTGGTACTCTTTTCCCATCGTTTTCCTCCCGGATCGCTGAAACTGTCCCATTCTTGGCAAAAGATCCGGCTGACGCCTTTTGATCGAACCACTTTGTCTTTTAGGTCTGAACATATAACAGGGGGACATGGATTTCAATCAACCTATCTCTGGAAGGAACCGAATGGCATCTGTCAGGGATCGTCTTTCGCTGAGATCTTCAGGGATGATCCTCATCCTATTTTTATAGGCCTGAGCGGAGAGTCTTGGGGGGAGAAGCACCCTTAAACCGATGTCTTCGAAGATGATATTTTACCGATGGGCAGTCCGGTCGGGCTTTTCATTTGACAGCCCCGGCGCTGGCAAATATAGTAGATGAAATTTCGGGGCATTGGCACCCTTTTTGAAAAATTGTTCGGCCATTTGACGTCGTCATCGTCTGTGCCCGGCGGTCAACTCGAGGAGTAGCAAAAAATGAAAAAGGGAGTACTTCCGATCTTTTCGGTGCTGGTATCGATCATCTTTTTCGCCTGTTCCCAACACAATCTGGGAACATACGTTCTCACTTCACCTTCACCCGTTCTCGACCGTATTCAGCAGCGCGGTGAACTCGTGGTCGGTACCGCCGCCGGCATGCCACCCCTTAACATGACAGCCAAAAACGGAGAGATCATCGGCCTGGATGCCGATTTATCCCGTTATCTCGCCGATGCCATGGAGGTCACGCTCAGGCTCGAACCCGTGGCTTTTAAAGACCTGTTGCCGTCGCTCGAAGCCGGTAAGGTTGACGCGGTCATTTCCGGCATGACGATGACGGCGAACCGTAACCGCCGGGTGGCGTTCGTGGGCCCCTATCTCATATCCGGTAAAGGCCTGCTGACGCGGAAAGCCGCCCTCGCCGCCATCACAGATCCGGACGCCATTGACCTTGCAGAAGTCAGGCTTACCGCTCTTGCGGGGTCCACAAGTGCCGATTTTGTCAGAGCGGTCACCTCAAGGGCTCAATACGTTCCGGCACGAGACTATGACGCGGCGGTCAAAATGGTCATTGACGGCCAGGTGGACGCCCTGGTTGCCGATCAGCCCATCTGTCTTATCAGTGCGGCCCGGTATCCGGATCAAGGCCTTTTAGCCGTCATTGCGCCCTTAACCTACGAACCGATCGGCATTGCACTGCCGCCTAACGACGCACTTTTTATAAACCTTGTGGGTAAT
>JARROL010000463.1:0-1772 GCA_037383965.1 Desulfobacterales bacterium | reverse complement strand
CCATTCAGGTCGGCAGCGACAAGCAGGTTCTGGTTTACGACGAAAAACCGTCGGAAAGCGATCGAGGCTACGGGGTTATTATCAACCCAACGATCGTCGAAACCGAGGGGCAAATCATATCAGAAAACGAAGGGTGCCTGAGTGTCCCGGATTTTAGATCCGATGTCAAAAGAGCCGCCCGGATCGTTGTGGAAGGAGTGGATCGAGACGGTAAATCCCTTCGTTTTGAAGCCGACGGCTTTCTGGCGATCGTGCTCCAGCACGAAATCGATCATTTGAACGGCACTCTTTTTATCGACCGTATCAGCGCCTTGAAACGCGAACTTTACAAGCGTCGCATGAAAAAAATAATGCGTGAGAAATGATCCGATGACCCGATCGTTCGACATCGTTTTCATGGGTACACCGGATTTTTCCGTTCCCTGTCTCGAAACCTTGCACCGCAGTCGACATCGTGTGGTTCAAGTGGTCACCCAACCGGATCGCCCTAGGGGAAGAGGTCGTCGCGTTTATCCGCCACCCGTCAAGGCAGCGGCCCTCAAGCTGGGTCTCCCCGTCATTCAGCCTGAAAAAATCAAAACCGCTGAATTCACCGAAACGCTTTCACGCCTCCACCCGGACCTGATGGTTGTGGTCGCTTACGGGCGCATCCTGCCGAAAGCGGTCTTGGAAATACCAGCCGAAGGATGCATCAATGTCCATGCGTCACTCTTGCCACGTTACCGGGGATCGGCCCCGATTCACTGGGCGATCATCAAAGGCGAAACAGAGACCGGCATCACCACCATATTGATGGACGAGGGAATGGACACCGGTGACATCCTCTTAACGGCCACTGAACCGATCGGGCCCGATGACACGGCCGCTACCCTGCACGACCGACTGGCCGATCTCGGGGCCAAGGTGCTGGTGGAAACGCTTGATCGAATGGCAGACCGGCGCCTGACACCGATGCCTCAGATGCACGACCAGGCGACCCTGGCCCCGATGCTTAAAAAAGAAGACGGGCGGATCGACTGGCACCAACCGGCCAAGGTCATTTCAGACCGGATTCGCGGCATGAACCCCTGGCCGGGCACGTTCACTTTTTACGGCGATAGACGTCTCAAGATTTTCAAAGCCGTGGCACTGCCGGCCGCCGGGAAAGCCGTCACTCCGGGAACAGTCGTTACGGGATTCCCCGATGAACTGAGAGTGGCCACTGGCAGTGGACTACTGTCTGTCCTGGAGATTCAGGGAGAATCCGGCAACCGTTTGACGATAAGCGCGTTTTTACGCGGTCATCCTATACCTGCCGGAACGAAATTCGACTAGTTCCCGTTCATAGCCTCATATGAAACTCAACCTTACCAAACCCAATAGAAAAGGTAACCTTTAGAGACACTCTTCCGGGGATTTAGGTTTTCATAAATCTCAAATTCCAATGAAATCCCCAATGGCAATATCCAGTGACCCAAACAGAATTGCGATTTGTTTGTTATTTGTTATTTGTGATTTGAATTTTTCACCGAAACTTAAACGTTTCTTACACGATCAGACGAGGCCGCCAGAGGCGGTGCTGAACACTCATTATTGAACACCTTGTGCTTAGAAACCTTGTTTCCGCCTTGAGCCTTTTGCCGTCAGCCGTTTGACGATAGGCGTTAACCTTGGAACCCTGAACCCTTTAGCCCTGCACCTTAAACCTTATACCGCCAACTCCGACATGCCAGTGGATGCCTTACAGCCGACCGCCCATGCCTCTTCTGATGACCCGCAATTCGTGCGGCGCA
>JARROL010000462.1:0-2373 GCA_037383965.1 Desulfobacterales bacterium | reverse complement strand
CACTAGCCCTCGCGAAGACAACCGCCCTTTTCCAAAATGCCGCCCATTTACGATGAGCATCAGTGAACTGATCGTATGAGTCGAAACGAATGATTAATAAATGATGACCCTCTAATCAAACCACACGAAACTCTGTTTCTTGTTAGAAATAGGTTAGAAGAATGAAAAGGGCTACAGATTTACATCTGTAACCCTTTGTTGTTTTTTTGGCTGAGGGACCAGGATTCGAACCTGGGTTAACGGGGCCAGAACCCGTCGTCCTGCCGCTAGACGATCCCTCAGCAGAAGCTCAAATTTAATTATAAAAATTGCCTTTTCAAGTCAACCTATTTTTCCAATCCTTTTATATAGTCGACCGCAGCCTGAAGTCGCGACAACACCCTGTCTTTGCCGATAATCTCCGTGATCTCGAAAATCCCCGGGCTGGCGGTGCGGCCGGTGAGGGCTACGCGCACGGGCTGGGCAATTTTACCCAGCTTGAGTCCGGTTTTCTCCATCACGGCTTTGAAGGCGTCCTCCAACCCGGCTTCGGTGAACTCCGACAGCTTCCTCAATTCTGCCATCAGCAGTTCCAGGGGCTCCCGGGCGGATGGCACTTTCGATAAAAGGCCCTTCCTCGATGTCGAAGCCGTACGGTTTAAAAAAGGGTTTAAGGGGTGCCACGAGGTCCTGCGGACGGGCGGCCTGGATGTGAGCGGCGTTTAGGGCCAAGAGCTTTTCCCGGTCGAAGATGCCGGCCGCGCGCCCGATGTTTTCAAGGGAAAACTTTTCAATCAGCTCTGTCCGGGAGAAGAATTCCTGGTCGCCGTACGACCAGCCCAGCCTTGCAAGGTAATTGATGAAGGCGTCCGGCAGGTAGCCCATGTCGCGGTAGGCGGTGACCGACATGGCCCCGTGGCGCTTGCTCAGGCGCGTGCGGTCCGGTCCCAGTACCATGGGAACGTGGGCGAATACCGGCAGGGGGCTGCCCAGGGCCCGGTACAGCAGGATCTGCTTGGGAGTGTTCATGACGTGATCATCCCCGCGGATGATCGTGTTGACGCCCATCGTGATGTCGTCCACCACGACCACGAAATTGTAAGTGGGGGTGCCGTCGCTGCGGGCGATAATAAAATCGTCCAGTTCGTCGTTCTGGAACACGATGTTGCCCTTGACGACATCCGCCACCACGGTCGCACCGGCCAGCGGCGCCCTGAAGCGCACCACGGCATCGGCTGTCTTCCTAAGGCCTTTTTCCCGGCAGGTGCCGTCGTATTTCGGTTTGCCGCCGGTTGCCATGGCGTCACGGCGCATGGCCTCGAGCCGTTCGGCCGAGCAGGTGCAGTAATAGGCGTGGCCGGAGTCGAGGAGCCGCTCGATAAATTCCCGGTAGATCTCGAAGCGCTGCGACTGAAAGTAGGGCCCGTCGTCCCAGTCGAGGCCCAACCAGTCGAGGGCCTCGAAGATGGCATCCGTGCTGGCCTGGGTCGACCGCTTGGTATCCGTATCCTCGATCCGCAGCACGAATCGTCCCCCGGTTTGACGGGCGTAGAGCCAGTTGAACAGTGCCGTGCGGGCGCCGCCGACGTGAAGATAGCCGGTCGGACTGGGAGGAAAGCGGGTGACGATCTGGTTCTTTGGTTTCATTTCCATTTTCTTATTCTGGTATTTGCTCAAGTTTAGTGATAAGAGGCTGTTTTGTATTGATAAAGAATAACCGTTTTGCTATGATGCGCTCGACCAGTAATGAGTCATTGAGTCGTTTGTCCATGCGGTTCGGCGATTCGGTTTCAGTGCAGATCTTCGATCCAACCCTCGAGATCGAACAATCGCCGGTTTGTTCCTGCAAATAAAAATATATCAAATAATTTTAGGTTATTTTGCATGTCGACATTCTCATTTGCCGGGCGATAGCCTTGTAGCATATCGATCATGAGATCACAAGAAAACAAAAATGGCAATAAAAGCTTGACAACCCAGACGTTTTGAATTACTTAGGCTTTTCAATTTTTAGTATAAGCGAATTAAACTTTTATCGTAATATTTTCAGTGTATTAGGAGATTACTCATGGCTCTGCCAAAACGAAAAGTTTCTAAGTCAAGGCGCGACAAGCGCCGGACGCACAAAAAAGCGGCCGCACCGAATGTGTCCACTTGTCCCGAATGCGGTGAAGCCGTTCTGCCTCACCATGTCTGCACGAGCTGCGGCGCTTACAAAGGCCGTACCGTTGTCGAAACCGAAGAATAATCACACTGCCAAAGGACGATCATCATGTCGGAATCCGCTACCGCTTCGGAGAAGGCACCCTATGGCCTCGATTCTGAAATGCGCCAAATGGTGCTGGACACGGTCGCTCAGCTGAGCAAGCGGCTGCTCGCCAAGGACAAGGTTCT
>JARROL010000461.1:0-2296 GCA_037383965.1 Desulfobacterales bacterium | reverse complement strand
CCTTCACAGATGTCTCCGATGACGTTTAAAAAGTAGTTCCGGTCGTCACAGACATTGATACTCGCCACACGGGCTTTCAATCCGTGCAGCTTGGCCCCGAGAATAAGGCCGGCGGCCGTGCCGCCGGAGCCGGTGGCATGCAGGATGGTCACCGGGCGCCGGCCGTTCCCCGGCAAACCGGCGATATCGGTGACCAGCTCTTCCGCAGCGCGGATATAGCCCCAGGCACCCAGGGCGTTCGACGCCCCTTCCGGGATGATATAGGGCCTGCGGCCTGCCTCACTGAGAAGCTCGGCCTCGCGCTGCATGAGCGCATCACGGTTCTTGTATTCGGCCGGCGTGATCCAAACGATGGCGGCACCGGCCAGACGATCGAGCAGGATGTTGCCTTCCGGCGGCGGGGGGATGGTCGGCTGCGGCGTTCGCAACAGCAGGCGACAGCCAAGGCCCAGCGTGGCGGCTGCAAGGGCTGTGGCACGGCAATGGTTGGACTGGGCCCCGCCGCAGGTGATCACCGTGTCGGCGTTGAGGGACAGCGCATCGGCCATCACGAACTCCAGTTTGCGGATCTTGTTGCCGGACAGCGCGGCGCCGGTCAGATCATCCCTCTTGACGTATAGTTCGACACCGAGTTCCTTGCCCAGGCGCCGCAACGGCTGGACCGGCGTGGGCAAACGGGCCAAATCGATCCGGGGTGGAGAGGACGTTTTCATTTTTCACACCCATCCTTGAAAACGTTTTTGAAACCGACTGTTTCAATCAAAATATGATCTTGATTAGTAAGCAAATCCTTCGGAAAAATACAATTTTTTACCCTATGCGTAAAGTCCATAGACCCGAGCGGTTCAAATAACCCGTTAGGTGCCGTCTTTAGAGATTTTTAGCTGCAATTGCGGGGTCGGCCTTCAGTGCGGCGCGCTGTTCACCTTCTCGTCGCCGGCACTCAGTACCACTGCCATGAGGGTTACCATCGCTTTGGCGACCAGTCTCTCCTCCCCGTCGGACACCGTGAACACCTCCGATTCCGAAACCATGATTTTTTTACCCGCGTGCACCACCCGCGACCGGCACAAAAGGGAATCTCCCAGGGCCGGTTTGAAATAGTTGATCTTGAACTCGATGGTCAGAATGCGCTCCTTTTCAGAGACCAGTGTGAAGGCCGCATAGCCGGCCGTGTGATCTGCCATTGTGGCCATGACACCGGCATGAACGAAGCCGTCCTGCTGCCGGTGCATATCGTCGACGGCGAGCCGCGTTTCGAAGACACCACGGTCCACCCGTTCGACTTCGAACCCGCAAAATGCCGGAAACCCTTGGAGGTAATCTTTTTTTAGAAACGCAAACCATTCGTTCGCCATGAATCACCTCTCTCTAAAGGCAAACAGCGGACGATTCTGTTTATCACTGCTGTATGAATCGGTCCGTCCTCGGCGCTCCTGAGACTGAACGTTCCATCATTTATGCATGCGTTCAAGAATCATTAATAACTCCACTCGGTCCCGTCAATAGTCAATGCTAAACAGGAACAGTGGTAATGTTAAAGGCCTGTCGGGAACCGTGTCAAGAGATCGGCTTTGGCAAATGGGCCGGTTGTGTGACAATCGCTGAACGGGCAGCCGGTATATGGATCTGCGGTTTGCTGGAGTGGTACGTGACCGGCCAAGATAAATAAGCCGATAAGGACCATTTTACGGCGAGGGTCCGGGGCGCACGTCAAGCGCCCCGGGGATGACCTCTGTCGAGGTGCAGTTTTTTTACAGAGATTAGTGATCCAGTTTCTTGGAAGGATTAGTGATCGTATTGGCTGGCGTATTTCGCGTCGTTGTAAAGGCTGTCACCGTAAAGGTCTTTGCCGTAAGCACGAATGATGTCCTGTCCCTCTTCTGATGCCACAAACGCAATGAATTTAGCGGCCGAGGGCTGACCGGCCGTGGCACCCTGCGGTTGACAAAGACCGTGGTAGGTGTTGATCAGCATCGGGTCGCCCCGGAAGAGAATCTTCAGGTTGGGGAGTTCTTTTTTAGCAGCCACCCAGGTGCTGCTGTCGGTCATGAAGTATCCCTTTTCCGTGTCGGCCTTTTTCAGGGTGACCATCATAAAATCCTTGGTCACGATGTACCAGTCACCTGCCGGAGTGATGCCGGCTTTTTGCCAGACCGCCATCTCCTTCTTGTGAGTGCCGGAATTGTCCCCGCGGGAAAAAAATTTTGCCCCCGATGAGGCGATTTTCTGATACGCTTCAGCGGCAGAACCGGCCTTAGCGATGCCGGCGGGATCCTGCGCTGGTCCGACGATG
>JARROL010000460.1:0-1795 GCA_037383965.1 Desulfobacterales bacterium | reverse complement strand
ATCTGGAAAGACGTGAATCCCGCCCTGCCGAACGTCAAAATCGAGGTGCTGGGTCCGCCTCCTACCTCCGGCACGCGGGATGCCTTCGTCGAACTGGTCATGGAGCCGGGAGCCGAAGATTTCGGTTGGATCAAAGCCCTGGCCAAGAGCGACAAGAAAAAATTTAAGGCCATTTCCCAGACGCTCCGTGAAGACGGCGCCTATGTCGAGGCCGGTGAAAACGACAACCTGATCGTGCAGAAACTCGAGGCCAATCCCGACGCACTGGGAATCTTCGGGTTCAGTTTCCTGGACCAGAACACGGATAAA
This sequence comes from Desulfobacterales bacterium, assembly GCA_037383965.1. Classification (GTDB taxonomy): domain Bacteria; phylum Desulfobacterota; class Desulfobacteria; order Desulfobacterales; family SG8-13; genus JARFQH01. Next base: position 1,486 of record JARROL010000460.1, on the reverse strand, counting down.
ATCCAGGGATCCTATGTCGACGGCGTGCAGCCGACCTTTGAAAACATCGCCTCCGGGAAATACCCTGTCTCCCGTCCGCTCTTCTTCTACGTCAAAAAGGCGCACGTGGATGCCATCCCGGGTATGAAGGAATACCTGGTTGAATTCACCAGTGAGAAAGCCTGGGGAGAGGACGGATACCTGGCCGAAAAAGGCCTGATTCCGATGCCCACAGCCGAGCGCAAAGCATACCAGGAAGCCGTAAAGGCGATGAAACCCCTATCGATGTAGTCAACGGCGATCGTGCAGGCCAGGGGGAGGGCCCGGCCCGCACACCCCCCAAAACCGCCGGCGGCCGATGGGGAAGCGGCGATTTGACCATTTGACAGAGCGCTCACAAATGGATAAGTACGGCACCGGGATTCCGGGGCCTGTTACTTCAGGAACAGTGGTATGAAAGTCCTCACGCCCATCAAGGGCACTCGGCCGTCTCCAAATTTCAACAAAGAACCGGCAAGAGAAAAAGTAGAAGTCGACATCGAAATGACCAACAAGCCGCAATCCGGTCAAAAGCTGGTCAGCCGTGAAAACCGCAAGACCGTCGGTGACATCACGGTCGAGAATCCACGCATGACCTGCCGCAAGGTCAATGTCTACTATGGTGAAAAACAAGCGATAAAAAACGTCTCGCTCGACATCGGACGCAATGAGGTTGTCGCCATGATTGGTCCGTCCGGCTGCGGCAAATCGACCTTCATCCGTTGTTTGAACCGCATGAACGACACCATCGACACCTGCCGGGTCACCGGGGAGATCAAACTGGATGGGGTCGACATCTACGGCAAGAACATCGACGTCGTGCCGCTAAGGGCCCAGGTCGGAATGGTGTTTCAAAAACCGAACCCCTTCCCAAAGTCGGTTTACGACAACATTGCCTATGGACCGAAGATCCACGGCTTGGCGCCGAGCAAGACTGTTCTGAACGAAATCGTTGAAACCTCCCTCAAAAAGGCCGGCCTCTGGGAAGAAGTCAAAGACCGGTTGGACCAGCCGGGCACCGGTCTGTCGGGCGGCCAGCAGCAGCGACTGTGCATCGCGCGAACCATTGCGGTGAATCCCGAAGTCATTCTGATGGACGAACCCTGCTCGGCCCTCGACCCGATAGCCACCTCGGTTATCGAAGACTTGATCAACGAGTTGCGCGAGCAATACTCCATCGCCATCGTCACCCATTCCATGCAGCAGGCCGCGCGGGTTTCCCAGCGCACCGCTTATTTCCACCTCGGCGATCTCATCGAGGTCGGCCCCACCAAACGGATTTTCACCAACCCCCGCCACCAGTTGACCCAGGATTACATCACCGGCCGCTTCGGTTGATGTCGACCGGCGCAGCCCCCCTTTATTGTCCTTAAAATTCCTGATGATTCCCGGCCAATCCGTTATGCCACGTCAACCTGGTATAAATGCCCGCGGCGCCTTGTACCATATCGTTTGAGCGCGAAATTGG
>JARROL010000459.1:0-1797 GCA_037383965.1 Desulfobacterales bacterium | reverse complement strand
ATTTTTTGACCGAAGCTTTTTCGCTGAGAGACCAGCTTATCGTATCCCGCAACATCGCGCAGATCGGATGTGCTGGGATAGGCATGAATCATGATCATTTTGGCATCGTGATTTTCTGCCAGTTCCTTTGCATATTTCAAAGCCAACAAACTTTGCTCCGAACCGTCTAATGCAACGAGAATAATTCCAAACATTGTCGCTTGCTCCTTCCGGCGAATAACGTATCGTTTTTCATCTCTGGTCCCTCGACGCATTCGCCTGCGCAAAGCCGTTACCCCGGCAATGCCTTTTTGGTTCTCTTTTCGCCGTAACCAGGCATCTGGAAGCATTTATCGGCCAAACGCCCCTTTATGTATGCATTTAAAACGTCCTCCAAACCGCCACATATGAAACCGATAACGCGAACGCCCGAACTGATAAGGGCGGTTTCGAGTGGACGCGACACAGCTCCGCACAAAAGCACTTGCACTCCGAGGCGGTAAACCTCCCAGGCCCGTTCAAACGGCCCGCGGCAGTTCAGCATATTGTCTTCCCGCTTTAATTCTCGACCGTCTTCGATGTCGATCAGCAGCACCCTGTCGGAGACGTCAAAAACGGGTGAAATGCGGTCTTGCCAATGCGCAATAGCGATCCTCATGAACAGCTTTCGGAGCAATCGTCATGCCAATCCCGTCAAGGTTGCGCATGTCCCGAGTTTCGGCCATGTTGAAATATAAGGCTCAATCAAATTGTTGACACTATTGTTGCAATATGCAAGTTTTGGCTATTAAAAGTAATGTAAAATGCACGATTTAAACCCCATCACTGCGAGGCCGTAAAAAATGATCGATGACACCGCCAAACGGGTCCGCGACGTGGTTCTGGATTCAATCAACGAAGGTGTGTTCACCGTTGACATGGATTGGCGGATTACTTCGTTTAACCGCGCCGCCGAGCGGATCACGCGAACGACTCGCGGCGAAGCGCTCGGCAAAGCCTGCTGGGATGTGTTTCACGCTAATGTATGTGAAAAGGACTGCGCCCTGCGGCAGACGTTTCACACCGGCAAGCCGGTTGTGAATGCCACGGCTCACATCATCAATCGTCAGGGCCTGCGTGTCCCCATTCGCATTTCCACGGCCGTTCTCAGCGATAACGACGGCAAGGTCATCGGCGGCGTCGAGACCTTTCAAGATCTGAGTCAGGTGGAGCAACTGCAGAAACAGCTCAAGAATCGCTACACATTCGAGGACATCGTCGGCCGCAGTTCGGCAATGGTGCGGCTGTTTGAATTACTGCCCCAAATCTCCGACAGCAGCAGCACCGTTTTGATCGAGGGTCCGAGCGGGACCGGCAAGGAATTGTTCGCCCGAGCCATCCACAATCTGTCACCGCGTCGCAAAAAACGGTTCGTTCCGGTGAATTGCGCCGCCTTACCGGATACGCTGTTGGAAAGCGAACTGTTTGGCCACAGAGCCGGTGCCTTCACGGATGCCAAACGTGACAAGCCGGGGCGCTTTGCGCTGGCCGATGGCGGAACGATCTTCCTGGATGAAATCGGTGATATTTCGCCGGCCCTTCAAGTTCGACTGCTGCGGGTGCTGCAGGATCGGATCGTCGAACCTTTAGGAGCGGTGGAACCGCTGCAGGTAAACGTACGGGTTGTTGTCGCGACCAACCGTAACCTGGCTAAACTCGTGCAGAGCGGCCGGTTTCGCGACGACAACCCGTACGTTTACCTGCAGCGGTTCCACCGCGCCTAAAGGTTCGACGATCCGATCCTGCAGCACCCGCAGCAGTCGAACTTGAAGGGCCGGC
>JARROL010000458.1:0-1802 GCA_037383965.1 Desulfobacterales bacterium | reverse complement strand
GACAGCAAGACGATCTGGCTGTTCCGCGAGCAACTGGTCAAGGCCGACCTGATCAGGCCGCTGTTCCATCGCTTCAACGAGTATCTTGAATCCAAAGGATACGTCGCCCGCAAGGGCCAGATGGTGGATGCGAGCATCGTGGATGCCCCGAAGCAGCGCAACGGACGCGAAGAGAACGCGCAGATCAAAGCCGGGGAGGTCCCGGAGCGCTTCAGGGAAAACCCGAATGTCGGCCGACAGAAAGACACCGAGGCACGGTGGACCAAGAAGAACCACGAGAACCGGTATGGATACAAGAACCACATCTCGGCCGATGTGAAGCACAAATTGATCCGGGATTTAGATGTAACGCCGGCGCATGTGCACGACTCACAGGTGTTCCTGGACATACTGGCGCCCAACACGTCCAAGGAGGTCTGGGCGGACAGTGCCTATCGCAGTGCGGAAATTGAGAACGCGTTGGCAGGGCGAGGGTACAGAAGCCGGGTGCATCGCAAGGGCACGCGGAAGAAGCCGCTGTCTGAAGCTCAGCAAAGGGCTAACCGTCGCAAGTCATCGATCCGTGTGCGGATCGAGCACATCTTCGGTGCGCAGTCCAATGAACAGGCGGCAGGCTACATCCGCACCATTGGGTTGAGCCGGGCCCTGTGCAAGATCGGCTTGACCAACCTGGTCTACAATCTCCGGCGGATGGTGTTGCTCGACGGGCAAGTTGCGCCCGTTTGATGCGGATTGGGGCGGAAAAGCGGAAGAATGGGGGAACAATGCCCGGAAACGGTGGAATCCCGACCCATGCCGGTCAATTATTGATCAGCGATCTATCGGCGAACGCCAGAGTCATGAAATCGAAAATGGCACCGCGGAAATTTTGACTACAGAGCAATTAATAGAGGTGCCCTATAGTTCGGTGAGTCAGACATGATAATTGCTACTTGACGTTTGGCTGAATTCGACAGAACCTAAACATATGTCGGTTTCAACTAAAATGTTACATTTGTCCGATTATTTTCTTGAGATGTTACCGGATGGACCCCGGCAGGAGCGGTCCCGGGTCCGCCTGGCGGCCGCTGTCGCCGGTGCCGAAGCATTACTGATCGAAATTGGCCCTGAGCAGACCTCCATCCCTGAGATTGAAAAGCGGTCAGGCGTACCGCGGGCGGCGATCTATCGCTACTTTCCTGACAAATACGCGCTATTTTCGGCGATGGCATCCGCCTGCCTGGGCCGCCTGGCTGACTGGCTCCAGGAGACCGACAAAACGGAGTCCGACCTGCCGTACCCGGCGCTGGTCGAAGACTTCGTGCTGAGGGCGGCACAGTTTTACAACCGGGAGCCGGTGGCCAGCGTCCTGATCTTTCGCGGCCCCTTCGACAGGAAAGATAACGAGGCACACGAGCGGAAGAACGCCGACTTGCTGAAGTCCTTTCAGGCCCGACTGTCGCGGCCGCTTCCGTCACAGAACATCGCGATCGCCATTGAAATCGCCTACGCCTGCTTTCGGCACGGCTATTTCCACGAGGGAAACATATCACCGCAAATGATCGCAGAGGCGATCAGAGCCGCCAGCGCCTACCTCGGCGCTTGCACCGACGCTTTGGGGGACTGACTGCGATCCCCTGAAATTCTCATGTCACACTGTCACCGTAGAGGATAATAATCATGCCAGTCACACATTTCGCTTCGCCGGGAGCGGCCAGAACCAACAAGATCGTCTCTGCAGAAGATGCCGTACGCCTTATTCATGACGGGGATACGGTGGCCACGGGTGGCTTCGCCGGAGTAGGTTTTGCGGAAGAAATCGC
>JARROL010000457.1:0-1820 GCA_037383965.1 Desulfobacterales bacterium | reverse complement strand
TATCTTTTGAAGGCTTCTTCAATAAGGTTTTTCCTTTTTTGCATTTCATCTATTCTTCCATCGATATTTCTTAAGTAGTTTCTGTTGCGGAAAGATTAGGGGTTGAAAAGAACGGGCGCATCGGCTTTTCTGTGAAGGTCTAAAACAACACAGAAAGGAGTGCCAATGCGCCGCGTTTTTGACGAACAAGCCTACCTGAATTTCAGCGGGGAGACAAGCCTGAAAGTGGTAAAAGAGTACCGGGCCAAGTACGCCTGGATCGACGAGTGCCTGGAGGCGAATCCATTGATCCTGTGGCTGGTGCATGAAGATCTGGAGAGCCTCTCGCAGAGCAAGGAAGGCCGGGAGGCGAAGTACACCACGGAGATTCTGTTCCGCGCGTTGATCGTGCACCAAATTGAGAAGACCGCCTTGCGGGAGACGGTCATCCGGATCGCCGAGTCGCCGACGCTGCAGTCGTTCCTGCGTCTGGGGACCCGGTCGGTACCGGACTTTACGTTTCTGGACCGTGCCTTCAAGGCGATGACGGCCGAGACATGGAAGCAGGTCAACGAGGAACTGGCCCGCTACGCGGTGAAACGGTGCGAGGTGGACGTCTCGCAGATCCGGGCCGACACGACCGTCATTGAAGCCAACATTCATTACCCGACCGACAGTTCGCTTCTGTGGGACAGTCACCGTGTGCTCTCTCGCCTGCTGCGCGCGGTGCGGACCGAGGCCCCCGCGCTGTGCCCGCACCGGTTCCACGACAAGAAGGTGAAAAAGGATCTGGTCTACATACACCGCTATCTGCGGAGCCAATCGAAGGGACGGCAGCGGCAGTGGAAGCGTCGTTTCCGGCGTCTGCACGCCAGCGTGTGCCGGCTTGAGCGTATCGCGGCCCCGTTGCTCAAGCCCCTGGCGGCCAGCGAGAGTCTCGTGTTGCGGGCACTTGGGGACGAGTTGAAGCACTACTTGCCGTTGATTCGGAAGATCTGCCGGACGGCGGAGCGAGCGACGTTGAAGGGCGAGACGGTTCCGGCCCATGATCGGATCTTCAGCCTCTTCGAGGAGCACACCGAGCTGATCCAGCGGGGCAAGAGCAACAAGCCCGTCGAGTTCGGTCACGCCGTGTGGTTGGCGCAGAGCCGCAGCAAGTTTATCACGGATTATGAGGTGATGGAGGAGAAGATCCCGGATTCGGAGTTGCTCCACGAGATCACCGAGCGCCACAAGGCCGCCTTCCGTCAGTATCCCGAGGCGGTCACGGCCGACACCGGCTTTCGTGCCGTGCCCGAAGAGATGAGTAAAGTGCACCAGCACGTGGCCACAGTGGCCGTACCGGGCCGCGGTCAAAGTCGGGCGAAGATTGATACGTGTTGGCATCATTTTCGGGCCGGCATCGAAGGTTCCATCTCCGTCTTAAAACGGGCGTTTCGACTGTCGATCTGCCTGTATCGGGGATTTAAGAGTTTCGCGGCGGCCGTGGGCATGGCGGTGTTCTGCCACAACCTGGTCAACTTGGTGCCGAAGTAAGCTCCGGCGTAGCCACCGAGCCGCCGCAGGGCAACGAAATGAAGAGGAGAGACACGTACCGTGGGACGGGTCTGTGAAAAAACAGTCCAAAACCGCTCCACGAATGAGAAATGCTCCTTGTCGGCACCCGGTATCATCTCGATCGCTCATTTATCCTTCGCGGAATGGGGCGACGGAACGCTCAGAAGCCCTTTCCGCAACAGAAACTACTTAGAAACGTATACTATATACGTTTCAGTTCCAGGATTACGGCCGCACCGCAACCAAGGCGGGTATGTGCAACTAGCACATTCAGCATTACTTAT
>JARROL010000456.1:0-3135 GCA_037383965.1 Desulfobacterales bacterium | reverse complement strand
GTCAGATTGTCCAGTTTCCACTTGGCGCCCGCCATGGCCGCCTCCCAGATCGATCCTTCCTGGGATTCACCGTCTCCGACAATCACCCAGACGTGATAGTCTTTCTTTTTCAACCGGCCGGCCAATGCCATGCCGATACCGGCCGAAAGGCCGTGTCCCAGCGAGCCGGTGGTCATGTCGATGCCGGGGACCTTGTTCATGTCCGGGTGGCCCTGCAGGATGCTGCCCAGCCGGCGCAGCGTGGTCAGATGCGACTTGTCATAGAAACCGCGCTCGGCCAATGCGGCATACCAGACCGGGCAGGCATGTCCCTTGGAAAGAATGAAGCGATCCCGGTCCGGCCAGCGGGGATTTTGAGGATCGATGCGCATCAGTCTGAAGTACAGCGCGGTCACAATGTCCGTTGCGGAAAGCGAGCCGCCCGGGTGACCGGCCTTGGCCGTGCAGATCATCTCGATGATGTCGCAGCGGATGGCAGCCGCCATGTGTTTGAGTTCGTCCACAGACATCGGTTCCTGCGCCATTTTTGCTCCTTTGTATTAAGTTGGTCGGTTTGCCGGTTGGCCAGTAGGTCTGGTTGAGAGGTATCTTCTGATGACCGCAAGATCGAGCAAATCGGCCCACCGACGCTCTATTTGTACCCGAATATATTGGCTTCGATAAATTTCCAGGTCTTCAAATAATCTCCCTCGGCCATCAGGCGGGCGAATTTACCGCCGTCCACTTCGTCCAACCGCTGCCATACCTTGTTGGTCAGACGGCTGTTGGCCTCGAACGTACCGCTTATGTCCCATCGGGTCGGTGACGTGTCGGAGGTGAAGTAGTCGTCGTAGCCGTAGCGCTTGAGATAGTAGAGAAATTCGACATATTCGAGAAAATGCTTGGTGCCGCAGAAGTAATCCCAATCCCAGCGTCCGTCGTTGTCGTTGATGTGGATGTAATACGGGCAGGAACTCTCGGCCAGCAGCACGAGCGCCTCGGCCGGGTTTTCGTTGCCATAAACGGAATGGCCGAAATCAAGGGTCACGCCCACACCCCGGCAGCGGATGTCGTTGAGCAGGCAGAGGGTCTTGGCCGCCGAGTCGAGAAAACAGCGGCCGCGGGTCTCACTCGGCTTGTATTCGATAAAAAGCGGCACTTCCGGTTTATAGCCGCCGGCCTCGCCGAAACAGTCCGCCAGATATTTCCAGGTCGTGGCGTAGTCATACTGAAAGGCGAACTCGTACCCGTCGCCAAGGGGGCAGCAGGTCACCTTGTCGGCACCGATGGCCGCCGCAAAGTCCTTGGCCTCCTAAACCAACTAACCGCCTCGTATCGCCTCTTTGAATCACCGGTCGGCGGCACGTAGAACGCCGCTCCGCTCCAACTCGTTTCCGTCCATAAACGGCTCTTTTCAGCAACTGCGGCGTCAATCGGCGCAACCGTGCGGCCTTATTTCCTGCCGTGACCCTGACCTCTTTTGCGCCTCATGATAACGTCGATCATGCGATCTTTGAACTTTCGATACCACTGAAACTGACTGATCACGGTCCAGACGATGATCAGAAAAAGGATCAACGAGACCGGCCGTTGGAATACGGGTAAAAAACTGCCTTGCGAAACCATCAGGGCGCGACGCAGATTTTCGTCCGCCATGGGCCCCAGGATGACGCCGATGACAAGCGGTGCGATGGGATACCCCATTTCGACCAGAAAATAGCTGACGATGCCGACCGGCAGCATCAGATACAGATTGAAAATGTTCAACCCCAGCGAATAGGAGCCGATGATGCAGAGCACGCCGATGACGGGCATAAAGAGCGGGGGAGGAATACGCAAAACTTTAACGACCTGCTTGGCCAGCAGAATGCCGACGACCCACATGGCGCAGGAGGCCAGCAGCAGAATGGCGGCGACCTCCATGATAAAAGTGGGGTGCTCGAAGGTGATCATGGGGCCCGGCGTGACCCCATGGAGCATAAGCGCCCCCAGCAGCATGGCGGCCGGCGGACTGCCCGGGATGCCCAGGTTCAACAGCGGGATCTGGGCACCGCCCACACAGGCATTGTTGGCTGTTTCGCTGGCCAGAACACCTTGCATCTCCCCCTTCCCAAAGGTCTCGGGATGCTTGGAGGTGTTTTTGGCCGTGCCGTAGGAGACCCAGCCGGCGATATCCTCGCCGATGCCGGGCACGGCACCGATGCCGACGCCGATGAGCGCCGAGCGGATGATGGCCGGGATGTTGCGGATGACGGTACCGAACTCGGGTAAAATCCGTTGAATTTTCTGAGCCTCGCCGATCTGGAAGCGATCCTTGAGCACCTGGATGATTTGGGGAATGCCGAACGCACCGATGAGCACCGGTACCACCTCGACGCCGCTGTCCAGCTCGGTAAGGCCAAAGGTAAATCGTGGATAGAACTGCAGCAGATCACGCCCCACGCAGGCCAGGAAAAGCCCGATAAACCCGGCAATCCACCCTTTGATCACCAGGTCCGGACTGGTCAGGGTGCCGCTGATCAGAATACCGAAGAAGGCCAGCAGGAAAAACTCGAAGGACGTAAACTGCAGGGCAAAGTGCGAAATGATCGGGGATATGCTCACCACGAAGACCATGCTGATGATGGTGCCGATGGCCGAAGCGGTGGTCGTCAAGCCGATAGCCCGTCCGCCCTCGCCTTTGCAGGCCAAAGGGTAGCCGTCCAATGCCGTGGCGGCAGCCGCGGCGGTGCCGGGAATATTGATCAGGATCGACGCATAGGACCCGCCGTAAGTGCCGCCGACATAAATCGCCAACAGGCAGACCATGGCCAGGTCTGTGTCCATCCCGTAGGTCAATGCCGTCAGCAGGGCGACCCCCAGGGTCGATGTCAATCCCGGCATCGCACCGAAAATAATCCCTAGAAGCACCGATCCGAAAAGGATGGCAAGGCTCGTTGGCGCCGCAGCGAGATGAAAAACAATCTCAAAAAATGCCCCCAGACGGTCGAGAAGTATCATAAAAATAGGAGCTCCCGCTTGGTCAGGCTAAAATTCCCAGTACCGGTTGGCTTCCATCAGCAACACGACGAGGCCCTCTTTCGGCATGGTCACCACTAAAAGATACTTGAAAATGGGGCCGATCAAAAAGGGCGTGGTCAAGGATAGAATCAAACT
>JARROL010000455.1:0-2887 GCA_037383965.1 Desulfobacterales bacterium | reverse complement strand
GGTCCATATATTCGATGAAATATTCAATGTGAAATTCCGTGCCCGCCCATTAAGGGAAAAATTGTATCGCTACGGTTCCTTAACTCACCATATTAAACGGCCGATAACAGCTTTCGAAACGGTTTTTGTTGCATTTAATCTGAAAGCCATTATTTTTGCTTTTACTTCGTTTCATATTGCTTTACGACGTTAACAAGAACATAGAAATGGTTTATTTTGAGTGCTGGAAACTGCATGACAAAAAAGATGGTCACCTCTTTTGACCGAATGCTTGAACTCTTCGTTCAAAACGCTTCACATAAGTCCCTGCAAGAGAAATTGAAGACCATGGCCGCCGCAATGGGGGATGAGGCGTTCACCAAGTATGTCGCCCGCGAAATCGTTGAGCGCACGCAACCCCATCGGGCCATTCCCGAGGTCTACGGCCAATACCGTTCCGTGGTGCGTGACGGCATTGAATTTTTTCTAACCCAGGTGGGCCGTCACCGTCTTATGGAATTGGTGGTCAGTCAACTGAAATTGGACCCGGAGACCGGCGCCCAGGAGCGGCTTCTGGAGTTGGCCAAACGATTTCCGACCCTCCACAAGCTGGGCCAGATCATTGCCCGCAATCCCAACATCGATCCGGTGGTCAAAAAGTGGCTCATTCATCTGGAAAACGGCTGCTACGGCACCCCCCTGGGCGGCATTGTGGAGCGGATTGACGGCCAACTTGAGCAGGCCGAAAATCTGGAAAGGGTGCAGCTCCACCAATCCATATTATCGGAGGCCAGCGTTGGTGCCGTTATCGCTTTTAATTGGAACCAACCGCCGTCTCAGGAGCGGACTGAAGGGGTTTTCAAGATCCTTAAACCGGGCATTCGAAGGCATCTTGACGAAGAGTTGCTCATTCTTGAAAAAACGGCCGCCTTTTTTGAAGAAAACCGACAGCGTTATCCTCTCAAGGATTTTAAATTCATAGACGTATTTAAAGAAGTGCGGGAGATGCTGGTCAAGGAAATCGATTTGGCAGCCGAACAAACCAACCGATCCGAAGGTTGCCCGATTCATGATCTTTGGCGGCCAGAATCTTGCCGGCATGCGGATCGCCATGGAACAGGCTCGGCTCACGCCGGGAAAACAGCGGCCTGCAAACGTTGCGCCGCCGTCCTGTTCGAGGCACTCGTTTGCAGGCCGCTGTTTTCCCGGCGTGAGCCGAGCCTGTTCCATGGCGATCCGCATGCCGGCAATATTCTGGCCGCCAAAGATCAGGAATCGGGCAACCTTCGGATCGGCCTCCTGGACTGGAGCCTCGCCGGCCGACTGACCCAGCGCGACCGGGTCAAAACCGCCCAATTGATTCAAGCCGTCATAAAAAAAGACCTGAGCGGTATTCGCCGCTCCGTCAAAGCCCTGGCTACCGGGACTTATATGGACAGCGGCCGGCAACGGCAGGAGTTTCGTGACCTTGTGTTGTCTACGGTGCGATCTTCCGGGTTTGAGCGCCTGCCTCTGATTAAAAAAACGTTCAAGCTTTTGGAACTCCTCACGTTTGAAGGTTTCATCTTTCCACCCGAACTCATGCTTTTTCGAAAGGCGATCTTCACCCTTGAAGGGGTTATTTTCGATCTGTGGCCCTCATTCGATATGGACGCTGCTGTCACGCAGTACCTGACGACCCTTGTGACCCGGGAGATCCCCACGCGTTGCGGAAACCTGTTTTTTCCGCTGACGGACAGGCCTGAAAACTACTCGAGCCTCATCTCCAATATCGAGCTTCAAGCCCTCATCATACACCAATATGTTGCCGCCATAAGATCCGGTATCCAGTCATTGTCCGCGTATCTTGCCGGATGGAGTCGGATATTCGGCATGCCCTTTTGCCCGGCGCTGGCTCCCATTCCTTTGTCGGACGATAAGAAAATATAACCCCGGGAATCGACCACCGCCAGTATTGGGAAATGTGGATTCGGGATCAACTTTTCAAAAAAACCCTTGGCACCCGGGCGGTTATGGCAGAGGTGATTTCGTAGTTGATGGTGCCCAGCAGGCCGGCGAGGTCATCGGCGGTGATCGCTGCATTCGCTTGGCGGCCGAGGATCACCACCTCGTCCTCGAGGGCGACACCGGGAATGTGACCCACGTCGATCATAGTCAAATCCATGCAGACCCGGCCGACGATCGGCGCCTTATGTCCACGGACCAACAAATGCCCTCGGTTGGACAACCGCCGGTTGAAGCCGTCGGCATAACCGACGGGCACCGTGGCGATGACGGTTGGCGATGGCGTCCTGTGGGTCATGCCGTAGCTGACGGGAAAGCCGGCGGGAACCTTTTTCAGGTGGACGATCCGGGCTTTGAGCGTCATGACGGGTGTGAGATCGATGCGGCTCTTGTCGACCTCGTCGGAAGGGTACAGTCCGTAAAGGGACACGCCGGCCCGGACCATGTCCAGATGCGTGTGGGGCATGTCGATGATGGCGCCGCTGTTGGCCGCATGCCGGACTTCGAATTCGATGCCGGCGTGCTTCAGTTGGTCCAAAAACGCCATGAACCTGTCGAATTGTTGTTCCGCAAAGCCCTTGTCGGCACTATCGGAACTGGCGAAATGGGTAAAGATCCCTTCCAACGCCAATTCGTTCAGGGCGGCGATGGCGAGCACCTCGCGAACGGCGTGATCGGAGACAGCCATCCCCGGTTCGACATACCGGCGGGAGTCCGGCAGGATACCCAGCCGTCCCATGCCGGTGTCGACCTTCAAATGGACCTTCAGGCGCCCGCCGCTTTTCCCGATCCGTTCTGAATAGGCCCTGGCGGTCTCAAGCGCATAAACGGTCTGGATGAGATCGTGTCGGACGAGGGCCTCGACATCGGAGGGCGGCGTAAACCCGAAAATCAGAACCGGCGC
>JARROL010000454.1:0-1883 GCA_037383965.1 Desulfobacterales bacterium | reverse complement strand
ACCACGGCCACCTTGTGTTCTTTAACCAGATATTTGGCAAACTCCCAGGAAGAACGTCCGGTCGAGGAGATATTCGTGAATGCATAAAATGTCGATTCCGGCTTGAGGCAGCTGATGCCGTCGATAGCGTTCATCCCCTCGTAGACCAGATGCCGGCGCTGATCATAAATGGCAACCATCTCCTGCACGCAGTCCTGGGAAGCGTTAATGGCCGCCAGCGCGGCCCTCTGGGACACGGCGGTCACCCCGGACACCATGTGCTCCATGAGTTTTTCCATCTCGTCGATAACCGCTTTGGGCGCTGCGGTGTAGCCGACCCGCCAGCCGGTCATGGCATAGGATTTGGAAAGGGTAAACGCGGAGATGGTTCTCCGGGCCATACCGTCCAATGCGCCGATGCTGATGTGCCGGTGACCGTCGTAGAGAATGTGTTCATAGGGCTCGTCCGCCAACACCCAGATATCGTTTTCGACGGCCAGATCGGCGACAGCCCGTAAAATCTCTTCGTCCAAAATCGCACCGGTGGGATTGGACGGGGTGTTGATGATCATCAGCTTGGTCTTTTTCGTGATCGCGGCTTTTATATCCGCCGGATCGACCTTGAAGCGGTTGGATTCATGCACGGCCACGGGCACGGCCACACCGCCGAACAAACGGATCTGCGAGTAGTAGTCGTAGCCCGGATCGATGACGATCACCTCGTCCCCGGGATTGAGCATATGCAGGCAGGTATTGAAGATGACCTGCATGGCGCCCACGGCCACGTAAATCTCGGTATCCGGGTCGGCATCGATGCCGTTTTCAGCTTTGAGCTTGGCTGCAATCGCCCGGCGCAGGTCGGCAAAGCCTTTGGCCGGCGGATAGCGGGTATAGCCCTCGTCCAAAGCCTGCTTGGCCGCGTCGCGAATGAATTCGGGGGTATCGAAATCAGGCTGGCCGATGCCCAGGTTGACGACATCCGGGATCTCGTCGGCCAGGGCGAACATGATGCGGATGCCCGACCATTCGACTTCATGGGTTCTGTCGGCCAGATAGTTGTGCGTTGTCATACACCTGTTCCTTTTTGTTGCAGGTCCGTAAAGACATTCCGCCGGCGGTTATGTTGCCGCCGGCAATACCAAATCTGCTGCGCCTTTGGGAGATGTTCTCAAATCCGGTGCATGCTTTTGCATGATCTCCATAACGATCGAGGCGATCTTGACTTTTTCCCGAATGAGATTTTCATGCCAGGCCTCGGCAACCCACGGCTTGTAAATGTCGCCTTCGGAGGTGCCCGGCTCGAATTTAAAGTAGCACGGCGCAGCCACGCGGGCGATTTCGGGCGCTTCATAGGCTCTGAACATACCGCCGAAGGAGTCGACGATAATCACATATACATCCAGCGGAAGGTTAACCGCCTTGCGGATTGAGCCCAATATCGGAAAGGTGACATCCGATATGGGATTCATGGAGTTGGCGCCCAAGGATTCGATCACCTTGGCGCCGGCAGCGCTGCAGTAGCCGCCGAACACGGAAAATTTAAAGATGGTTTCTTTGGGTATCAGGCCTTGGGCGCGCATTTTGTTCAGAATAAAGAGCACGCCTTCGTCGTAGACCAGAAATCCCCGGTGCCCGGCCTCGATGTTGCGCATGATATCGGCAATGTGATAGGAAATGTTGTCCGATCCTCTCAGGCGAAAGCCCTGCATGCCGCCTTCGGATGTGGAGATTTCCTTTGACCCCGGGTCCCAGCCTTTGCGGTGCCCCACGGTCGTGATCATTTCGATTTTCTCATCTCGGGCCATGCGGGCCAGGGCTTTGAGCTCCTGGAAGTCGCAATAGGTGGACCCGCCCACTGTGGCGATGCACCGGTGGATGGTCACATTGCGTTTGCGGGCCTCGTC
>JARROL010000453.1:0-1891 GCA_037383965.1 Desulfobacterales bacterium | reverse complement strand
CTGCCGGTCTTACGGTGGCGTATTATTTACGCTTAAAAGGTTTTCAGATCACGATCTTTGAGGCCCTTGATCAACTGGGCGGCATGCTGCGGGTTGGAATTCCAGATTACCGTTTGCCGCCTGAGGTGCTGGATGCGGAAATAAACTATATTCTCAAACACGGAATTGAAGTCAGAACCGGAATTCGATTCGGGTCGGGCCTGACCCTGGAGGATCTCAGGGCTGATGGTTTTTCCGCTGTGTTTATGGGACTCGGCGCCCACGACTCTTTGCACATGCGTATCCGGGGAGAAGATGAGACCGAAAATGTCATCGATGCCGTTGACTTTTTACGGGATGTCAATCTGGGCAAGACCGTGTCCCCCGGCAAACAGGTTATTGTCATTGGCGGCGGAAATGTGGCCATCGACGCCGCCCGTGTGGCCAAACGTCTTGGTGCGGATTCAGTAACCGTTATTTACCGGCGTTCCGAACGTGAAATGCCGGCCTATCCCGAAGAAATTCAGGGCGCCAAAGAAGAAGGGATTGAATTCACCTACCTTACCGCCCCTGTCGCTATTCTTAGCGAGGACGGGAAAATGACCGGCTTTGAATGTATTTGCACAGAGCTTGGTCCACCCGATGCCAGCGGACGAAGGCGGCCGGTGCCGGTGGAGGGGTCTGAATTCGTTATGGCGTGCGATGCGATCATACCGGGCATCGGCCAGCAGATCGATACGTCCTGGGCACCGGGAGTCCCCGATTTGGAAGTGACTTCCCGAAACACCTTTAAGGTCAATCCCCACACGTTTCAAACCAGTGTGCCCGATGTGTTTGCCGCCGGTGATGCCGTGACCGGGCCGACAACGGTCATTGAAGCCGTGGCGGCAGGTCATAAGGCGGTGGCGGCCATCGAGCGCTTTATCAACAAAGAAGATCTGGATCAGTATGCCGAACAACTGGCAGCCGAAGAACCTCCGGGGACGGACTGGCAGGAAATTCCGCAAGCGATTGAAAAGGTTCCCCGGGTGGTATCGGATCATCTGGATGCCGTTCAACGGTCTAAAAATTTTGATGAGGTTGACGCAAATTTTTCGGAAGATGCGGCAAAAAAAGAGGCTGCCCGCTGTGTGGATTGCGGGGGGTGCTGTGAATGCAAGCTCTGCGTGAGTGTCTGTGAAGCCGATGCCATCGATCATTCCATGGCGGAAGAGGTCGAAGAAATTGAGGTGGGGTCCATCATTGTGGCCACCGGCTTCGACCCGCTTGACCCCGCACCCATGCAGCAATACGGCTACGGCAAATACGCGAATGTCTTTACCAATCTGGAGTTCGAGCGGCTTTCGAACGCTACCGGGCCGACCGGCGGCAAGCTCCTTAAGCGGGATCCGGGTGACCGCTTCAAGTTCACCGAGCCGCCCAAGAGCGTGGCCATTCTGCATTGTATCGGTAGCCGCGATATAAACCACCATGAATACTGCTCGCGTACCTGTTGCATGTATGCGCTTAAATATGCGCATCTTCTCAAGGACAAGTGCGGGCACGATACGGAAGTCTACAATTTCTATATCGACATGCGTTGCTTTGGCAAAGGGTATGAGGAGTTTTACAAACGCGTCCAGAGCGAGGGTGTGCGCATGGTTCGTGGCAAGGCTTCCCGGGTGGAAGAAAACAACGGCATCCTGACGGTAACCGCCGAAGATACACTTTCGGACCGAATTGTGAAAGTTCCGGTAGAAATGGTGATCCTGTGCACCGCCATGGAGGCGCGTTCAGATGCAAACGCCGTATCGCGCACCTTCGGAATCAGCATCGGCGGTGACGGTTTCTTTCAGGAAGAGCACCCCAAACTGGAGCCGGTTTCGACACCCACCAGCGGTGTGTTTCTGGCCGGGGCCTGCCAGGGACCCAA
>JARROL010000452.1:0-3764 GCA_037383965.1 Desulfobacterales bacterium | reverse complement strand
TGCCGGGAGAAAGGCCTCGAAGTCTTCTTGGATCTGGGGGCAAAACCGCCGTCAGACCGCATATTGACAAAAGAAATGCTCAACCAGGCCGAACCTTTTTATCCGCTTGAAGTCGCCTTTTGCCCGAAATGCAGTCTGGTGCAGGTCTTGGAGACCGTTCCTCCCGAGGAATTGTTCACCGTCGGCTATGAATATTATTCTTCTTTCATACCGGCTCTCTTGCAACATTCGCGTGACAATGTGCTGGAACTCATCGAATTACGCCAACTTGGCGCAAGCCACCTTGTTGTTGAAGTGGCCAGTAACGACGGATACCTGCTGAAGAACTATGTCGCGGCTGGGATTCCGGTTCTCGGCATCGATCCGGCGCCGGGCCAGGCCCAAGCGGCGGTGACGGCCGGCGTGCCGACACTGAACGCCTTTTTTACCGCCGAGCTGGCGAAAAAGCTGCGGGACGAGGGGAAACAAGCCGATGTTGTCCATGCCAACAACGTGCTGGCCCATGTGGCCGACACCAACGGTTTTGCCAACGGTTTTGTCCTGGGCATTCGCACTCTCTTGAAGGATTCCGGAGTCGCGGTGATTGAGGTGCCGTATGTGAAGGAATTGATCGATCACTGCGAATTCGACACCATATACCACGAACACCTCTGTTATTTCTCGGTGACGGCCTTGGATCATTTACTCAGAAGCCATGGCTTGTTCCTGAATGATGTCAAGCGACTCCCGATCCATGGAGGTTCTCTGCGACTTTATGTGGAGCCGAGGGAAGAGGTGAACGACCGCGTAAGAAAACTGCTGGCTGATGAGGTTGAGCAGAAGATGGACAAAATCGACTATTACCGTAACTTCACGCAAAGGGTTGAAAAACTCAAGGTTGATTTATCCAACCTCCTGCACGCGATTAAAGATCGCGGTCAAAGGATTGCGGCTTACGGTGCGGCCGCCAAGGGCACGATGATGATCAACTACGTCGATATCGGCACCGATTTAGTGGACTTCGTGGTCGATCGGAACACCCATAAGCACGGCAAATACATGCCCGGAAAACACATTCCCATTTTCGATACGGAAACACTTCTCAGCCAAATGCCCGATTATGTGCTGATTCTGGCCTGGAATTTCGCCGAAGAAATCATCGCGCAGCAATCCATGTACCGGCAGAAAGGCGGCCGGTTTATCATCCCGGTTCCCGAACCCAGGATCGTTTGAACTTTTCGTTTCCATTCAAACTGCAAAGTCGATCCCCACTCATGAAAAACGACCCTGATATTCCCGCAGAAAGGCTGGATTGCCCCAGTTGTGATTCGGCGGATATTCGCCTTTTCCACGAAATGAAAAATGTTCCGGTCAACACTGTCATGAACAGCTATTCCCGTGAAGCGGCGCTTGCCTTTCCGCGCGGCGATATTGCCCTCGGTTTCTGTCGCCGATGCGGATTCATCTTCAACACGCGCTTTGATCGCAACGCCGTCAGGTATTCATCCGATTGCGAGGAATCGCAGGGCTGCTCGCCGACCTTCAGTTCCTTTGCACGCAGGGTCGCCCGAGACCTGGTCGAGAAGTACGGGCTGCAGGACAAGAACATCATCGAAATCGGCTGCGGCAAGGGCGAATTCCTGAAATACATCTGCTCCCTGGGCCGCAACCGCGGCGTGGGCTTCGATCCCGCCTACATTCCGGGCAGGAGCTATGGAGAGGATACCGCGGGATCAGTCGATTTCGTCAGAGACTTTTATTCCGACAAGTACGCAGGCTTTCATGGGGATTTGATCTGCTGTCGAATGACGTTGGAACACATTCCCGACACGGCCGAACTGGTCCGCACCGTGCGCCGCGCAGTCGCCGCGCGGCGTGATACGGTCGTCTGGCGGAGGTCGGTGTCGAGGCTTTGACCGGGTTGGTGACCGACTTCGAAAGACGCTATTCCACGGTTATCCGCGACTGGAACAGCCGGCTCGATCGGTACCGGCACGAATCCAAAAAAGTGGTCATATGGGGCGGCGGGTCGAAGGGCGCCGCTTTTCTGAGTGCCGTCGATGCCTCCGGGGTCATTGACTATGTCGTCGACATTAATCCCTTTCGCCAGCAGACATTTATGGCCGGGACCGGACAACCTATTGTTGCACCGAATTTCCTGAAAGGATATCGGCCGGATGTCGTCATCATCATGAACGCGATCTATCGCGCAGAAATCCTACGCGATCTGAATCAATTGGGTTTGGCGCCTGTGGTGATGACCCTGCAGATACCGAAAGAGAACGGCGCTTGAATCATGCAGAAGGTTCGGGCTAAAAAAGAAGAAAACCGATGTCCGGTTTGCGGTTCGACCAACGCGGCGAAGATTCTCGACGTCCGCGGCGTACCGTTATTCTGTAACGTTCTTCTGGACAGTCGCGAGGAGGCGCTGAAGGCGGCCAGGGGAGATATCGAGCTGGCTTTCTGTCGGTCTTGTGGGCATGTCTTCAACAGCGCATTTGAACCCGTCCGGATGAGATACAGCCCACGGTACGAAAATTCATTGCATTACTCACCGGCTTTCAGGGAATATGCCGGCGGCTTGGTGCGGAGACTGGTGTCTACTTATGATCTCCGGAATAAAGACATTATCGAAATCGGCTGCGGTAAGGGTGACTTCCTGCGGCTCTTGGCCGATGCGGGAAACAACCGCTGTCTGGGATTTGACCCGAGTTTCGATCCGCGCCGAAACGGCATGGGCAATCGATCGGAACGGTTTGCCCTCGTGCAGGACGAGTATACCGAGAAATATTCGAGTTGCCCGGCCGATTTTATCGTTTGCCGCCACGTGCTGGAACACATTGCCGAACCGAGGCGCTTTTTGAAGACGATCCGTCGCGCCCTTGGCGACAAACCGCAAGCCGTGGTATTCGTGGAAGTGCCGAACGTGATGTTCACCTTGAAAGATTTCGGCATCTGGGACCTGATTTACGAGCACTGCGGTTACTTCACGGAGTCATCCCTGCGTCACTTGTTCGTCGAAACCGGCTTCATCCCCCTGACAGTCTCGCAAGCCTTCGGCGGGCAATATATCTGCATTGAAGCCAAACCATCCTTTCAGAAGAAGAAATTTCAAACGATACCCGACCCTATTTCGACCGATACGGTGGACAGACATGTGAACGGATTTGCCGACCGCTACCGGCAGCAGATTTCAAAATGGCGGAAAGTGGTTGCAGAACTGCGACAATCGGGCACCAAGACCGTGGTATGGGGGGCCGGCTCGAAAGGCGTGACCTTTTTGAATGTACTGAATGCCGAGAGCGGAATCGATTCGGTCGTGGACGTCAATCCGCACAAGCACGGGCATTACGTGCCGGGCACGGGTCAACGAGTCGTCTCGCCGGACGACTTGTCCGGTATTGGCCCCGACGTCATCATCACGATGAATCCCTTGTACGCGGATGAAATCGAAAAGATGATCGATGACCGGCAACTCAGGAAAAATCGCAAATTGACGTTGATGCCGGTCGGTTCTTGCGATGCCTGAGGATGCGTGGTATGACATCGCACTCAAAATAAATCAATTTTTTGTTGGGTCAGTTTAGTCAGTTAGGTCGGATAAATCGGTTTCTCTGACTTAACCGACTTAACTGACTAAACTGACTAAACCGACTCAGCTGTTTCAACTGACCCAACTTTTTCTCGGAGGCGACTCATGGCCATCAGTAAAGAACTCCTCGACATTCTGGCTTGCCCCAAGTGTAAGGGAGAAATTCACCTGAACGACACCGACGACGGCTTGA
>JARROL010000451.1:0-1897 GCA_037383965.1 Desulfobacterales bacterium | reverse complement strand
TTAACAACAGGTCGAACTGGATGCCGTTTTGCGGGGTCCAGTAGGAGACGATCCTGACCTGGCGGGCATTGCCGGTCAAGGAGCGTAAGACAGCACAGGCGTCTTCGAGACGCCGGCGGTGCGCGACACTGATCCACCACACGGGATCGGCAAGAGGACGGACATCCGCCGCAATAGCCGGTATCCGCACCATCTGGCCCACCTGAACCAGGTTGGGATCGGTAATCAGCGGGTTGGCGCTCAACAGGGATTCAAAGAGCGCGGAACTGACATCGCCATAGATGGTTTCTAAAAGCCCGGAAAGATTTTCGTTGGGCATGATGGCGATCTGTCCGAGTTCATGGGGCGTTTCGAGCCGTGGCGTGTTTGTGACTGTCGCCGGCACCGCCGACTGTAAACTGGCGAACAAATCGGCAGTAACCGGAGCGGTGCCCCCGGACGCGGGTGGCACAGCTGGGGCTGCAGGCGGTGATACAGGGGGCGCTGGCAAGTCGGCTGCAGCGGACGGCGCCGTTGTGGGCGCAGGCAACGGTTCCGGCTTGGCGTCGATCTTGCGATAGCTGACCGTTGAACGACTGGACGGCGGGTCGGTCAACGAGGCGTCGGTTTGAGCCGATAGTCGCAGGTGTCGAATGTCGATTGCCGCCATACCGATTGCCAAAAACAGGAGGGGGATGCCAACGGACAGAGCCAGGCGCTTGATGCGTCGGCTACGGTGCGGAAATACACGCCGGATGCAGGTCCGGGCCAGAAAGAGATCAACCGATGGTCGACTCTGAATGATCATCGTCAGGATGCATCGGTGGCACAGATTGATGATTTTACGGGGGTATCCTTTAGAAGCCATGTAGATGGCTATCAGTGCCGGCAGGCTGAAATACGTGTAGGCTTTGTAATTCGTGCTCGATTTCTCGAGCCGGAAGCGGATCATGGCGCGGGTATCGCCGAAACTCATCGGTTTCAAATGGTGATACAAATTGATCCGGTCGGCAAAATTGGCATAGTGGTCGATCGTGTTTTGAAATTCCGTTTGGGCGAATATGACGATCTGCAGCAATTTGTATTCATTGGTCTCGTAGTTCAAGAACTCCCGCAGCAGTTCCAGACAAAACGCCGCCAATTTCTGACCCTCGTCGATGATGAGAACGATCGTCTTCTTTTCATCCACGCCGCGCTTGAAGAGATGGTTTTTGACCACCTCCTTCATCTGCCAGTCCCGGGCCTCTTCCGGTGGCCGCCGGCCGGTCAGCATTTCAATGATCGTCACTAAAAATTCCGCGGTGCTCGAAAAGCCGGGATCCAGAACGAGGTGGGTTTCAAATTCGTTGGTCTTGGTAAACCGGCGGATCAACTGGCGGCAAAGGGTGGTCTTGCCAGTGCCGACATCGCCGATGACGACGTTCAGACCGCGGCGCAACCGCAGGGCGAGTTCTACCTTCTGCAAGCATTCGAGATGCTGTTGGGAACCGTAGAAAAATTCAGGATCCGGCGAGTTGGAAAACGGTTCCTTGTCGAGGTTGACGATGCTGAAATATTCCATGGTGGCCGGTGGGTGGTGCCAAAAACAAAATTAGAATACCATCAAGGACCAAAAAAGCTGGATAGATTCTGGCGTTGTCCGTAAATACCTTGCAGGTGAACCCCTTCATTGAGATTTTAGGTTGAGACGGCTTCACTGTGTGGGGTAAGGCGCAATGGAAGAAGACGTGGCCGTGCCCGCCGCTTTTTCTTCCAGTATGTAAGGCGTGATGAAAATCAGCACATCCTCCATAGCGCCGCTGCGCGACCGACTACCGAAAAGCCATCCAAGCCCAGGTACGTCTTTCAGATACGGGATTCCGGCCTGGTTGGAGGCCGTTGTCTCTTTATTCAAACCACCGATGACCGTTGTCTGCCC
>JARROL010000450.1:0-1904 GCA_037383965.1 Desulfobacterales bacterium | reverse complement strand
ACCGAAGCGGATATGAGCAAGCTGTTGGCGACCGGCTGCCCGTACGGACCCCTCTCTTTAGAGGAAGGAATTGAGCAGTATGTGAAATGGCTGCAAGAAGAAAGCAAAAATTAACCTCATCCGCCCCAGCTTATCCCGGCAAAATCTTCACCACCGTTCTCTTCAATTTCTGACGCCTACCTGGCCGACTGTAGGTCATCTCTACAATCTTCAACCTTCGCTGCGCAAACAGGTCGATGCACTCCGGATAGAGGGCCCATTCCAATTTCAATCCTTTTTCACGGACCGTATCCAGAGTGTCGTTTTTTTCGATCGGAAAGGCTTTCTGCCCGATGATCGGTCCCGTGTCTTCACCATAATCGACAAAATGGACCGTGCAGCCGGCCACCTTGCAGCCGAACCGAAAGGCATCTCCGTAACCATCGGTTCCCGGAAAGGCCGGCAGCAGGGCGGGATGAATGTTCATAATGCGGGGATTTTCCGGATCGGTGTTGACCCGGTCGATGAAATAAGGCGTAAGGGTCCGCATGTATCCGGCCAGTGCGAGTAAATCGACGTCATAGGGGGCCATGGCCTTCAATAGTCGGGACTCGGCTATCACCCGCGATATCAGAAACGCGGTCACTTTTTGCGGATTGGCAGACCCCGGAAAAAGGTTTTGTTTTTCCAACAGCTCGTTCAGGCTGGCGTCGGGCGGCAGTTCACTGTTGGGCAGGGCATCGCGGGAGGACCGAATGATGGCCCGATAGTCGACCACAAAAGTAGGGATACCGTTCCGGTGGCCCAGTTCGAGGCCGTCAGCCTGCGGGTTGTCCGAACCGATAAAGACCACCTCTCCGGCCAGTTTTCCCCCTTTGCAGGCGTCTATGATTGCTCGCAGGTTTGTGCCGGTGCCTGAAATCAATGCACCAATTTTGATAATGTCCGCCATCGGCGACCTCCTAACCCGTGTCTATGTACAACGAAACGAGATCTATTTCAAATTGTTACAATTGAAACGTCACTTGCCGCCGGTCGCGGCGCACTGAGCGGGTTGCGATGTCGGAATAAGGGTCACGGCAAGATATCATTGCATAAGATTGCGCCGAATCATGCTTTCTCTACAAGGCACGTCCACCTGCGCATAGCGGGATACGTGTGGGTGGATGTAACGCAGTAGTCGAACAATAAGACAAGCAAGAGGTGGAACTATTTTTTGCCGGGGCCCTAAGTTCCTGGATTGACACATTTTGTAAAAGTTGACAACCTTGGTGGCCATCACTATAATTGTGAAAATTTATTTCAGAAAGGAATTTAGATCATGGCTGAAGGTATGAAAGAGATCGAAGATGGAAATTTCGAAAACGAGGTCTTGAAATCGGATATGCCGGTGCTGGTGGATTTCTGGGCACCGTGGTGCGGCCCCTGCAAAGCGATCGCGCCCGTGGTCGAAGAGCTTTCCAAGAGTTTTGGGGACCAGATTAAATTCATGAAGTGCAATGTCGACAACAGCCCCATCACACCGGGAAAATACGGAATCAAGGCAATTCCGACCCTTATTTTATTCAAGGACGGTGATGTGGTCGACCAGATTACCGGCATGGTTGCCAAGTCAAAACTCGAAGACGTGATCAAAAAGGCCCTTTAGGCGTTCGAACGCTGCGATATTCAACCGAAATAAATCGGCCGGCGGGCGATGTGACAACAACATGAGATCACTTGGAACCCATCGGCCGGCCCTGCAATAGATCGCTCGAGTTCTGTTCCCTTTATTGAAGGGCGGCGTCAGTTGCCGACCTTGTCACACGGAATATCCTGTCATGCGGCGTCGGCGGGCGGTGTATGCGTTTTCGAAACCGGCCATCGAACCCTACCCGCGGTAAGAGAAAATGATGAGACTCAATTCAATGAAAGCGGCTTTCGTC
>JARROL010000449.1:0-1941 GCA_037383965.1 Desulfobacterales bacterium | reverse complement strand
GCTTTGTCGATACCCAGCGCCTTGCGCTTCTTGTCGATATGGGCGATCATCTTTTGGGCGTGCAGGACCGGATCGACCTCGAGATCCCACATCCCGCCGTAGAGTTTTTCGAATTCCTCGAACAGATATTTCTGAAATACGGGTGCGCCGGATACCGGCAGCGTGACACCGAAAACCGTGTAGACACCTGATGCCACAAAGTAATGTCCGATGCTGATGGCCTTTTCGCTCATCCACTCCGGCGCACTGCCAGCGGCCGGCAGATCGCTGATGTCGTTGCCCAAACCACCGGCTTTGACGACTTCGGTCGCCGCCAGGAGAATGCGGCTGTTGTCGACGCACGACCCCATGTGGAGCACAGGCGCGATACCGACGGTTTCGCAGACTTCGGCTAGGCCCGGGCCGCAATAGACCTGCGCGGATTCCGGCGTCAGCAGGCCCTCCATCGCGCAGGCAATGGCATTGCAGCCGGTTGTTAAAACGATGACGTCATTTTTGATGAGTTCCTTGACGACCTGCAGGTGAGCGTCGTTGTGGCGGGTACGGGCGTTGTTGCAGCCGACGACGCCGCCGATGCCACGGATCCTGCCGTTGATGATATTGTCGTTCAACGTGAAATAGGAGCCTCGAAATGTCCCCCCGAGGTGATATTCGATCGATTCCACGCCAAATCCGGCGACGATGGGGGATTTCTGTTTCGGAATCATTACTTCCGCGCCCCGGTTTACGAAGTTGTCGATCGCCAGCTTGATGATCCGTTTGGCGTCTTCCATGGCATAATGTTCGTCAAATTCGATGTGAATGACATTCTCCTGTTCCATCCGGGCAATCGGATGGGTGGTGATCAGTTTGGTGTGAAAACACTTAGCAACGTTAGCCAGGTTCTGAAAGATGCACTGAATGTCGACCACCATGGCATCGCAAGCGCCGGTGATGATGGCCAGTTCCTGTTGCAGGAAGGTTCCGCAAAGCGGAACGCCGTGCCGCTGGAGGATTTCATTGGCGGTGCAGCAAATGCCGGAGAGCTGGATTCCTCGGGCACCTTTCGAGAGCGCATATTCATGCATCTCTTTGGTACTGGCCGCCGCCACGATCATCTCCGACAAAATCGGCTCGTGGCCGTGAATCACGATGTTGACCATGTCTTCTTTCATCACCCCGAGGTTGGCCTCGCCGACCACGGGATACGGGGTGCCGAAGAGAATGTCCTGGAGTTCGGTCGCCAGCATCGACCCGCCCCAGCCGTCGGCAATCGCCGCCCGGGTGCCTTGCTTGATCAGGTTGCGGTAATCCTGGTCCACGCCGATGTGGGTCCGGTGCATGATCTCCACGATTTCGCGGTCGATGTTCCGCGGCACGACGCCCTGTTTCTTCCAGATGTCGTAGCGGGCCTTGGGGGCTCTTTGGGCAAAGAGCACCTCGCCTTCGGCTTTGCCCCACTCGTTGAGCGCCTTTTCACCGACCTCGACGGCCACTTCATCCGGGTCGCGATCGAGTTCTTCGCCGTCGACCGAAACTTTTGTGGGAACACCCAGCCATTCGGCTACTTCCATCAGTTTGATGCGGTCTTTGATCTTGTAGTCCTCGGTTTCTTTGCGGGCGGCGGACAGAAAGACCTCGGCGACGCAGCGGCCGTGGTCCGAGTGGGCGGCCGCACCGCCGGCGATCATGCGGATAAAGTTGCGAGCGGCAACGGTGTTGGCCGTGGCGCCGCAGATCCCCTTGCGCTCGTCCTCCCCTTCTATGCCGGATTTCGGCAGTGGCAGGCGGCAGGGACCCATGCCGCAGTTTTTGCAGCAGGTGCCCTGAGTGCCGATGGCGCAGGGTTTCATGGTCACCGCCCTGTCAAAGGCAGTTTCGACCCCAAGTTCATGGGCGCGCTCGATCATCTGTTGGGTTGCCGGATCGACCGAGGCGGCTACTGGATCAGCAAGTTTAGGG
>JARROL010000448.1:0-1951 GCA_037383965.1 Desulfobacterales bacterium | reverse complement strand
CAGCCGATTCTTCTCATCGACCACGGCAAAGTATTTTTGATGCTCCCGCATGGAATTGATCAACACCTCGTCGGGCACTTCGAGAAATTCCTCGTCGAATTTTCCGGCCACGGCCACCGGATACTCGACCAGGTTGGTGTTGATGTCCTCCAGTTCGGCATCGGGGAGGATGCGCCCGCCAAGTTTCTTGGCGACACTGGTAATTTCGCGCTGCAGGACTTTTTTGCGCTCGTTGATGTCGACCAGCACGTTGGCAGCCCTCAGGGCTTCGATGTACTCTTCACTCTGTTGAATCATTATCCGACCCGGCGACATGAAGTAATGTCCGCGGGTGATGCGCCCGCTCTTCAATTTGCCGAGTTGAAACTGAATGACGCTTTTTCCCAACAATGCCACTGTGGACTGGATCGGTCGCGCAAATTCGAGGTCGAAATCAGCCCAACGCATTTTCTTCGGAAAGGGTGTCGATAGAATCACCGCCGGCAGGATCTCCTTCAGCAGGGTGCGGGTAACCTGGGCGCGTTCGGTTTTCTCGGCAACCAGATAAGCCCCCTTGGCGGTTTCCGCTGTACGCAACCGTTCGACCGGGACCCCCGCTTTCTCTGCGAACTTATGGGCGGCCATTGTGGGCCGGCCATTCTGATCGAAACCGATGGCGGCCGGAGGACCGATGAGCTCTGTTTTCATCGGTTTCTGTTTGGCGGCAACTTGCTCGACCGTAACGGTCAACCGGCGGGGGGTGCCATAGGTTTTGACGTCCCCGTGGTCGATGCGGGCCTCGTTCAGCCTCTGGTGCAGCTGGGAAGCCAGCGCCTCTAAGGCCGGGGTAATGTAGCCGGCCGGAATTTCTTCCGAACCGATTTCAAGCAATAGCGTATCCATGGTTACCTCTGGTCCGAATGAATGATATAAGGGCCCCGGAAAAAAATAATTCCACCTCTTGCTTTTCTTATGGCCCGTCTACTGCGTTACATCCACCCACACGTATCTCGATATGCGCAGGTGGATGTGCCATGTAGACAAACCATAATCCGGCGCAATCTTGTGGAATTGTTTCTTACCGTGACCCTAAGGCTCTAAAAATGCCGCTTCGATTGCCGAATGCCGGCTACCTTGCCAACAGCGGAAAACCCATTTCCTTGCGTTGATTAAGGTAGGCCTCGGCACTGCCCCGTGCCAAGTTGCGAATGCGGGCGATATAGCCGGTGCGTTCGGTGACGCTGATCGCCCCCCGCGCATCGAGAAGATTGAAGGTGTGAGAACACTTCAAGCAGTATTCATAGGCCGGCAGAACGAGGCCGGCCGTGATCTGCGCCAACGCTTCGGTCTCATATTTATTGAACAGGTCGAACAGGACCGGTACATCGGCTTTCTCGAAATTATAAGTCGACTGCTCGACTTCCTGCTGATGATGGACGTCGCCATAGAAAATCCGGTCGTTCCACTTCAGGTCGTAGACGTTGTCGACTCCCTGGAGATACATGGCAATGCGCTCCAAGCCGTAGGTCAGTTCCACGGATACCGGTTTCAGTTCGATGCTGCCGGCCAGTTGAAAATAGGTGAACTGAGTGATCTCCATACCGTCCAGCCAAACCTCCCATCCCAGACCGGAAGCACCGAGGGTCGGTGATTCCCAATCATCTTCGACAAAACGGATGTCGTGATCGAGCGGATCCACCCCCAATACTTTCAGGCTTTCCAGATACTGCTGCTGGACGTCGAGCGGCGAGGGTTTGAGAATCACCTGGTACTGATAGTAATGCTGCAGACGGTTCGGGTTGTCACCGTAGCGTCCGTCGGTCGGCCTGCGGGAAGGTTGTACGTAGGCCACCTTCCAAGGTTCGGGGCCCAAGGCCTTGAGCAGGGTCGTCGGGTGAAAAGTTCCGGCCCCGACCTCCATGTCGTATGGCTGGGCCATCACGCAGCCCTTGCGGGCCCAGAATCTGTTCAA
>JARROL010000447.1:0-1953 GCA_037383965.1 Desulfobacterales bacterium | reverse complement strand
GTCGTGCTGCCGAACAACGGGAAACAAAGAATGGAAACAGGCCAAATGGCCGCTTAGACTAACTTAACAACTGGACCAGTTAATGCAGGCAGGTCAGGGTTGCTGATGGGTGCTAACGGTTGTCGAATGGAACTCTCTTTCACGGCGGCAACAGGGGTTCGAATCCCCTAGGGGGCGCCACTTTTAACTCGTTGAAAAATAAGAACAATGCGAGGAGAGCAGCCGCCGAAAGGCGGCTTTCTTTTTGCCTGAAATCGGGAAATGTTCAACTTATGTTCAACTTTGGGTGACTCGCCGTAGCAGAGCCAAAGAAAAGCCCCGCGCGGCGTTAGTTCGGGCGGTTCTTGCGTATTCATGGTCGATCCCCTTTTCCGGTTCTGTTTATCAGGGTTCCTGGATGGACGGCCCGGACGGGTGTTCGGGAGATGCTTGCAGATATCCGGGGAAAGGGGTCGAACGGAACGGTCATCGAAAGGCATTTTACTCTGACCCTTGACTCTGACCCCGCACTGTTACGCCAGCCAGGCTGCTGCCCGTCCCGACGATGAAAACAGCGTGCCGCTGGACACGGTCACGGTGACCATCCGTGACGCAGACGGCGGTAACCTCCCGGAACTGACACCGGTATCCGCGATGCAGGAAATATTCCGGGCGGGGGTGTTTCAGTTCCGCCGCGAGCGCCCGAAACCGCCACTGCGGTCAAGGTGCCCGAAACCCCGCCGGACGGCGGGGTTTCGTCTCCACTCGCGAAGGTGGCCCTTTACAGTATATTTACGCATGAACCGCGGAGACGCGGTTCCGTACCGCGGCCGGGTGCCTCTAGTCGATCTCTTCGCAATCAAAGGCGAGGTAGATCGTGTAGCCGACGCCGTTGTCGGTCATGAGCAGAACGGACAGGTTGATCGCGTAAAGCGACGCGTTGTACCCGTCCGGCGCGTAATGACAGAACTCGTGTGCATTCGTACGCGCATCGTACAGGGCTGCGGCCTGTGCCGCGGCGCGCTCGGCCGCCGTGACCTGCTTCACGGGGCTCTTGATATTCGACTGGTAACTACCCGGGCTGCCGGGTGTATCGTCACGGTCATCGGCCTCGGTGTACGCGGCGTAGCCTTCGGTAATCTGCTGGTTGACGCGTACCGGCGGGGGGTCGGCATACGCTGTCATTGAAAGCGCAAGGCCCCCTAACATCAGTGCAATCGTCTTCATCGGGATGAATCCTTTCATCGTGCTATCTCCTTGGTTGGTTGCTTGGTCAGCCCGGACCGTCGCAAAGCAAATCGAATACACCAAACCGGTATTTCCATTGCCTTGCCCCGAAAAACCGAACTGAATATAAGTATTGTCGATACGGTAAGTTTTGCAAACCGGACGAAGAAACCCCTTCTTTCAGAAAACAAAGATCACAGCGGTAAGCTGATCCGACACGCTGACCGTTTTCGCTTCCTCTTACACCTATGACAACATGGGCAACCCGGTCTGGCTGGTGGCACAGCCGCCGAATCCAGCGGAACAGCCCGTAACCGGGTCCAGCGTCGATGTCGATGTTTTCCAGGTTTCTGGCCCGATGTGGGGCGACGACTTCGATCCGGCTGACCGGGTTCTGGCGACTTGGGGCACGGGCACGTTCAGCTTTGAATCCTGCTCGTCCGGCAGTTTCTCGCTGACGCCGGGAGAAGAAGCTCAGGGCCTGGGCTACACCGATTTGAGCTATGCGCTGACGCGTGACCTGCTCACTTCCGGCATTCCCTGCCCAACAGCTGATTAACCAGAATCCTGGTTTTAAAGGAGGTCGCCCGCGGGCGGCCTCCTTAGGTCTCCCGTTCATATTATGTTTTAGTGTTGCCCGTGTGAATCGATTCAGATCACGCATCGATAGCAGTGCGACCGAAGATTGGCGGTTTGAACGTGCAGGCCGGCGACGAATCGGACACCGGCTTTCGGAAGGCGGCTTTC
>JARROL010000446.1:0-1962 GCA_037383965.1 Desulfobacterales bacterium | reverse complement strand
CGACCCCCGGTGCCACCTCCCGCGCCGCGTTGTAGCGAATGACAGAGTACGCATCTGCCACCAGGCGGGTCGCGAGGCCGGGCCACTTGGGCGGCGATCTGCACGGATGCCGATAATCCGATCTCGGTAGTCCACCTCACTGATAAACTAAAGACAGAGAGATCGACGAATCTGAAGGCCAACGCGTCAGAGTCGATGCCGGCGAAAGAGACGGCGCGCGATGGTGGTGCGAAATTGGACGTTCAATATTTCGAGACCGTAATCATCGGCTCCGGGTTTTCGGGGTTGCTGGCGGCTATCCGCCTGCAGAAAAAGGGTCTCAATGACTTCGTCCTGCTGGAAAGAAACGCTGACCTGGGTGGAACCTGGCAGGTCAACTCCTATCCCGGCGCCGAGGTAGATATTCCGACCAGCCTCTATTCCATCTCCTTCGTTGCCTATCCTTTCAGGAAAACCTTTGCCCCGCAAAGTGAATTGCTCGCCTATACGAATCATGTCATCGACAAGTTCGGTTTGAGAGATCAGGCGAGAACGAATCAGTCGGTCACCAGGCTTACCTACGATCAGGACGCTTATCTGTGGCAGGTGGAGACCGAGTCGGGCGAGAGATACAGTGCCCGCTTCATTATCGACACCAGTGGTGTGCTGGCCAATCCGCATATTCCCAATATCAAAGGTGCCGAAACGTTCGAGGGACCGATATTCCACTCCGGTTACTGGGACCACACCGTCACGTATGAAGGAAAACGTGTCGGCGTGATCGGTTCGGGGTGTTCGGGGGCCCAGATCGTCCCCGCCATTGCCGACAAGGTCTCCCGATTAACCCTGTTCATGGGGCAGGCGCAGTGGATCCTGCCGCGCTCGGACCGCCAGTACAGTGCTCCGGAGCGTTTCGTTCGAACGCTGCCGGGCGTCCGGCGCCTCATCCGTTTGTTCGTCTTTACGTTCTACGACATCAGGTTTATCGCCTTCCGCCGCTATCC
Organism: Desulfobacterales bacterium; assembly: GCA_037383965.1. Classification (GTDB taxonomy): domain Bacteria; phylum Desulfobacterota; class Desulfobacteria; order Desulfobacterales; family SG8-13; genus JARFQH01. Next base: position 979 of record JARROL010000446.1, on the reverse strand, counting down.
GGGCACTGCGGGAATCAGCCGGCTCATGAAGAGGCATTACAGGAGACGGCTGCAGAAGCATCTCGAAAAATACATTGCAGACGACAAATTGCGTCAGCATATGATGCCCCATTACGAATTGGGCGGCCGGCGGGTCATACCGTCAAACACCTATCTGCCCGCATTGTCACGTGACAACGTCGAGGTGGTTATCAGCGGGATCGAATGCATCACGCCGGAGGGAATCAGGACAAAGGACGGCAGGGAGATAGCACTCGACGTCATCGTCTACGCGACCGGCTACTACGCCTATTCGAATATGAAAAAGGCGCTGACGTTTCAGGTCTACGGCCTGGATGGCCGCAACCTGAACAGCGAATGGGAAAAAGAGGCTGTCTCTTACAAGGGCATTACCGTTTCCGGTTACCCCAACTATTTCAAGGTGAACGGACCGAACACGGGTACCGGCCACAGCTCGCAAATGTCTTATATGGAGGTGATGACCGATTACATCGTTCAAGCCATATGTGCCGTGAAACGCGACAACACTATCAAGGCCATCGACGCCAGACAGGACCTTCAGGAGGCCTACGTCGCCGAGGTGAGAGAAAAGATGAAGAAGACAGTCTGGCAGAATGCCGAATGCACGGCCTTCTACAGAAAAAACATGACCGAGGAGGTCACCAGTCTCTCGCCGGAACCGGTGACCCGGTTCATCTTTTCACGCAAATGGTTTCATTTGGACGATTATCGCCTGATAAGGTGATGAGGACATGCCGGGAGCAGATTCGACCTCCCGGTAACGTAAGTCATCTCTCGCGCTCCGATTCCGCTCGCGGTCACCAGGAAATCCTGGCGGAAGGTGAGCGAGAGACACATTAAGCCAGTCTGGCGCTCCGACTCCATTTTGCGACCCGCGCCTCATCACGCAGCGCGCCGATCCGGTACGCTCCAACGGCCCTTGAACATAAGCTCGATGACATGGATGTGTCGCTTCGGC
>JARROL010000445.1:0-1967 GCA_037383965.1 Desulfobacterales bacterium | reverse complement strand
TCGGATCATAAAGAGCCCCAAAAGATTGCCTGGCTCCAGTGTGTGGGTTCCAGGGATGTGCACCTGGGCGCCCATGGTTACTGTTCGGGGGTGTGCTGCACCTATGCCATCAAGGAGGCCATGCTGGCCAAGGAGCACAGCAGCAATGGATTGGACGCGGCAGTGTTTTACATCGATATGCGCACGTTCGGCAAAGACTTCGAGCAGTATTACAACCGTGCCAGAAAAGAGTCTGGGGTCCGGTTCGTCAAGTCGAAGATCACGAATGTGGAATCCAACGAAGAGACGGGCATGCAGGTGATCCGCTATGTGGACGAGGCGGGCCGGCGTCTGGAAGAGGAATTTGACATGGTGGTGCTGTCCGTGGGATTGAGCGCTTCTTTGAAGACAGCGGAGCAGGCGAGGAAGTGGGGCATCGATCTGGATCATTACAACTTTGCGAGCACCAACAGTTTTGATCCGGTCAAGACGTCCCGACCGGGCATCTATGTTTGCGGTACTTTCCAGGGCCCCAAAGACATTCCGTCGTCGGTCATCGATTCCAGTGCAGCAGCCGGTGTTGCGGGTAGCAGTCTGGCGGATGTTCGCTGGACCCTGACCAAGACCCGGGAGATTCCCGAAGAAAAGGATGTTCGGGGTGAGCCGCCCCGGATCGGTGTCTTTGTGTGCCGGTGCGGGACGAATATTGCAGGGACCGTGGATGTGCCGGAGGTGGTGGAGTTTTCAAAGAAACTTCCGGGGGTCGTTTATGTGGAAGAAAACATGTTCAGCTGCTCCCAGGACACCCAGGACAAGATGACCGAGATCATCAAGGAGCATGGATTGAACCGTGTGGTGGTGGCGGCGTGTACGCCCAAGACCCACGAGCCGTTGTTTCAGGAGACGCTGATCAACGCAGGGATCAACAAATACCTGTTCGAGATGGGCAACATCCGGAACCAGTGTTCCTGGGTTCATAAGGACGACCCGGAGCGTGCCACGGAAAAGTCAAAAGATATTGTGAGAATGGCGGTGGGCAAGGCCGGTCTTCTGGAGCCGTTGACGGAATCGACCATGGGGATCACCCAGTCGGTTCTGGTAATCGGCGGCGGTGTTGCCGGTATGGCGGCGGCCCAAAACATGTCTCATCAGGGCTATCCAACCTATCTGATCGAAAAAGCGGATGCGTTGGGAGGTCAGGCCCGTCACCTTCACGAAACCTGGCGTGGTGAGGACATCCAGGGATATTTGACCCAACTCACGGATGCCGTTCAATCGGACGACAACATCGAGGTGTTTGTCAATGCCGAGATTGCCCAGGTGGAGGGTTTTGTGGGGAATTTCAAGACCACCATCCGTCAAAACGGGGAAAGCCGGGTTTTGGAGCACGGGGTGACCATCATTGCTTCCGGGGCATCGGAGTTCAAACCGGACGGTTATTTGTACGGTCAGGATTCGCGTGTGGTCACGGGACTCGAGCTTCAGCAGCGGTTTATCGACAAGGATCCATCCCTGGGTCAAACCGACACGGCGGTATTTATCCAGTGCGTGGGGTCGAGGATACCGGAACGTCCGTATTGTTCCAAGGTGTGCTGCACCCAATCCATCAAAAGTGCGATGAAGCTAAAAGACATCAACCCCCAAATGAATGTGTTTGTTTTGTACCGGGATATGCGGCCGTATGGATTGCGTGAGGATCTTTTTCGGGAGGCGCGTTCTGCCGGCATCCGTTTTATCCGGTACGATGCGGATAAGGATCTTAATGTGAGCAACGGCGACCAAGGGCTCAAGGTGAGTTTTGCGGACCGGGTTCTGGGGCGGATGATGGACATCCATCCGGATCTGTTGGTTCTGGCGTCGGCGGTGGTGCCGCCGGCCGAGAATCCGCTGGCGCAGCTGTACAAGGTGCCGGTGAACGCCGACGGATTTTTCGCCGAAGCCCATGTGAAGCTTCGTCCGGTGGATTTTGCCACGGACGGGGTGTTCGT
>JARROL010000444.1:0-1970 GCA_037383965.1 Desulfobacterales bacterium | reverse complement strand
AACGCCGAGGAGGAACCTGAAAACAGGGACTACCCGAAAAACCCCGAATTTCGGAAAAAATTTGGCCCCCGAGGCGTCATTCACTCCTGGGCCATGCCCAATGGAAAACAGAAGGTCGAAGACACCGGTCCCTTGACCAAGAAACGGATGGAGACGATTGACGACGAAACAGTTGCCGGAGCCAAGGATTTTATCGAGCGACAGGTCAAGGCCGGTAAACCGTTCTTTGTCTGGTGGAACGCCACACGCATGCACTTCCGTACCCACGTCAGGGCTTCACACCGCGGCATTTCCGGTCCCAGCGGTAACAATTATCATGACGGCATGGTGGAGCACGACATGCAGGTGGGCGAACTGCTCAAGCTCCTCGATGATCTCGGCATCGCCAAGGACACCATCGTCTTTTATTCCACCGACAACGGTCCTCATTTTAACACGTGGCCGGATGCTGCTACGACCCCGTTCCGCAGCGAAAAGAACTCGAACTGGGAAGGTGCTTACCGCGTGCCGGCATTTGTGCGCTGGCCGGGCCACTTTCCGGCGGATGTGACGCTGAACGGCATCGTAGCGCACGAAGACTGGCTGCCGACATTAGCCGCTGTGGCCGGCGATCCTGACATCAAAGGCAAGCTCGCCAAAGGCGTGAAACTCAATGGCCGCAAATACAAAAACTACATTGACGGCTATAACATGCTCGATTACTTCAGCGGCAAGGTGAAGGAATCGCCCCGCAAAGATTTCATCTACGTCAACGACGACGGCCAAATCGTTGCCATGCGTTATTCTGCCTGGAAGGTCGTTTTCCTCGAGAACCGCGGCCAGGCTTTTGGCGTCTGGCGAGAACCGTTCACGGAACTCCGCGTACCGCTTCTGTTCAACCTACGCCGCGATCCCTTCGAGAAGGCCCAGCACAACTCGAACACATACAACGACTGGTTCTTGGATCGGGCGTTTGTCATTGTACCGCTTCAGGGATTAGCTGCGAATTTTCTCAAGACCATGAAGGAATATCCGCCCAGCCAGACACCGGGTTCGTTTAATCTGGAAAAGATCCAAAAGCTAATTTCAGAAGGGGGCAACAAGTAGGCGACTATCATACACTCGAGCAGGCCGCCGCGCGATGATGAGTGACGGCCTGCTTTTTGAGAAATTGATGGAGATTTAAAATGACTCGTAAACAGAAAAACAGGGTTTTTTTGAATTTTACATTGATACTGATTCTGTTGGTTGCAGGTAGTGCTATTTCCAACGCTACAGGACAATCGAACCCTCTGCCCTCCTGGAATGACGGCGCGGCCAAAAACGCCATCGTCGATTTCGTACGAAGTGTCGTCACCAAAGGGAGCCCGGACTTCGTTCCGGTCAACAAGCGCATCGCTGTGTTCGACAACGACGGCACACTCTGGGCGGAGCAACCGATGTATTTTCAGCTCCTCTTCGCCATTGACCGTGTGAACGCACTCGCCCCGCAACATCCCGAATGGAAGACTAAGGAACCCTTTGCCTCTCATCTCAAAGGCGACGTGAAAGGCGCACTCGCGGGAGGTGAGCGGGCGATGCTGGAAATTGTCATGAGCACACATGCCAATATGACCACAGAGGAGTTCGAGCAGATCGTCAAAGATTGGCTTGCTGCCGCAAAACATCCCAAAACCATGCGACGATACACCGAGATGGTCTATCAGCCCATGTTGGAACTGCTCTCCTACCTTCGTATCAACGGCTTCAAGACCTTTATTGTCTCAGGAGGCGGTATCGAGTTCATGCGACCCTGGACAGAAAAAATCTATGGCATCCCACCTGAGCAAGTCGTCGGAAGCAGCATCAAGACAAAGTTCGAGCTGCGTGACGGCAAACCCGTACTTATACGGCTTGCAAAAATCAACTTTATAGATGACAAAGAAGGCAAGCCGGTGGGCATCCATCAGCATATCGGTCGTCGACCTATTTTCGCCTTCGGCAACTCTGAC
>JARROL010000443.1:0-1977 GCA_037383965.1 Desulfobacterales bacterium | reverse complement strand
TCGGAGAGCATTGTCAAACCGGTCGTCGTCACACCGGATATGGTTTCGAAGACGGCGTCGACAGCCGACATTCCGGCCAGCATGAAGGGGAGAACAGCCGCCATCGGGGCGACCAGGAAACTGGTTGCTGCCAGGACGACCGCCTCATTGGTTTGGATGCGACCGTTCCAACCCAAACGGCCTGCGATGAGTCCCCCTCCTGCAAGAACACCGACGACCGCCAGGTAGGCCGCCGCCGTTCGATAGTCGCCGTACAACAGGCAGACAATCATCGGTACAGACGTCAGAACGGCTATAATCAGACAGAGCTGACCGAGGAATTTTGTCAGTACCCGAAAGCGAACGGCATATCGGAGCGCCTCGGCTTGTCCAGACACGCGATGTCGACTCCTTACGGAATGGCGCGCACCACGCCGCCGTCCACCCGCAGCGCCGCACCATTGGTGGCCGAAGACAGGGGACTGCAGACGTAGACCACCAGGTTGGCCACTTCACGCGTTTCGGCAAAACGTTGAATCAGCGAGGTAGGGCGCATGTGTTCGAAAAATTGCTCTTCGACATCTGTTTTGTTGGAATTTTGTTCCCGTGCCAGATTTTCGATGAAGGTGTTGATGCCTTCAGAGAGGGTCGGTCCCGGCAGCACGGAGTTGACAGTCACAGCGGTCCCGCGGGTGGTTTCGGCCAGTCCCCGCGCCAGCGCGATCTGGGCTGTCTTGGTGACGCCGTAGTGAATCATCTCCAATGGAATGTGCAGTCCCGATTCGCTGGAGATGAAGACGATCCGACCCCAGTTGTTTTTCTTCATCTGCGGTAGGAAGTGCCGGCTCAGTCTCACACCGCTCATCACGTTGGTCTCGAAGAAAGCGAACCATTCTCTGTCTTCGATCTCGGGAAACGGCTTTACGTCGAAAATGCCCAGGTTGTTGACTAGGATATCGACTGAGCTGAACCGGTCCGTGACCTGTTGCACACCTTCCGCTGTCGACAGGTCGGCCGCAATGCCGCTGGTTCGAGCATGCGGCACATTGGCAGCGATCCGTTGTCGGGCCTGCTCGACCCGATCGACTGTGCGGCCGTTGAGGATCACCTGGGTGCCCTCTTCGGCCAGCGCCTGAGCGATGGCAAAGCCGATTCCGGCTGTGGAAGCGGTGACCAGCGCTGTTTTTCCTTCGAGATGCAAATTCATGGGCGCTCCTTCAGTTTAGTTGGTGTAAATCGATGCAGTTGATAGAAACAATTTTTGTTTTGAATATTTTTAATGGCCGCCCTCTCGCTGCGCTCGTTCGACTGACGCAGACTATATCCGGCCGACTTGGCCGGATATTATACCCGTTGCCCTTTGGGCAAATCTAAAACCATATGTTTTATCTCAACTTTGTACATTTCCTTTCCGGGGCAGCGGCCGGTATATTTCCGGAGGCAATCCACTTGCATGATAGCCGTCCAAATGGTTCGCCGGAGCATTAACCTTGCCCTCGCTCTTGGTGATAATAAAGTAGTGACTGTCATCGGCTGATGAAATACGGTGAGTTCTGTAGTTCGTGCATTAAATGACGTTAATTCGACCGACGACCGCCGGCACAACGCCCGATCGGGTACCGCTTTTCCGGATGATGACTGTGAAGAAAAGCAGACGGAAGTTTCTGTCTATCCGCTCATGGCTTCGGACATCTTGCGAATTTTCCGCAACACATAGCGACGGCAGTCGCTGCCGCTGCCGGAACCGCAATCGATGTTTTCGAGGGGGACTTCCGCCCTTGCCGTTTGGGCGTGGCCGCCCGCCGATCCCACCTCGCGGAACAGCTTGCGGGACATTTTCCCGGCGTTGCGCCTGAAACCAGCATTGCGGAAGATGACAATGAGCTGACGGTCGTAGATTCCGGAACTGATGCTCCAGGTCGCTTCCGCCATTTTTAAGAAGAAATCTGCTACTTGGACCAATGTATCGGGCTTCTGCACCGCACCCATGTGAACGAC
>JARROL010000442.1:0-4037 GCA_037383965.1 Desulfobacterales bacterium | reverse complement strand
GAAAAAGGAAAGACATGCAAATAGGCCACCGGCAGATCTTCGAGCAATCGACGGGTGCGCTCGAAGGACGCATCGGTTTCACCGGGAAAACCGACCAGAACATCAACTCCAATGGCAGCCTCGGGCATAAGACAAAGGATTTTTCCAACGAGTTTTTCGAAGAATCGACCGGTGTAAGGGCGTTTCATTTTTTGCAGGATGTCGTCATCCCCGCTCTGGAGCGGAATGTGAAAATGGGGGCAGATCCGGCCGGGGCCGTCGCCGGCATCCATCACAAAATGAAGCAGCGCGTCGGAAATTTCCCGGGGTTCGATCGAACTCAACCGCACCCGGTCAATGGCACCGGCCTTGCGGATTCGGCCGAGCAGTGTCAAAAGATCCGTCGGCGGCTTTAGGTCATTTCCGTAGCATCCGAGATGGATACCGGTTAAGACCACTTCGTGGTACCCGTTACGTTTGAGCCGCCGGATGCGCTCGATCGCCTTGTCGGGCATCAGGCTCCGGCTCGGTCCTCTGGCATATGGAACGATGCAGTATGTGCAAAATGCCTCGCAACCGTCCTGCACCTTTAGAAACGGTCGGGATCGGTTTCCTTTTATCGGTCCGTTGAGGGGGTCTGTTTATTGGTTGGTATCGGCAACCTTTCTGCGGCGGTTGGATGGAGAGAGGTGCCGGTTGAGAACCAGGTCCCGTAAATGCGGTTTGTCATCGATTCCCAGAATAGTATCCACGCCGTCGATGCTTGTGATCTCCTCCGGTGCTGTCTGAGCATAGCAACCGGTGACCACCATGTGTGCTTCGGGATTGTTGCGCACAGCCTGGCGAATGGCCTGCCTGGACTGCATGGCCGCCCGGCCGGTGACGGTGCACGTGTTGACAATGAACAGATCGGCCTTCTCCTCAGGGCCGGCCGGGGTCAGATCGGCCCGCATGAGCTGTTCGGCCAACGCTTCGGACTCGTACTGGTTGACTTTGCATCCCAGGGTGATAATCTTAAACTTAAACATTAGGAAATATATATAGTATATTGAAAATATGAATAAAATAAATTTTTATATTTGAGTATTCAAGGGTCTGCGGGGCCAAGGCGTCCAGGGTGTAAAGTACAAGGTGTAGGGTTTAAGGTCCAATATTTGCGGTTTGGAATTTTTCACCGATGTTGCCGTTTTCTCTTCTATCCAACTCAAGGCGGCACTTAACCTTGAGCCTTATAATTGCATCAAAACCTCGTTTCCGCCTTGAGCCTTTCGCCTTCAGCCGGATACATTAAACCTTACACCATGTACCCTTCACCTTGAACCCTCTTTCTTCTTCCTTCAGCCTTTTGCCGTTCGCCATTATTACGTGTCCCCACAAATCCATCCGCCGCCGATCACTTCCTCACCGACGTAAAATACGGCGCCTTGGCCCGGCGTGATAGCGGACTGGGGAGCGTCGAAGCCGACAACAGCCTGCTGCTGAGGCAGCGGGGTCAGTATGGACGGAGCGGCAGTATGCCGGTACCGTATGCGCGTGTGAACCCGGATCGGTTCGGAAGGTTCCGGCTGAATCCAGTTGGTTCCCTCCACCCGGCATTTCGACGAAAGGGCGTCTCTTTTGGGCCCCACCACCAGGCGATTGCTTTGGGTGTCTATCCGCAACACGTAGTAGGGTTCGGCGGCCGGGCAGTTGATGCCCCGTCTCTGACCGATGGTATACCCATGAAGCCCGGTGTGCCGGCCCAGGACGCGGCCTTCGCGGTCGACAATTTCTCCGGGTGACGGTGTCACTCCGAGCTGGTCGGCCAAAAACGCGGTGTAGCGATGGTTGCTGATAAAGCAGATGTCCTGGCTCTCCTTGCGGGTCACCGGCAGTAAATTTTTTTCAACAGCTAACTTTTTTACATCCGATTTTTGCATTTCCCCCAACGGATAACAGGCCCGTTCTAGTTGGTTCAGGGTCCGGATTGCACACCAGGCATGGGTTGGGTGTTTTTCCCCTCGTATACGTCCGCAAAAAGTACCCGATCACCCGGGTTCGAAAGGCGTCGGTCAGGTCGACGACATGCAGGGGGATACCGAGCTGGTCGGTGACGGCGGCGATGTTCCGGTTATCCGGTTCATAACCGGTTAAAAAATGGATGCCGAAAACGGGATAGCCTTGAGTTTTCAACAGGGCAGCCGCCATCAAGGAATCCACCCCTCCGCTGACGGCGACCGCAATCAGCGGTTTCATTCGAAAAAGGTCTGATTGATGGAGTGGACTTCCATCGCCCGGGTCGGGCAGGCCGGAACGCAGAGCTCACAGACACTGCATTTCTTCTGATTGAACCGCACCGTCATCCGCGGCCTCTGGATGGAAAGGGCGCCGGTGGGACAAACAGCGGTACAGGCCCCGCAGTGAGTGCACTTGTTCTTGTCGCGCTGGACCTCCTGAGAGGCGTAGTCGACTTGGAGCGCCCGACAATTCAAGCACCATGACGCCTTCCTTGCGGGGCAATACCGCGGCGTTCAAGATGTTGAATGTCAGGTCGTAGTCTCTTGTGAGGCTACAGACAATCGGTTTCTGAGCGACGACCGCCGGAAATCGTAAAATGAGAATCCTGGAATACACATTAACCTCCGGTAACCTCTTTATTTTTTTGGGTTGACAGGATACAATAGAAACAAACCGAAGCGGTGTCAACAGCTGCTAAAACCGCAGGCATTGCTTGTGTCCAGCATCCGGGAACCCGGGGACCATCGATGAATTTGTTTGCTTACCGCACCACCGGCCTTTTGATCAAGACGATAACCGAATTATCAAAAGCGAATGTAAAACTTTACGGCATCGAAAACATTCCCAGCGGATCCGTCATTTTCGTCCTCAATCACTTTACCCGTATGGAAACCTTTTTGATGCCCTACGTGATTTTCAAACTCACGCGAGTGCCGGTCTGGTCCCTGGCAAGCTATGAATTCTTCAAGGGATCTTTCGGGGCCTATTTAGACAAAGTCGGGGCGGTGTCGACCCGCAATCCGGAGCGCGACCTTCTGATCGTCAAAACCCTTCTTACCGGTGAGGCCAACTGGATCATTTTTCCGGAAGGCCGGATGGTCAAAAACAAAAAGATCATTGAAAAGGGGCGGTTCATGATCTCGTACGCCGGTGGGAAACGTCCGCCTCACACAGGGGCGGCTTTGCTGGCTCTGCGGACTGAATTTTACCGCCAATTGATTAAACGGCTGTTGGAAAAAGACCCCGAAGAAGCGCACCGCCTGCTGGCGCAATTCAAGATCGAAGACGCTGGGCCACTCTCGGACCGCAAGACCTGGATCGTGCCGGTCTGTTTGAGCTACTTTCCGATCCGGGCGCGCGAAAACACCCTCAGCACCCTGGCCATGCACTTGATGGACGGCATCTCGGACCGCTTGGTGGAAGAGATCATGACCGAAGGGACGATGCTCCTGTCAGGGGTCGATCTCGACATCCGCTTCGGTGAGCCGATTCAGATTGATGAATGTTTAGCGTGCAGGCCGATCGAGCGTGGCGCCGGTTCAAAATACCGGGTGCAGTTCGACGACCCGTTGCCGCTTCGACGCCTGATGCACAAGGAGGCGCTGAAGATTATGCAGCGGTATATGGCCGCCATCTACGGTATGACGACCGTCAATCACGACCACCTATTCGCATCGCTGCTCAGATTTTCCCCTCACAAGAAGTTTGAAGAGCAGGCGTTGCGGCGCAAACTGTTTTTGCTGACAGTCGCCCTTCGGAAAGTCAAAAACCTTCATCTACACCAGAATCTAAAGGACGATCAGGTTCATCTGTTGACCGACGATCGCTACGGCCGGGTGAGCGACTTTTTGTCGGTTGCCATCGAAAATGGAATTCTAAGGCGCGAAGGCCGGTACTTGGTCAAGGACCGCTCTAAATTTTCATCACCCTACGATTTTCACCGCGCACGCATCGACAATCCGATTGAGGTGATGGCCAACGCCGTCGAACCGTTGACCGCGTTGCAACGCCTCGTGCGTCGGACCGCCTGGCTGCCCGATTTTTGGGTTCGCCACAAAGTG
>JARROL010000441.1:0-1987 GCA_037383965.1 Desulfobacterales bacterium | reverse complement strand
CAATGGGACGAGAGCTTCGACATCGGCTCCGACACGATCACCGGCGTGAACGACGCGGACTACAAACCGCCGTTCCCGCTGACGGCCAAGCTCAACAAGCTGACGATCACGGTGGACCGCCCACAGTTGTCGCCCGCGGACATCAAGAAATTCGAGGAAGCCCTGAAGAAAGTCGAGGCCGGCCGCGAATAAGCGCGTCTCATTCGTGAACCACAAGGGTCGCAATAGCCCGACAGCGTCTCGCAAACCGTGCCGGAAGGGCACGGATTGGGAGACAGTTTCCCGGAGGACGACAAGGATTACCAAGTGCCGTTCCGATTCACCGGCAAAATCGACAAGCAGACGGTGAAGCTCGGGCCGGAGGAGTTGTCGGCAGTGGAAAAGGGTAAGATTGGGAAGAAGTTCCGGAACAGGCAATAGGCGCCGTCGACGCTACCATAGCAAACAGGCGGACGCTAAAGATGGATCAGCCAAAGCTGACCCCGGAGGCGGAGGAGACACTCTTGATCTAGTATTGTGTCCCAGAAATATCGTATAAAATATAATTCGGTTTTGAGTCGTGATATTGATGCGTCATTCTCGCGTAGGCGGGAATCCAGGCGCTTTTGAAGTGGACTTTCGCCTACGCTGGAGTGACAATCATTTTGTAACTTATTTATAGGACACGACACTAGATCGTGGCTGAAGGAAGCCTGGCGATGATACAAAAAGGAGGATTGACTCATGAAAAAAGGACTCTTGGCAGCATTCATTTTTCTGGTGGCGTTGCTGGTGCAGGCCAGTATCCGGCCCGATGTGAGTCAAGCGGCTGAAAATCCCAAAAAAGCCGATTTGCTTTTTGTGCACAACGCGAGTCACATTGCGGTTGCCGATGGGAAGCTGATTCTAAAGGGAATCAGCCCGACGGTATTGTTTTTCACAGATCGGCCGGAGCGAATCGCCGGCCACATGACCAACGATAGGTACCTCAAGTTGTGGACGGAAGACGGCAAAGACAGTTTTCTCGCTGATCCTCCGAATGCCACCGTGTCGGTGTTTACCGATGACGAGGTTGCGGACATGGTCGTGACATTGCGAGACCCTATTTTTAACGGTGGCGATCTCACCTATGAAATCCGTGTCATCCAGGGAAAGCTGCCTGATAAAGGCGGTCCCGGAGCGGTTTTTATCGATATCATCGGGATGCCGCTGACGCCGGTCTCTTACGCCGGCAGGGCGAGACGAGTCTACCGCCGATGGTAGGCAATTAGACATAGCGCAAATGAAAGACGAGAGAGGTCCAAGCCTATGAAAAGGAGCAACGCACAGTTATTTTTGGTGATTTTGTTTATGGTGATACTGATTACCTCATGTGCCGGCATCGGTCAGCAACTCACAGGTGATGAAGCAAATCCTCACTACAAATATTCGACTCCGATGCCACCGGGCGTGGCTATCCCCGACAAGGTCGAGACGCGCCTGGGCACGCTTCGGTTCGACGGCGGCGTCCCGGATCAGGCCACCACCGACAGGCTCTACGACAACCTCGACTTCCAGCGTGCCGTGCAGGCGTATTTGCTCGGCTTGCCGCCGGTCAATCAGTTGTCGAACAAGAGCGCAATCCTGTCGATGGGACCGGCGAATAAGACCGTGCCGATCTGGGAACAGCTGGTGGACTCTCGCACCGTCGAGCTGACAGCCAACGACAACACGCCTTACAGCTGGTTCTGGGTGGACCTGAGTAAAGGGCCACTGGTTCTCGAAGTCCCTCCCAAGGTGCTCGGGTTGATCGACGACATGTGGTATCATTGGGTCGTCGACCTGGGCATCACCGGTCCCGACAAGGGGCGCGGGGGCAAGTATTTGCTGCTGCCCCCCGGCTACAAGGGCGAGGTGCCGACGGGTTACCACGTCGTGCGATGCCCGACGTACAGCGTCTGGCCCGTCTGGCGCAGCTTCCTCGTCGACGGCGATCCCAAGCCGGGCGTGGATTTGGTCAAGAAGCTCA
>JARROL010000440.1:0-1991 GCA_037383965.1 Desulfobacterales bacterium | reverse complement strand
GTTGCGGATGCGGCATCGCGGCCAAATAGCGTAAAAATCAGTGCGAGGCCTGATAAATGCCATCCGGGAGTATCGGGTCGACTCCGGGGGTGCTGTTTAAAGGGGGGAACTCGGAAAAGCGACGGTCGGGTTGGCGCCATCAACGTCGGCAATCACCGGCTTTACACCCGGGGAAGGTCGCAGCACCCCTTTGTCGGCAGCGCTGATCGGCCCATGAGATAGGTGTCCACGGATCGGGCCGCCTCGCGTCCTTCGGAGATGGCCCAGACGATCAAGGATTGACCGCGGCGGGCGTCTCCGGCGGCGAAAACCGCCGGTCGGCTTGTCATATGGTTTGAATCGGTCTCGATATTGCCCCGTGCGTCAAGATGCAGGCCGAATTGGGTCACCACGGTATCGGTTTCGGGGCCGCTGAAGCCAAGGGCCAATAAAACCAGGTCGGCCGGCCATTCACGCTCGGAACCGGGGATTTCGCGCACTGTGGGGCGTCCCGATTCGACGTCGGAATGCGCCACGTCGACGGTCACCAGTTTTTTTACCCGCTCCGCTTTTCCGATAAATTTTTTGGTCAATATGCTCCAGTGGCGGTGGCACCCCTCCTCATGCGAGCTGCTGGTGCGCAGTCTCACCGGCCAGAAAGGCCAGGGTTGATGGTGCGGCCTTTCCAACACGGGTTGGGGCATGAGTTCGAAATTGGTGACCGATTTCGCCTGCTGGCGGCGGCAGGTCCCGATGCAGTCGCTGCCGGTGTCTCCGCCGCCGATGACGATCACGTCTTTACCGCTGGCGTCGAGGTCGTCGTGGCGGGCGACGGTGTCGCCGGCGACCAAGCGGTTCTGCCGCTTCAAAAAGTCCATCGCAAAATAGATACCGTTCAGCTCACGACCCGGGACATTCAAGTCCCGTGACCGGGTGGCGCCACAACAAAGGACGACCGCATCGAAATCCCGCAGGTCGTCGGTGCTCAGGTCTTCCCCGATGTGCACTCCCGGCCTGAAGTCGACGCCTTCCCGTGTCATCAGGGCCAGACGCCGGTCAAGGACCTGCTTTTCCAGTTTAAAATCCGGTATGCCGTAGCGCAGCAGTCCGCCGATACGATCGTCGCGTTCAAAAACCGTCACCGCGTGGCCGGCATAGTTCAACTGCTGGGCACAAGCGAGACCGGCCGGGCCGGAACCGATGACGGCAATGGATTTGCCGGTGCGGCGGCGGGGTGGTCGAGCCTGCACCCAGCCGTTTGCAAACCCGTGTTCGATGATCTCTTTTTCGATCTGCTCGATGGTCACGGGTTGCTCATTGATGGCCAGCACGCAGGCTTCCTCGCACGGCGCCGGGCAAAGCCGGCCGGTGAACTCCGGAAAGTTGTTGGTATCGTGCAGTTGGTCGAGCGCGCTGCGCCAGTGGCCATGGTAGACCCGGTCGTTCCAGTCCGGGACCCGATTTCCCAGCGGGCAGCCGGCATGGCAGGTGGGCACGCCGCAGTCCATGCACCGGGCGGCTTGGCTTTTCAGGGTTTCTTCCGGAAAAGGGCGGTAGATTTCGCTGAAATCCTTGACCCGTTCTGTCACCGGCCGTTTTTCCGGCAGTTCGCGTTCAAATTCCATGAATCCAGTCGGTTTTCCCATGCGTGATCTCCGTTAACCGGTTAGGCCGGTTGAGTCCGTTGAGCCCGTTGAGCCGGTTATGCCCGTTGAGCCCGTTTAGCCGGTTGAGCCGGTTATGCCCGTTGAGCCGGGTTCGTCTGTTCGCAGTTAAACTCAAGGCTCGAGACGGCGGCTTCGTGCTATCTTTTTTCAGTGCCCATCCGCGGTTCTATTGAGGGCACTGATAGGTTTCCGATCCAGAAATTTGCCATTTTTCGCAAGTTACAGGAAATCGGCGGCATTGCGCGGAGGCGTACTTCTGTACGCCGCAGCCGGAAACCCGCTACGACCGGCCGCCCAGTGGAAAAAAGACCATTTATGGATGGACACTATTTACACCGCCGCCTT
>JARROL010000439.1:0-2570 GCA_037383965.1 Desulfobacterales bacterium | reverse complement strand
TTTCCTTTGCCATCGGCAGTGAAATCCCCATTGTCATTGTGGATGTCCAGCGGCTGGGCCCCTCCACCGGTTCGGCCACCCGGGGGGCTGACGGCGATATCCAGTTTCTGCGTTGGGGCAACAGTGCAGGATTGCCGGTCATCGTACTGGCGCCTGCGGATGTCGGCGACTGCTATTCACTTACCATCCATGCCTTTAATCTCGCCGAAGAATTCCGGTGCCCGGTGTTTATCGCTTCCAACAAAGAAATTGCCGTGACCCGGGAAAATGTGGATCTGGATGCCCTTGACCGGCCCAAGATTATCGAACGCCCGATGCCGCCTGAAGGAAATCCCTTTATTCCCTTTGAAGCACCTTCCGGCATCAGCGCGCCTTATTTTTTACCCATCGGCGGCGAGGTGATCGTTCGCCAGACGTCCTCGACCCATGGGTCCGACGGCTACATCACCACCGATTCCGATGAAATCGCCCGGTTCCAGGATCGGCTCGGCAACAAGCTGATCTCAGCCGTGAAACGATTCAGTTTTCACGAATACTATCCGGAAGAAGACGCGGATACGCTGGTTTTGACCTATGCTTAGCGGCAGACCGGTCTCCCTTTTGATATTAAAAACCCTCTGGCCGGTTCCTGAAACGCTGATCCGTGAAAAAGCCGAACATGTTCAACGGGTGGTGGTGGCGGAGATGAATCTCGGCCAGTATGTCAGAGAAATACAGCGAGTTCTGCCGGATAAGACCGTTGATTTTTTAGGGCGAATGGACGGCCGGCTGATATCTCCGCAGCAGATCATGGAGACCATAGACCATGTATAGTTTACTCAATGTCGACAGGCCGCCGGTTTTCTGTCCCGGCTGTTCCCACGACCGCATCACCCGGGCCTTTGATCGGGCACTTTTGGATGTGGGACTTAAAGGAGAACAGATTGTGATCGTCAGCGACATAGGGTGTTCCGGTCTTTTCGATACTTTTTTCAACACTCACGCCTTTCACGGCCTGCACGGCAGGGCGTTGACGTACGCCACGGGGCTGAAAATGGCTCAGCCGGAACTGAACGTCATCGTGACTATGGGAGACGGCGGCCTGGGCATCGGCGGCGCCCATGTGCTTTCCGCATGTCGGCGCAATCTCGATGTAACCCTGCTGGTCTTGAACAATTTCAATTTCGGAATGACAGGCGGCCAGTTTTCGGCAACCACCCCTTTGACCTCCCGGGTGGGATCCGGATTTCTCAACCAGCTGGAACGCCCTCTCGATGTCTGCCGGGTGGCGGCATCAGCCGGTGCCGCCTATGTTCAGCGGTGCTCGAGTTATGCGAAAAATCTTTCGAAAGAAATTGAAAACGCCATTCGGTTCGAAGGGTTTTCAATTCTCGATATCTGGGGGATATGTCCGGGACGTTACACAAAACGAAACAGGCTGACGCCTCAGATCATCGAAGAATCTCTTGGCCAAATGCCGGCGGTCAAGGTCCCGATTCATGAAAACCAGAGGGAAGAATACGGCCGCCATTACAGAAAGCTGGCGGCAGAACTGCGGCCGGTTCCGCTTCCCAAGAAAATTGAAGCGCAATTCGAACCTCCCGAACGTCAAAGAAGGGGCGTGATGATTCTGGGCAGCGCCGGCCAGCGGATTATCACCGCCGGAGAGATTTTGTGCCTGACCGGTCTTTTCGCCGGGCTTCAAACCACCCAGAAAAACGAATATAACATCACCGTGCTCAGAGGACCATCCATCACGGAAGTGATTTTGTCTCCGGACAGGATCGGTTATACGGGCATCCGCCGGCCGGATGTGGTATTGGCTTTGAGCCAGGAAGGGGTGGCGCGCCGAAATGCAGTTTTTGATTCACTGGACACCTCCGCCCTGGTTATCCAGGCTCCCGGGGTCACGGTTCCTTCCTGTAAGGCAAAGATCCATAACGCGGACTTTAAATCACAGAAAATAAAATCTGCCGACTGGGCCCTTGCCGCCCTGGCTGTTCTGGCCAAGATGAACCGGGTCATCCACACCCGGATGCTGACGGCCGCTCTCAATTTCAAGTTCAAGAATAAAATCCTGGCATCTTCTCTCGAACTTGTCGAACGGGTACAATAGAATGGTATGGTTTTGAGATGGCTTCGAGAAGCCATCTCAAAATTAGGATTTTTATTCGAGATCAAGGCGAGGGCGAGGATCAACCCGCAGGCATACTCTAGTATGTCGAGGACTTGAGACGAGGGATCAACGCCGATATCGGACAAAAAGACTTTTTTGAGATGGCTTCTAATGCAATATCTGGCTAAGGAAAAGTTTGGTCCGGTCGTGCTGGGGGTTTTCAAAAAATTCTTTGGGGGTGTTTCCTTCGACAATCTGGCCGGAATCCATAAAAAGGACCCGGTGGGCCACACTCTTGGCGAACCCCATTTCATGGGTGACCACGATCATGGTCATCCCTTCCTGGGCCAGTTCGATCATCACGTCCAGGACTTCCTTGATCATTTCCGGATCTAGGGCGGAGGTGGGCTCATCGAACAGCATGACTTTGGGATTCATGCACAGGCTCCTGGCTATGGCGACCCGCTGCTGCTGG
>JARROL010000438.1:0-1999 GCA_037383965.1 Desulfobacterales bacterium | reverse complement strand
AAAAAAATAATTCCACCTCTAGCTTGTCTTATGGCCCGTCTACTGGTTTACATCCACCCACACATATCCCGATGTGCGCAGGTGGATGGGCCTTGTAGACAAAAACATAATCCGGCGCAAGCGTGTGGAATTATGTGTTACCGTGACCCTTACTCGGTGAAACCGTAGTGGTAAATTTCGTAAACGGTCTCTCCCCCCAGAAGTTGGTCGACCTCGTTTTGAATTTTCTTTCGGTCGGCGCTTTCCAGCCAGTTCTTCCAGTCATCCGAAGAATTCCAAGTGCTGATGACGAGAAATTCATTCGGCGAGTCCAAGCGTTTGAGGGTTTCCCCTGAAATGTAGCCGGGCTGATGGGTAGCCATCGCCCGCATTTTTCTGAAGAGTGGGATCATCGGTCTGGCTTTGTCGGCCGGAATCTTGCGTTTGATGAGAATCTTGACCGCCATAATGGTACCTCTCCTTTGCATTGGGGCGGCAACATGCGATCTACCGCCATGGATTGAGCCAAACGTTATCCTGCCGCCGATTGGCCGATTGAAATGGCGCTCCGACCGCTGCAGGTGGGCTGGAACCGATTGTGTTTGAATAACCGGCTGAATGCAGTTATATTAATGCCATCGCTCGGTCGGGTCAAGGGTCCGCTTGGTCGCGGCTCATCGGGATACAGCGGCAGGATGTGCGGATGAAGTGGCCACCGTTTCATCGTGGAGGAATAGCCGACAGTATGCAACCCGAATGTCACCGGAAGTTACTTTTTTTGCTGCTGGGTGTCCTCTTAATTGGGCCGGCCGGATGCGAAAGTGTGCGTTACTATTCGCACATCGCTTCGGGCCAGATGCATATCGTCAGCCAACGGCAACCCCTTCGAGAACTGATCGCCGCTCCAGGCACCGACCCGCATTTGAAGCGGCAGTTGCAAGAGATTCTGGAGATTCGGAATTTTGCGCAAAAAGAACTCTCTCTACCGGTCGGCAACCATTACTTGAGCTACACCGATGTCGACCGTCCGTATGTGGTTTGGAACGTGAGTGCCGCACCTGAATTCTCATTGGCCCCGAAAACATGGTATTACCCATTCATCGGCCATGCGGCGTATCGCGGGTATTTCTCCAAAGACATGGCCATGTGCTGCGCCGAAAAACTGAAAAAGCAAGGCCTTGACGTCTACGTGGGTGGCGTCACGGCCTACTCGACCCTGGGCTGGTTCTCCGATTCCGTCTACAGCACCATCGTCCGGCGCGACGAGATCGCCACGGCAGCATTGATATTTCACGAACTGGCGCATCAGATACTATATGTTTCAGACGACACGACTTTCAACGAGAGTTTTGCAACCACTGTCGAGCAGGAAGGCCTGCGACGCTGGATGGCGGCCAACTCAAACCCGCTCGGATATCAAACGTACGTTCTGCAAGGCCGACGCCGGCAGGGGTTTCTGGCACTCATAACGACGTACCGTGAAAAACTGGCCGAACTCTACCGGCAAGATTACCTGTTACCGGAAGAGATGCGACGCCGCAAAGCGGCGCTGTTTGCGGACATGCGGGATGAATACACGCACCTCAAGGCAAACTGGCATGGTTACACCGGCTACGACAACTGGTTCGGCACGACGCTGAACAACGCCAAGCTGAATTCGGTCGGCACCTATTATGACCTCGTCCCGGCCTTCACACAGCTGCTCGCGAGTCAGGAGGGCAGCTTGAAGGCCTTCTATGCGGAATGCCGCATCCTGGCCAGACTGCCAAAGTCGGAACGCAACCGCCGGATCTTGTCCCTGCAGCCGCCGGCCGTAGCCGACACCGCCCCGGTCGGTCAAGCCGCTCGTCGCTAATTGGCGGCCGTTCCCGCCGAGGCAGCTCATTTAACTTGAAAAATCCTTCCCGTTTGTCGAGTTCGACGATACAGCCGAACAAAAATATATGCTGAAAATCGGAATGTGACGATAGTTTGCCCAAACCGTAAAGTCCCCATCTCGGGAGACGTATGCCGTTGCGTG
>JARROL010000437.1:0-2002 GCA_037383965.1 Desulfobacterales bacterium | reverse complement strand
TGTCAGGAAGGCGTGGGGCCGGTCTTCGGAAAACCGGTGGAAATGAACCTGGTTCTGGCCGGCAAGGATGTGGTCGCCGTAGATGCGGTCTGTGCCCGGCTGATCGGGTACGATCCGCAGGAAACCCTTCTGACCAAAAATGCCGCCGAGCGTGGTTTGGGCGTGATGGATGCCGCATCGATCAATATCATCGGCGAACCTTTGGAGACCGTCCAGCGTCGCTTTTTAAGAGCGGTCGAAGATGATCCGGTCGAAGTGGAGGGATTTCAATTGATTCACGGGGAAGCCGCCTGCACCGGCTGCCGCAATACGGTCATGAGCGCCCTGATCGATATGCGCAATGCGGATCAGCTCATGTACCTGCCGGGCGTTACGGTGGTCACGGGCAAAGCACCCCTTCCCGCCGATGTGCCGCCTGAAAATATTGTGACCATCGGGCTGTGTATGAAAGACAACAAGGCCGAGCGCCATGTCAAAGGCTGTCCGCCCAACAATGCCCTGGTGGTCAAAGCCATTATCGGCGACCGCGCTGAAGTCAAGCGCATGTATGCGGATGAAGGCCTGGACAAAACCGATTAAGCGCCGTCCAGCATAAAGGCAATCCGGCGTGCCGGTCAGCACGTTTTATAGATTAACCGTTACCGCTTTAACGGAGGTTTGCAAACTATGGAATCCATCTTTGAATACATGCAAACATACGATTTCGAGAACCTGTTTTTCTGCCAGGACAAGGCGCTTGATTTCAAGGCCATCATCGCCATCCACGACACAACGCTCGGCCCCGCCACCGGCGGCTGCCGCATGTGGCAGGATTATCCCAGCGAGATGGATGCCGTCGAAGACGCCCTGCGGCTGGCACGCGGGATGACATACAAGTACGCCGCTGCCGGTGTGAATCTGGGCGGCGGCAAGGCGGTCATCATCGGCGACCCGAAACGCACGGACCGTGAGCCGGTTTTTCGAGCGCTGGGGAAATTCATCAATCGTCTGGGCGGCAAATACATCACCGGCGAAGACGTGGGCACCACCCTGCAGGATATGGAATACATCCGCATGGAAACCGAGCACGTCGTCACCCTGCCGACCTATTTAGGAGGGGCCGGTGACATCGCACCCATGACGGCCCTGGGGACGATTCGTGCCATGCAGGCCTGCTGTGAGCGGGTGTTCGGATCCGGCAGTCTGGATGGAAAAAAAGTGGCGATTCAGGGGCTGGGTGCCGTGGGTCACAACATTGTCGCGCAACTGCACGAGCACGGCGCCCGGAGGGTGGTTACGGATATCGATCCGCAAAAGGTTGAGGCTGTCACCGCCAGGTTTGAAATTGATGCGGTCGCAGCAGAAGCCATTTACGATGTGGAATGCGATGTCTTTTGCCCGTGCGCTCTGGGAAAAGTAATCAATGATGACACCCTGGGTCGTTTGAAATGCAAAATCATCTGCGGCTGCGCCAACAACCAGCTCGCGGAGGAACGGCACGGGGATCAACTCGAGGAACAGGGTCTGGTTTACGCCCCGGACTATATCGTTAATGCCGGAGGAACCATTTATGATACCGACCGTCTGGGAGTGGGCGGTGTCAGCCATGAGCGCGGCAAAGAGAAGGTTAAACGTGTTTATGACAATATGATGCGGGTGTTTGAAATCGCCGATCGGGACAAGCTGCCCACCTATCAGGCAGCAGACCGCATGGCGGAGGAGAGAATCAGGCAAATAGCGGAAGTGAAAAAGTATGTGGATGATTTCTAATCCCATAAACAAATTAATCCATAGCCCGATGGAAGGTTTTCAGAGCCGAATTCCATAAGATCGGAAAGAAGATATGTCAAAGAGTCAAGTGAGTATCGTCAAGACCGGGACCCGGCCTGATTACGAAGCGGTGCTGGCCGCCGTCAAACCGTCTTTGACCGTCGTCGACGGCATCATCTGCCAGGAGGGCATGGCTCCCATCTACGGCGATCCGGTCGAGATGGATTTGATTTTGGCCAGCCGGGATCTGGTC
>JARROL010000436.1:0-2039 GCA_037383965.1 Desulfobacterales bacterium | reverse complement strand
GTGCGGCCGTCGGACCACCAGGAGCCGAAAAAGATCGCATGGCTCCAGTGCATCGGGTCCAGGGACGTGCATCTGGGGGCCAAGGGATACTGTTCGGGGGTGTGCTGCACCTACGCGGTGAAAGAGGCCATGCTGGCCAAAGAGCACAGCAGCAACGGGCTGGATGCGGCGGTGTTTTACATCGACATGCGGACCTTCGGCAAAGACTTCGAGCGCTATTACAACCGGGCCAAAGACGAATCGGGGATCCGGTTCGTCAAATCCCGTGTGACGAACGTGGTGCCCAACGAAGAGACCGGGATGCAGGTGATCCGGTATGTGGACGAGGCCGGTCGGCGCGTGGAAGAAGAATTCGATATGGTGGTGCTGTCGGTGGGACTGAGCGCCTCGGATGAGACGGCCAAGCAGGCCGAGAAATGGGGGATCGAGCTGAACCACTACAACTTTGCCAAGACCGGGAGTTTTTCGCCGGTTGAGACCTCGCGTCCGGGGATCTATGTGTGCGGCATATTCCAGGGACCCAAGGACATTCCGACGTCGGTGATCGATTCCAGCGCGGCAGCCGGTGTGGCGGGGAGCCGCCTTTCGGATGTGCGGTGGACATTGACCCGGACCCGTGAGATTCCCGAAGAAACGGATGTGCGCGGAGAGGCGCCGCGGATCGGTGTGTTCGTGTGCCGTTGCGGGACCAATATCGCAGGGACCGTGGATGTGCCGGCGGTGGCGGAATTTGCCAAAGGTCTTTCCGGAGTGGTGCATGTGGAAGAGAACATGTTCAGCTGCAGCCAGGACACCCAGGACAAGATGACGGAGGTGATCAAGGAGCACCGTTTGAACCGTGTGGTGGTGGCGGCGTGCACGCCCAAGACCCATGAACCGCTGTTCCAGGAGACGCTGATCAACGCGGGGATCAACAAGTATTTGTTCGAGATGGGAAACATCCGGAACCAGTGTTCCTGGGTCCACAAGGACGACCCGGAAAGGGCCACGGAAAAATCCAAAGACATCGTTCGGATGGCGGTGGCCAAGGCACGGCTGTTGGAGCCACTGACGGAATCGACCATGGGAATCACTCAGTCTGCGCTGGTGATCGGCGGGGGCGTAGCGGGCATGGCAGCGGCCCGGACCATGTCGGCCCAGGGGTATCGCACCACCCTGATCGAGAAGACAGATGCTTTGGGGGGCCGGGCGCGTCAGCTTCACCAGACCTGGCGGGGAGAAGACATTCAGGGATACCTGGCGGAACTGACCGATGCGGTCCAATCGGATGACAATATCGACGTGCTTTTGAATGCCAAAATCAGCCAGGTGGACGGGTTTGTGGGCAATTTCAAGACCACCGTTAATCAGGACGGCGCAAGAAAGGAGATCGAACACGGGGTGACCATCATCGCCTCTGGGGCGTCGGAGTACAAACCCGAAGGGTATCTATATGGCCAGGATCAGCGGGTGATGACGGGTCTCGAGCTTCAGCAGCGGTTCATCGACAAGG
Source organism: Desulfobacterales bacterium (assembly GCA_037383965.1). Lineage (GTDB taxonomy): Bacteria > Desulfobacterota > Desulfobacteria > Desulfobacterales > SG8-13 > JARFQH01. The sequence continues at coordinate 547 of JARROL010000436.1, read as the reverse complement.
ACCCGTCGCTGGAACAATCCGGCACGGCGGTGTTTATCCAGTGCGTGGGGTCGCGGATACCGGAGCGGCCGTACTGTTCCAAGGTGTGCTGCACCCAGTCCATCAAAAGCGCATTGACCCTGAAGTCGCTGAACCCGAATCGGGATGTATTTATCCTGTACCGGGATATGCGGCCCTTTGGACTGCGAGAGGATATATACCGTGAGGCGCGATCGGCGGGCATCGGTTTTATCCGGTATAATTCGGACAAGGCCCTCGAGGTGGTTAATGAAGGCGACGATCTCAAGGTGAGCTTTACGGACCGGGTACTGGGCCGGATGATGGATATTCGTCCGGATCTGTTGGTACTGGCGTCGGCGGTGGTGCCCGAGGCCGAGAATCCATTGGCGCAGCTGTATAAGGTGCCGGTGAACGCGGACGGATTTTTTGCCGAGGCCCATGTAAAGCTCCGGCCGGTGGATTTTGCCACGGACGGCGTATTTGTGTGCGGACTGGCCCATGCGCCCAAACCCATCGATGAATCCATTACCCAGGCCCAGGCCGCGGT
>JARROL010000435.1:0-2045 GCA_037383965.1 Desulfobacterales bacterium | reverse complement strand
CGGCGGCTGCTGGAGCAAATCTTTGTTCTTTATGACGGACGAATGATTTTATGCTGCTCGGACTGGGAACAGCAGAGCTATATGGGGGATCTGACCAGGGAGCGTATTGCCGATATATGGCAAGGCGCCCGTTATGCGGAATATCGCCGTCGGTTTGCCGCCGGCAATATCGATGTAATGATCTGTTCCGGTTGTCGCAAACAGGTACCAATCGATTATAAGGAATAAGGTCACCTTCCCTGGGATGGTGTTAATCCGGACACAAATTTGACGGGTCACAGCAGCTTCGCAACCACAAGGGTGACGTCGTCTTCCTGCGCCGCCGAACCTCTGAAGTTTTCCAGTTCCTCCAATACAGCCGTTTGAATCGAACCGGCGCTTTCCATGTGATGCCGGCGGACGATTTCATGCAACCGCTCCCGGCCGAACATCCGGTCCTCCTTGTTTCGGGTTTCATGAACACCGTCAGTGGCGATGACGACGACGCTTCCACGGACCCATCGATGGCGGCTGTAAGCTTGAAAGCGGTAATCGCCGTCGATGCCCAGCGCGATGCCTGCGCCGGAAAGCTGCTGAAATTCGTTTGTTCCCGGTTCATAGAGCAGCGCCGGCTCATGTCCAGCCCTGACCCAGCGAAGCGATTTTTGCTGCGGATCGATTTCCAGCAGGAAAAGGGACACAAATCGACCTGTCTGCAAACCATCCCGAACCAGATGACGGTTGATGCCGTCGATCAGGCCCGCAAGACCGTCGACATTTTGGGTACCGTAAAGCAAAAAAGCCCTGGCGGTCGTCATGTGGAGTGCGGCACTAACGCCGTGGTCGGAAGCGTCCGCCACGACGATGCCCAACCGGCCGTGCGGAAGGTTGAGGTAATCATAATAGTCTCCGCCGGTTTCATCGCAGTAAATGCTGATGCCGGAGATGTCCAGGCCGGGAATTTTAGGTGCGCGGGTCGGCAGGAGGTTACGCTGGACCTCTTCGGCCAATTTTAGAGACGATATCAACTGGATGCGGTGCCGAAGGCCTTGGATCATGGAATTCGTGCGATCGGCGATGAGTCCGAATTCGTCGTTAGAGGCAACCGGAACCAGACGCGATAGATCGCCACGACTCACCCTGTCAAGAATGCGGGTTTCGTTTTCAAACAGGAGCTTCAGGTTTTTGGAGTAAGAAAAGATTAGATTGATAACCAGGGCCAACAGGATGGCCATGATAAAAAAGATCTCATAGGTTACCGAGAGCTGGGCATCTAAAAGGGACGACGCGGTTTGATCGATTTTCGAAAGCCAGATAATGTCGCGCGAGATGACCAGAATGATGATCAGCGCCACGAACAGGGCCGTGGCCACAGCCACCAGGGAAAATTTGCGAGTGACGGGGAAGAGTTTTTCGGGCAGCTGCAGGCTGCGATGGTTGTCGAGAGCCTCCAGTATGATAAGGCGCTCCCGGTTCAACGCCATATCGATAGCCAGGAAGAAACCGGCGACGGCGCAGCCGAAAATCAGGCTCACCGCACTGGCGGCCGGAAAGCCAAATGTAACCGTGTTGAACGTTGCCGCAATCATACCGGCCAGCAGGCAAAGGGAGAGATCCAGGAAAAATTGTCGTTTCGGCTGGGAGGAGATCGGTTCCTTGACGACAAAATACCCTACCAATGGCTGCCGCAGCACTGCTATCAATGCAAAGGCACCTGAAATGATGGCCCCCAGGATCACGGGGGGCAACGTCTCCATGAACGGTCAGACCTGCGCGCCATAAATCGTCAGCATTAAGATCGTAAAAATGTAATGGACATAGATCCTGAGGTCAGGCTTTTTTGCGTAGACATCGACCATTTTAAGTCACCGATTTACGGGTTAGTGGTCCGGCCGCATTCGATTAATCTTCTAAACGCACATGGTCTTTCAGGTCACCACGGTGCATAATAATGATCCGCCGGAGCCCGGAAGAGCGGGTGTGCCTTTTGAGCCGGTTTAGCCACTTGAGCAGGATGACCTGTTGCGAAAAGCGGCTGGCTGCCTGAGTCGCCGGGATCTTAGAAC
>JARROL010000434.1:0-2054 GCA_037383965.1 Desulfobacterales bacterium | reverse complement strand
CCGTTGAGCCGGTTGGGTCCGTTAAGCTCGTTAAGGCGGTTTGACCACGCCAGTCCACTGACCCAACTGACTTAACCCGGTCCGGTAAGCCAGCCGGTTCAACCGGGCCCTCCCCCTATCAGCCGCTCGATCGCCGTCTCGATGTCGCGACAGACGGCCGCTGCACCCTGCTCGGCATCGACAATGCAGAATCGCTCGGATTCGCGGTGCGCAATGTCGAGATAACCGGCTCGGATCTTGCGGTGGAACTCAAGCGCTTCTTTTTCGAAACGGCTTTCCGCGCCGGTACGATCGCCCTTGTCGATCTGGGCCCATGCCCGGGCTAATCCGATTTCCGGTGGCAGGTCGAGCAGAATGGTCAGATCCGGCATGAGCTTGCCCAGGATAAACCGGTGAATTCGCCGGATCTCTTCTAGGTCGAGTCCGCGGGCATATCCCTGGTACACCACGGTGGCGTCGCAGAACCGGTCGCAGAGCACGGTTTTACCGGCGGAAAGGGCGGGCGCAATAACCTTTCGGACGTGTTCGGCCCGGTCGGCCTCGTAGAGAAACAGTTCGGTCAGCGCTTCCATCTCCCGGTTGACCGGATTTAACAGGACCGATCGAATCTTCCGGCCAATGTCCGTCCCGCCGGGTTCACGGGTTACGACAACCGTGAGTCCCCGTTCTTGCAGAAACGTCCGGATGTTGTCCAGTTGCGTCGACTTACCCGACCCCTCGACGCCTTCCAGGGTGATGAACATTGAGGTTTCTCGTCAAGAAGTTGCGCTGCCGCCACGGTAGAAATGCCGTTCCAGCAGCCGGTGATAAGACGTCCAGGGCGCGTCGGAATCTTCCGAGGCGATAAATTCCCTGATGCCGTTGACGCGGGCGTCTATCTCGTCAATATAATGCAAAAGAACCGCTTCGATAGTTTTGGGCGGTTCAGGGGATCCGAATTCACGTGCCCCGTGATGGCTGATAATCATATGTTTCAACAAATTGGCCTGTTGCAGGGGAAAATCCGGGATCAACTGAAGTTTTTCGTCGAGGAGCTGGATCGCGATAACGATGTGACTGATCAGCCGGCCCTCATCCGAGTAATCGATCTTGGAATCATATACCAGCTCTCTTATTTTGCCGACATCGTGCAGAATCGCGCCTGCCATCAACATGTCCCGGTCGACGCCGCCGTAGTGAATCGCGATGCGGTCGGCCAGGATCGTCATGGAAAGCGTGTGTTCCAGCAAACCGCCGATGTAGGCGTGATGCATCTTCTTAGCGGCCGGAGCCGTCTTGAAGGCCCGCGCAAACTCTTCATCCGCCCAGAAGAGTTCAAAGAGACGTTTCAAATGGGGTGTTTCGATGGCAGTCGACATGTCAACCAGGCGCGCAAACATCTTTTCGACATCGCGGGTCGTAGCCGGTACGAAATCCGCCGGATCCAGCGCATCGGCAGGAATGGCCTCCATGTCCCTGACCACGAACTGCAGGGCCCCTTTGTATTCCGAAATGCCGCCCTTGACCCGCACATAGTCCCCGCTGTCGGCCTTGCCTTTAATCAGCTCGAGGTTGTCCCACATCACACCCCTGATACGACCGCTTCGATCGCAGAGAGTGACGGTGAGGTAATTTTCGCCGTTGCGCTTGCGGGCGAGGTTTTTCTCCGACAAAACGAAAATGTCGTCGATCGTGTCTCCGGCCTGTAAGTCTTGGATGAATTTCGTTTTCATGTGGCCCGTTAAATACCGATTTCCCAATCCTTGAGTTGATCCAAAACACGGTAATCCGTCATATCGCACGTTATCGGCGTTATGGAAATAAATTTTTCGGCCAGGGCCGTCCCGTCGACGTCCGGGCTCGCGTCGAAACGCTGTGTTTCGCAGCCTTGCCAGTAGTAGGTGCGGTTGCGGGGATCGACCCGTTTTTCAAAAACATCCAGAGATGCCGGCAAACCTTGACGGCTCAATCGCACACCGGTCATCGCATCGATCGCCACACTCGGGATGTTGACGTTCAAAAATGTTCCGGCCGGCAATCCGGTCCGAAAAACCTTTTCGGTCAGCTTGCGTACG
>JARROL010000433.1:0-2067 GCA_037383965.1 Desulfobacterales bacterium | reverse complement strand
CGTTTTTTTACCAATCGCCATGGGGTTTTATCGAACAGGTTCCGTTGCGATGTCAACGGCATTGTTCAGGCCGCCGTGCTTCCGAATGCCCCGCTCGGGTTACCGGTCCAGCCATAGGTCCGAGAGTATGAAGATGCCATTCCGGAATTGAAAAGCGCCCTTTACTTCCTTTGTTGAAAGAACGTGAAAGCGCCGACCGCCCCGGTAGATAATTGGAACATCTTCGTTTATCAGGACTGCGATGCGACAAAGAAGCTCGTCTCTTTTTCCCGAATCGGTGGTCACGTTTTGCTCGAGAAGCAGCCGGTCCATTTCAGGTGACTGATACCGGGACCAGTTTCGCCGGCTTGCCGATTGAAAACCCGAATAGAGGCTTGGGCCTTGGTCGCGGTAGGCGGGGATGCGCCACGTCGATATCTGGTAGTCTCCGGTGATCACCTTTTTCACGACCGGCCCGAAGCTCATCCCAATTGGCCTGACGGTTACCCCGATTTCTTTGGCAAACTGCTGTATAAGTTCGCCTTGCTCCTGTCCTCTTTTCGTGTTCGAATGGAGGCATTCGATTTCTACCGGCCTACCGTAGGCGGCGATCAGTTCTTTGGCCTTTTGAAAGTCGGGGGAAGGATAGTTTGCATTTCCGCACCCGATTCGGTTCCCGAACGGATGGGTGACGACCGGAATGCAGTCCTGATAGCTCAACGAAACGCACACCTGCTGATTCCAGGCATAGGCAAGGGCCTTGCGCACCCGGGGATCGTCCAACGGGGGTTTTGCCGTATTGAGAATGAAAATTTCAGCCCCGGTGCCCTCGCTAACTAAATGGACCAGGTTCGGGTTCTTTTCGGCCTTTTCGATGGCTGCTCCGCGATCGGTCCAGATCATGTCAGCCTGTCCGGATTCGAGGCTGGCAAAGCGGGTCTGGTGGTCCGGCATGAACTTGAAGACGATTTCGTCCAGGTGCGGCTTTTCATGCTTCCAGTATCCCGGATTACGTATGACGACAAAACGGTCCCCGGACAGCCATTCCTTGAACATGAAAGGGCCGGTTCCCACCGGTGCCCGGTTCTGGGCGTCTTCGGCCACCGTCTTGGGAGAAGGGACAAAGGGGGCCAGGGTCCTTGCATCACATAGCGTCTGCAAAAAAGGAAGCCAGGGATGCGCCAGTGAAAAACGTACCGTAAATTCGCCCACCTTTTCGACTGCTTCAATCGGGGCGATGGTGTCGCGTCCGCTGAAACGGTTTTTCGGATCCAACAGTCGAGACCAATGAGCCACCACCGCGTCGGCGTTGAAGGGGGTTCCGTCGTGAAAAACAACCCCCCGGCGCAGGGTGATCGTCCAGGTTTTCTGGTCTTCTGACGCCGTTGCGGTCAGTCCCAGCACGGGTATGAGTTCGCCGTTTTCAGCCATGTCGAACAGCCTTTCCTGTATGACGGCATTGGCGATGGCATCGCATATGGCAAATCCCCTCGCCTTTAAGGCGTCAAAGCCTGCAAATTCGTTTTCCGCCCCAAAGACCAGGGTCCCGCCGGATTTGGGCTCCATAGCTTGGACAGGCCAGGCAAATAGCAGAGCCAGGACAACTACCACCGGTGCCAAAAACCGTTTCTTCGCCTCTTCGATTCTCTTCATGATCCACCTCCTTTTCATTTGGGCCTCTTTCCTCTTGCCGTGAATCGCCCTTCAACACGCTCTGATGCCACTGCGGCGTGGACGAAATAGAAGATTTCCGAAACCGCAAGCTTTCGTATGCCATCGGCCAGAAAGGCCTTAAGATAGCTACTGGCGGCTTCGTTTCTCAGACAGTCGAACCCCCGGTCCTGCAAAAAAGACGTCATGCTGTCCGGGGCGATACCGGATACGATCTCTTCGCCGAACCGTTTCAATCCTTCCCGCAAACCGACGGCCTCGGTCAGACGACAGGTCCCATCGGCCACTGAAGGAGGAAAGTAGTCGAAGACGACGGTGGATTCTTCGCCGCCGTGGGTGCAGATAAAAGACAGGGTGCGGTCGACAGTATTCTCCGGGAGGTAGTAGGTGACCCCTTCCCCGATGAAAAAGGTCTTC
>JARROL010000432.1:0-2094 GCA_037383965.1 Desulfobacterales bacterium | reverse complement strand
TCGAGCTCTGGTTGGTGTCTTCAAGTGCGGCACCCGTCACCCGGTACTTTATAGTGGTCCAAGGCGCAATGATAATGTCGTCCTGGTCCATACCCATCATATTGGCGCCTTTGGCCCTCAGCACGCCCACAACCCGGAAGGAAACGTTCTTGATACGGATCTCCTTTCCTAAAGGCGACTCTCCCTGAAACAGCTCACGCACCAGCGTCTTGCCCAGCACACAAACCTTGTTGGCGTTGAGTACATCGCGATTGGTAATGGATTCTCCTTCCTCAATGGTCCAGTTCTGCACGTCCAAAAATGTCGGTGAAACGCCGTCGATGAACGTCGGCACCCAGTTGCGGTTTCCGTAAACCACCTGGGCCCGGGTATGGACAAGCGGAGAGGCGCTGCGAACGGCCGGGCATTCTCGCAAAATAGCTTCGCAGTCTTCCGGCGTCAAGGTCGTTACGCTGCCCGCTCCGAAGGTCACTCCGCCGCTTGAAGCCGCACCGGGTCTTATGTTTAGGACATTGGCGCCCATGCTGGAAATCGCCTTGCGAATGGCTCCCGAGGAACCGGCGCCGATCTCCATCATGGCGATAACGGCACCGACACCGATCACGATGCCCAATGTGGTCAGCATCGCCCGCATCGGGTTGCGCCGAAGGGCTTTTAGGGCTGTTTGAATGATGCGGTAGCCTTTCATTTTCCTTCCTTATCTTTCTCCGGCGAAATATCGGATTTTGCCGGAACGTCATGGGGATCGGCAACGCCGCTAAATGCACCGTCAACAATGACACCGTCGTGGATATGGATGAGGCGCCCGGCGTGCCGCGCAACCGCGGGGTCATGGGTGACCATTATTATGGTAATACCTTCCTTTTGATTGAGCTGCTGGATCATTTCCAGAACCTCCTGGCTGGTGCGCGAATCCAGGTTGCCGGTGGGTTCGTCGGCAAGCAGCAAAGGCGGACGGTTGATCAGAGCCCGGGCAATGGCAACCCGCTGCTGCTGGCCGCCGGAAAGGCGCGATGGTTCATAATTTAGACGGTCCTGCAGCCCGACGCGGCCGAGCATCTCCGTCGCCCGCTGCCGGGCATTACGATCTGAAATGTGACCGGCCGCGTACAACAACGGCATGGCCACATTATCCAGGGCGCTGGTTCGCGGCAAAAGGTTAAAGTTCTGGAAAACAAATCCCAGTTTGCGGTTGCGCAGTAAAGCGCGCTGGTTTGCGGAAAGTTGGGCCACTTCTTCACCGTCAAGCCAATAAGACCCCGAATTGGGCCTGTCAAGACACCCCAGAATGTTCATTAGCGTACTCTTGCCGGACCCGGAAGAACCCATCAACGCCACCATTTCGCCTCGTGCAACCGTCAGCGAAACCCCCTTGAGCACGGGAACGTCGATGTCGCCCATGTGATAGGTCTTGTGAATGTCGTTCAGCTTGACAATCGGTTCCATGATTATTTTGCTCCATTCCGGTCCGGAGACGACTGCGACTTTTGAGTTCGGCTGCGTCGTAAAAACTGAGGTGTGAATGGGTTTCTGGTATCGGAAGATGCGGTCTCTTTGTCCCGGATGCCGGTAACCACTGACAAACCGGCCGACAGGCCCTGGCCTTGAATCTCGGTCATTGTGCCGTCGCTCAAACCGGCAGTTACCGGTATCGGCTTAACGTACTGTCCTTGAACCGCCCAAACGGCACTTCGGTGCGTTCCTGCGAACGCGCGATCCGTCTTGGCATCGGATTTCTCTAAGGCCTTTCGGAAACGGGGTTCAATCTGATCGGTCTTGGGGTTCCAACGCAAGGCGAGGTTGGGCACCAGCAATACGTTACTGAGATGCTTTAGTTCGAACTGAACATTGGCTGTCAGGTAAGGCAGCAAACGTCCGTTTGTATTGCTGGTGATGATTTCCACGGTATAGGTGACCACGTTTTGGGTCATAGAGGCATTCAGCCGCACTTTGCCGACACTTCCCGTGAAGGTTTCGTCCGGAAAAGCATCTACGGTAAATCTCACCGGCTGGCCCGGATGAATTTTGCCGATATCCGCCTCATTGACCGCCACCCAGACTTGCATGCGCGTTAAATCCTTGGCGATCAAAAAC
>JARROL010000431.1:0-2101 GCA_037383965.1 Desulfobacterales bacterium | reverse complement strand
CTGAAAAGCAACGTTAGGGCTAAGAATGAACGGCCTTGGGGCAAACCTCGAGGTATTAAAAACAAAGCCCGGAAGCGGAAACGCAGCAAGCTGCGGGGTATTGAATCCTATTAGAGAATCAAACACTTTCTTTGACTTCCGTTTGCGCTTCGTAGGCAAAAAACCGCCAAATTTCGGCCCTTTTTTGGGGCTGCCCTTAATAATTCCAAGCAGTTAGCATTTTGGCGGAGCCCAAAAACTGTAGGCACACGAATTCGCGATTCGTTGTTGACTTTGCAATATTAAAACGCTATATGCGTAAACATGTACCTACGGTCAACAAAGCGCTCCAACAAGGACGGCTCCGTCGTCGAATATTTCCAGCTGGCCCACAACGAACGCCATCCGGTCACCCGTAAACCGGTGGCCAAAATCATCCACAACTTCGGCAGGGCCGATCAACTCGACCGAGATGAACTCGTTCGGCTGTGTCGCTCCATTGCCCGGGTTTGCGGGCTCATCGTCACCGATCCGCTGGAACACGGATCCGATCCTGCTGCCGCCGGCCCAGCACGGCTGCCCGACGATCTCAAAATCCGAAAGACCCTGGCTCTGGGATGTCCGATGGTCGTAGAGGCCATGTGGGAGCGGCTGGGCCTGAAAAAGACCTTGTCTGACATCTCCAAGGCCAAAAGGCTTCGCATCGACTACGAACGGGCGCTTCTGGCCATGACCGCCAACCGGCTCTGTGAACCGGAGTCCAAGCTCGGCGTCTGGGACCGCTGGCTGTCCAAAGTCTATCTTCCCTCCTGTGAGTCACTGAAGTTGAACCACATGTACGAGGCCATGGACCTGCTCCACGAGCATGCAACCGAGGTCGAAAAGAATGTCTTTTTCCAGACCGCCGACCTGTTCAATCTGGAAGTCGATCTGATCTTCTACGACACCACCACCGCCTCCTTCCATATCGACGCCGAAGACGACCCCGAACAGGATACCGGCCTGCGCAAGTTCGGCCATAGCAAGGAGGGCATGTGGGCCCCGCAGATCGTCGTCGCCCTGGCCGTCACCCGTGAAGGTATCCCGGTTCGCAGCTGGGTGCTTCCCGGCAACACGGCCGATGTGTCCACCGTGGAGCGTGTGCGTACCGACCTGAGAGGCTGGAACTTGGGCCGCGCCATGTTCGTGGCCGACTCCGGCGCCAACAGCGCCGACAACCGGAGCGAGTTGGCCAAAGCTTGCGGCAAGTACCTTCTTGCGTGTCGGATGGCCAGCGTGGCGGAGATCAAGCGTGATGTCTTAAGCAAGCGCGGTCGCTACACCGTGTTCAAAGACAACCTGCATGCCAAGGAGGTCATCGTCGGCGACGGTGAGCGGCGCAAACGCTACATCCTTTGCTACAACCCCAAGGAGGCCGAACGGCAGCGTCGCCACCGGGAGACGATCGTTGGCTTCCTGGAGGCCGAACTCGATCGGCATCCGAAGCCGTCGGCCACGGCCCAGTGGGCCATTGACCTGCTGGCCTCCCGCCGGTTCAAGCGCTACCTGCGTATCACCAAGTCCAAGCTCGTTCGCATTGACCGGGGTGCCATCCGAGAGGCGGCCAAATACGACGGCAAATGGGTGATCGAGACCAACGACGACACCATCAGTCTGGAAGACGCCGCCCTCGGTTACAAGGGCCTGATGGTCATCGAACGCTGCTTCCGCTCGCTGAAACGCACCCAGATCAAGATGACGCCCATGTACCATTGGGCACCCCGGCGTATTGAGGCTCACGTGAAGATCTGCGTGTTGGCGTTGATGATCGAGCGTATCGCGGAGCTGAGCTGCGGCCAGCCCTGGCATCGGATCCGCCGCGCTTTGGACGAGCTCCAGGTGACAGAATTTTTTAATTTAAATCACCGTGTGCTTATGCGAAACGAACTGCCCGCCACTACCCGCAACATCCTCAAATTGTTAAAGATCAAGGCTCCAAATCAGGTCATGTCGGTCCAAAAAACAGCCTGAAATCCGTAGACACACGCTGAATTTCGTTCAGTGGCGCAAAGCCGCTGCTGGCGAGTGTTTGCGCGATTTTGTGAAACTACAAAAATCAAACCCAAGTATAAGTTCTTCTGGC
>JARROL010000430.1:0-2114 GCA_037383965.1 Desulfobacterales bacterium | reverse complement strand
CGTTGCTGGCCATCGTGCTGTACGAGGGGCTTGTGGTCGATGATGCCATCGTTGTGGTGGAAAATGTCGAGCGGCACCTGAGCGAAGGTCGTTCAAGTATTGACGCCGCCTTACTCGGGGCCCGAGAACTCGTCGGTCCTATTATCGCCATGACGGTGACACTGGCGGCCGTCTATACGCCCATCGGTTTTCAAGGCGGCCTTACGGGCTCTCTATTTCGCCAGTTTGCCATCACCTTGTCGGGTGCGGTCATTATTTCCGGGATTGTCGCCCTCACACTCTCGCCCATGATGTCGTCCAAGATACTGAAACCCGGGTTGACGGAGCGTGGCCTTTCAGGTAAGATATCACGTGATTTCAAACGTTTTCGTGAATTCTACGGCCGCCGGCTCAATGCCACCCTCGACTCCCGTCCCGCCGTATATATGGTGTGGATCGCTGTGAGCCTGCTGACCATCCCCATGTTCATCATGTCTCCAAAGGAGCTGGCGCCCACTGAAGACCAGGGCGTCATTTTCGGCATCATCGATGCAGCAGCCGACTCCACACTCGATCAGAACAGCCGGTATGCCGCGGCAGTCAACCGGGTTTTTCTCGGCGAACCGGAGTCCGCCTTCACTTTTCAGGTGACGTATCCGACCTCCGGTTTCAGCGGCATGGTTTTGAAGCCGTGGGACGAGCGCAAGCGCACCGTCTTTCAAGTGCTGCCCGACGTCCAGAAAAAGCTCCATGCCATCACGGGAATCCGGGTGTTGCCGGTGACACCTTCCGCACTCCCGGGCGGCGGTCGGTTTCCGGTGGAATTCATTCTCGCATCCACGGCCGATCTGGAACAGATCATGGACTTTGCCAGACAGATCCAGCTCAAAGCGATAAAAAGCGGTCTGTTTGCCTTTCCGCCGATCATCGACGTCAAAATCGATCAGCCCCAGTCGGAACTCGTCATCGATCGCGATATGGTGGCGGATCTGGGTCTCAACCTTCAGCAGGTCGGTGCCGATCTAGCATCGATGTTGGGCGGAGATTACGTCAACCGATTCAGCATTGCCGGCCGCAGCTACAAAGTTATTCCGCAAATCAAGCGCATGGACCGCCTCAATCCGGATCAGCTTAAAAACATTCACATTACCGGACCGAACGGACAGCTCGTACCCCTGAGCACGGTTTCTACGATCCGCAACTCCACTGTTCCGCGCACCCTAAACCGCTTCCAGCAACTTAACGCGGTTACGATCAGCGGCGTCAGCGTCCGGCCCCTTGACGAGGCGCTGCGCTATCTGGAGGGTGAAGCCGCCAAAATCCTGCCAAAAGGATATGTGATCGATTATACGGGAGAATCGCGCCAGCTGCGCACCGAGGGAAATAAATTTCTCCCGGCATTCGGGCTTGCCGTAGTCCTTATCTTTCTCGTGCTTGCGGCTCAGTTCAACAGTTTCCGCGATCCCTTCGTCATTCTTGCAGGCTCGGTGCCGCTGGCGATGTTCGGCGCGCTTATCTTCACATTCCTGAAGATGCCCGATCCGAATATTCCCTTCTGGACCCGCGGCTGGACGACCACGCTCAATATATATTCGCAGGTAGGACTCGTAACCCTCGTCGGCCTGGTATCCAAGAACGGCATACTCATTGTCGAGTTCGCCAACAAGTTGCAGGTGCAGGGACAATCCAAACGTGAAGCCGTCCATGAAGCGGCCCTGACCCGGTTGCGCCCAATTCTCATGACGACCGGGGCCACCATCGCCGGTCACTTTCCGCTGACGCTGGTCACCGGCGCCGGAGCCGCCGCCCGTAACTCCATCGGTCTTGTCCTTGTGGGCGGCATGGCCGTCGGCACGCTCTTTACCCTTTTTGTCATTCCGTCTATTTACATGCTGGTCGCCCGCGACCACTCCAAGGACCTCTCCCGCGAAGCCGCCGCATCCAAAGTGTAGCACGCAAATTGAACACCGCTAAAAGTCATTCAAGACTTCAACTTTCTTTTTGTCAAACAGATAAAAAAACAAATCTATGCCGATCGCTGTAATATTTGACTTCGTCCTTAAAATGTTCTATTATATAAATTAAAATTTTTTCAGCGAAAGGGCAAAGCTGTCGAAAGGCAGTGACGCAAAGCC
>JARROL010000429.1:0-2116 GCA_037383965.1 Desulfobacterales bacterium | reverse complement strand
GTCCACTACCGGAAGGAGATTCCACGGTCCTTCTGGCCGTACAAAAACGCCAATCACCATTTCGACTTCTGGGCTATCAGTCACGACCAGCTGTGCGAGGCCGGCGTGCCGACCGAGAACATATTCACCAGCAAACTGTGCACCCGCTGTCATACCGACCGTTTTTTCTCCTACCGCGGCGAAGGCACCACCGGCCGGTTTGCGGCGGTGATCGGCCTAAGATAGGGAAGCGACATGTTTCAGCAAAAAGCTCACATCGCCTGGAACCAGGCGGTCGCCCCGGCGATATTCAGAATCGGTTTGACGTGCCGCCACGGATTTGCGCGAACCAAACCGGGTCAGTTTGTCATGCTGCGCATATCCGAGGGCTTGGAGCCGTTGCTGCGGCGGCCCTTTTCGATTCACAAGCTGATCCAAAAGGACAACCGTGTCGAGGGTATCGAATTGCTTTACAAAACGGTCGGTAAAGGCACGGGCCTGCTCGCTGCCCGGAAACCGGGTGAGACTCTTGACGTTCTCGGGCCTCTCGGCAGTTCTTTTGTCCTGCCGCCGTCTGCCCGCAAGGTCTTTATCGTTGCCGGCGGGATAGGCGTGGCGCCCATGGTCTTTCTGGCGCAGCAGTTGGTTGCAAGCGGCCTGAACCCTTCGCACTGCGAGGTGTTTCTCGGTGGACGAACCTGCGAGGACCTGCTGTGTATGGATGAATTCGCCGCATTGAACCTGCCGGTTCACACCACGACCGACGATGGCAGTGCCGGTGATCAATGCCTGGTGACCCACCCGGTCGATATCGCCCTTGCCGACCGATGTCCCGACGTCGTCTTTGCCTGCGGCCCGCTGCAAATGCTCGACTGTATCATCGGTATCGCTGCCGCGCACGGCGTCATCTGCAAGGTGTCGATCGAAACCGCGATGGCCTGCGGCTTGGGTGCCTGCCTGGGATGCGCCGTAGCGTCCCGAGACGCACCGGGTCGATACTACCATGCCTGTCTGGACGGTCCGGTGTTCGATGCCGGCAGCATATGGTTGTCAGGTGGCCCGGACAGCGATCTTAACGGTTTGTCAACGGGCGTGCAACTGTCGGGATAATTCCGCAAAGTACTTTAGATTTCAAATGGTTGATAATCATCGAAGATTATAAAAAAATCTGAATTTTACATTGACTTGCCCCGGATCCTATGTTAGGTGCTCTAACGTTTTTAAGGCACTTTTCAAGCCTTTCAGCCTTTCGACGGGTTTAAAAACTGTCATGAAACGGGAATCCAGACGCTACTTTCGTGAGTTGGCTTTTTACGCCAGTCTGGGTTTTTCGGTGGCCCTGTCGATCGTGATCGGACTGGCGATAGGGGTCTATCTCGACAGAGAAGTGTTTCAGACCACCCCCTGGCTGACCCTGATCGGTCTGGGGCTGGGCATTGTCGCCGCTTATCGCAACATCGGACTGGCCATCAAGAAAAGTCGAAATCTTTGAGGCGTCGGCCCGGAAGAGAAAGAAATTGCGAATGGACATACAGCAGCGAATCTTATCCTTTGTCACCCGCTCCAATTGGATCCTATTTGTGGCTGCAAGTCTGGCCGGTTTAATTCTCGCACCGCCCGCATTTGCCAGGGGGATTTTTTTCGGGGGCCTGCTGGTTACCCTGAATTTCCATCTCCTGGCCAGAACCCTCAGAAAAGCCCTGACGCCGCCTCAGCTTGCGTCACCCAATGCCGTTCTGGCCAAGTATTATATCCGCTTCATCGCGAGCGGCTTCATTATTTTTATTCTCATCGCCGGGCGCTTGGTGAACCCGGTCGGACTGGTTCTCGGTCTTTCGGTAGTGGTTGCCAGCATCATTCTGGTCACCCTGCGCGAGGCAAAAAATCTCATTTTCAAGGAGGCGGTCTAAGGATGGAACATCCCTATCTGTTTCTCGTCAAGGTGTTCGAGTGGTTCGGTCCCGGGGCGGCGCACTTTGCCCATGCTTACCCCTACATCATCTACAGCTGGTTCGTCATGATTTTTTTAATTGTCTGCGCGGCGATCGCTACCAAAGGAATCAGTATGATTCCGACCAAGGGCCAGAATTTCTTTGAAATCGTCATTTCTGGGATGGAAGAGTTCATGGTCGACATC
>JARROL010000428.1:0-2131 GCA_037383965.1 Desulfobacterales bacterium | reverse complement strand
AATGAATAAAGGAGGTTTGGCAATGAAAACTTTTGGACAAATTTTTAGTCTATTGATTATAATGACGCTTTTTGTTGGATGTAGCGATGATGATAACAATCCAACTATTCCTTTAGATTCGGCATCGATTCGTGTTTTGCATGCATCGCCGGATGCCCCCAATGTTGATGTACTTTTAGATAACCAAGTGGTTTTGTCGGATGTATCCTACAAACAGGCTTCTGACTTCCTGTCAGTTCTTGTAGGAACCCGAAACGTAAAGGTCAATGCGGCCGGCACTTCGACAACTGTAATCGATGCAGACCTCACCCTTGCATTCGATTCGTTTACGACAATCATCGCCACAAATTTTTTAGCACAGATCGAACCATTGGTTTTGCCGGACGAAAACTTCCCACCCAGCGGCAATCTGCTTAAAATTCGTGTCGTGCACAGCGCCCCGAGCGCTCCGCCTGTCGATGTGTACGTCACTGCGCCGGGCGCGGACATCAACACTGCTACGCCAACCCTTTCAAGCGTTGCTTTCACGGAATTTTCGGATTTTCTCGAAATACCCGAAGGCGATTATCAGATCAGGGTAACAACAGTCGGGTCCAAGGATCCGGTGTTTGATTCGGGTGCGGTGACGCTGGATGCCGGTTCGATTTTCTCCGCGGTCGCCGTCGATGCAACCGGCGGCGCATCACCCATCAGCCTCGTCGTTCTCGCAAACGACCCGACAACCCCGTTCATTGAAATTGACGACAACCGTGCCCGTCTTCGCGCAGTCCACGCGTCACCCGACGCACCCAATGTGGACATCCTTGTCGATAACACGACCGTGCTTTCAGACGTCGCGTTCACACAATTTTTGGACTACACGATTGTGCCCGCCGGCGATCGAAACATTAAAGTCAATGCCACCGGTACAGCGAGCAGTGTGATCGACGTTACGGTCCCTCTGGCGGGTGGGACAAACTACACTGTCTTGGCAGTAAATTTGGTCGCCAGTATTGAACCGCTGCTCCTGGTCGACAATACAACAACGCCAACGCCAGGTAATGCAAAAGTTCGGGTGGTGCATGCTTCGCCTGATGCACCCAACGTGGATGTTCTGGTAGATGACACAATCGTGTTGACGGACGTCGCTTTCAAAGGATTTTCAGACTATTTGGAGGTTCCGGCCGGAGCGAGAAACTTTAAGGTAAATGCGACGGGAACGGCATCAACCGTGATCGATGTGACGCCAACGTTAGGCGATGGTGGCATATACACCGTCGTAGCAATTAACACACTGGCCAACATCGAACCGCTTCTGTTATTGGACAACTAACCCTAGCAGAAGGACATGTAAAACTACAAGGGCGGATCATCATACGGTGTGATTCCGCCCTTTTTTTCGTGTCTGGATTTTCGATTGCAATCCGGGCACAAGGTATCTGTCATTACCGATCAGTCTTTCACGTAGTAGCCGTATTCCTTGGCATTGACATTGTGTCGCTTTTCCCAACCGATGGTCGAAGTCGGGGTGGGGCCGTAGTCGTGGCCCGGCCAGATGACGGTGTCGTCCGGCAGTTGCATCAGGCGGCGGATGGAAGCGCCCAAGGTGGGGCGGTCGCCGCCGGACAGGTCGGTGCGGCCGCTGTCGCCGACAAACAGGGTGTCGCCCGTGAAGAGATTCCCCTGCGCATACAGGCAAATACCGCCTGGCGTGTGGCCCGGCGTGTGAATGACATCGAAAGTGATCCCGCCCAGCTGCAGGGTTTTTTCATCTTTCAGGAGAACATCGGCCGTGGGGTATCCGGCGGCATCGAGCGCATGAATGATAATTTTCGCCCCGGTCAGCGACTGTAATTCTTCGTTGCCGGCGGTATGATCGCCGTGGGTGTGAGTGTTGACGATGGTTTCGATTTCAAGACCCTGTTTCTCAGCCACGGACACAATCTGATCGACGTCACGGCCGGGATCGACCACCAGCGCTTTGAGGGTCTTCTCGCAGCCGACGATGTAGCAGAAATTGTCCATGTATCCGATTTCACTGTTTTATGATCATCGATTATATTCCCGAGATGTATCTTTCAAGGGCTTTCCCCTTTAATTTTGCTGATAAGGAGCCCGGTCAACAAGGTTCCTCCGATGGCCAGGCATTCCA
>JARROL010000427.1:0-2148 GCA_037383965.1 Desulfobacterales bacterium | reverse complement strand
GATCAGCGAAAAGGTCGGGCCAAAGCGGCTCTACACTATGTTTCACAAATTCGGCTTCGGCAGTAAAACAGGGATCGACTCACCCGGTGAGACTGCCGGCAGCCTGGCCAATTACAAGAACTGGACCTCTGTAGATACCGCCTCGATTGCATTTGGTTACGGTGTATCGGTATCGGCCATTCAGCTTGTCACAGCGGCTTCGGCCATCGCCAACGACGGAATTCTGATGAAGCCCTATCTTGTTCAGGCCATCACGGACCAAAGTGGTGGGCCGCTGAAACAGTTTCAGCCTCAGGCGGTAAGAAGAGTCCTTTCAGAGAAAACGGCCCGCACGGTTAAGACCATCATGAAAACGGTCACCACCAAAGGCGGCACGGGTGTGAATGCAGCCCTCGATGGTTATAGGGTTTGCGGGAAAACAGGCACCGCCCGTAAACTGGATAAAAACGGAACCTACTCGCATGATCGACATATCGCCTCTTTTGTCGGATTTACGCCGGCCGACGATCCGAGGCTGACCATCCTGGTGGTAATTGATGAACCGCAGGGAAAATATTACGGCGGGACGGTGGCGGCACCGGTGTTTCGCCGAATCGCCGGCGAAACGTTGAATTATCTCAACATTCCGCCGCGCAGCGGGGTAAAACGGTTTGCGACTTCGCGCAGGATCGAGGCCAGCGGGTGAAGCTCTCGGATCTAATCAAGGCTGCCAGACCGCTTTCGGTAGACCATGAAATGGCCGGAAAAAAAGACCCGCAGATTCGGTCGATTCATTATCGCTCCCAGGATGTAACGGCCGGCGGGCTGTTTGTGGCCATTGCCGGTCACGCCGCCGATGGCCACGACTATATCGACGATGCGATTGCAAGAGGCGCTGTTGCGGTCGTCTCGCAAAAAGAACTCAACGTTGAGACGACAAACATACGGGTTGCAGATACACGGCAGGCGCTGGCTGATATGGCTGCCTGCTTTTTCGGCAACCCATCGGAGCGATTGAAGGTTATCGCTATTACCGGCACCAACGGCAAGACCACCACCGCATATTTGATTGAAAGCATCCTGCAGCAGGCTGGATTTGAGGCCGGCGTCATCGGCACCATTAACTATCGATATGCGGGCCAAACGTTCGATAACCCGATAACCACGCCTGAATCGCTCGATCTGCAGCGCATTTTAGCGGAGATGCTGCGCGCAGGCGTCAGCCATGTGGTCATGGAGGCATCATCGCATGCCATTGACCTGTATCGCATTCGAAACTGCTGGTTCGACGTAGCGGTGTTTATCAACCTGAGTCAGGACCATCTCGATTTCCACGGAGACATGGAATCCTACTGGGCCAGCAAAAAAAGGCTTTTTACCGAATATCTGATTGAGGGACCCAAAAGCGGGCATGCGATCGCCGTGATTAATTGTGACAGCAAAAACGGCAGCGAATTGGCCGATGTTCTGAAGGTTCCGGTCATAAAGACAGGGTCACAAACCGATGATACCGTTTACGCCAACAGCGCGCAATGCGACCGAAAGGGCATTGCCGGCGAGATATCAACGCCGGACGCAAAATTTCATTTTAAATCCCGCCTGGTCGGCAGACACAACCTGGAAAATATCCTGTGCGCGGCCGGCGCCGCATATGCGCTGAATCTGCCGATCGGGGCCATGAGATCAGGAATCGAGGCCGTCCCGGCCATACCGGGTCGCCTGGAACAAATTGAAAACAATGCCGGCCGCTTTGTGTATGTGGACTATGCGCACACGCCCGATGCACTGGAAAATGTCATTAAAGCCCTGAGCGCCGTTATGCAGTGTCGGATTATATGCGTGTTTGGCTGCGGCGGCGATCGCGATAGAGAAAAGCGGCCACTCATGGGGGAAATCGCCACAAGACTTTGCGATCTGGCGGTGGTGACTTCGGATAATCCACGGACCGAAGACCCCCTGGCGATTATTGCTCAAATTCTTGACGGCGCCCGGAGAATAAACAGCCGCGAGTATTCAGCCGCTGATTTAGAAAACGGTTTTAAGGACAAAGGCTATGTGGTTGAGGCCGACCGGCGACGCGCAATTCAACTGGGAATAAAGGTTTCCGAACCGGGCGACACGGTACTGATTGCCGGCAAAGGTCATGAGACCTATCAAATTATTGGTACC
>JARROL010000426.1:0-2155 GCA_037383965.1 Desulfobacterales bacterium | reverse complement strand
TGTCACGGGTCATGTTCAGTGCCAGGCAAGCCGGAGCCACTGCTTTTTTCCTGGGCGCCACGCCTGCCGGATTTCCGCTTTATCAGCGACTTGGCTATGAAACGCTGTACACGGCAAAAATCTGGGTGCGGGGGGAAACCCACCAGGCCTGATGAAAGGCGTTGAGTCAGTTCCGCGTTTGACCGCCCTCTGTACTGAGCGGTCCTTTTTAGTGCACTTCGGCTAAACGCCTGTGAACGGAACCGAGGCGATTTTCGTGGGCAAAGGCAGCAAACGACCCATCGCCGAACTTCATTCCGCTTATCGTCTAGAAATCATTACGACCAGGGATTGGCGGGGGGAATTACGTGAGGAAGATTGTTATTGCGGTAATGCTGCTGGCTGCGGCATCTTACGCTTTTCAGAAGTTCGAACGGACGTCATCCTCGTCCAAACGGCCACTAGTCACCAAATCGCCTCCCGCAAAATATCACTGCGATGGACGCACCCACTGCTCACAGATGACGTCCTGTGAAGAGGCCACATTTTTCATCCGGAATTGTCCAAACACGAAAATGGACGGTGACCGAGACGGCGTACCTTGCGAAAGGCAATGGTGCGTACGTTGATGCAATAGCCGCTTCTGGCAGAACTGAGAACTAAACTCCCCTGCGATTCACGTCCAGGGGAGTTCTGCTATGTGCCGAACACCAGAACGAGTCGATTGAGGCGCAACTTGGGCTGCTAACGACCCAAAGCAACAATACGAACTCCGAACAGACAGACAAAACATGAGCATCCGCCGAACCCTCACTGGAGATTCGTGAAGGTTCTTCTAAACTCGGAGTATGGGCAAGTGTCTGCGGCACAAATCGCTGAACTTGGCTTGATTCCTGACGATTCTGGAGAATAGAGCATGAAAACCCAGATAATCCTCCGTTCGATTTTTGCAATTCTGTTCTTGATGGTAACTTGCCAAGGCGTTTTTGCGGGCGAGTCCAAAGGCAAAGAGGGTCAGGCCGGCCGCCTGAAGGTGATGACCCAGAACGTCTACGTGGGCGCCAACCTGTTCAAGATCCTAAACCCGGAACAACCTGTTCCGATCAATGCCGCGGAAATATTCGGCGACATCCAGGTGACGGATTTTGCGCAGCGTGCCGAGTCCATCGCCGATTTGATCGCGGAGCATGAACCGCATCTGATCGGCCTGCAGGAAGTCTCTCAGGTCCGTACCCAGTGCCCCAGCGACATTCTTTCTCCCCCGGGCAACCCGGCGCCGAACGCAACGGACGTCTTTGCGGACTACCTGGCCATTTTGCTGGCCGAACTGGCAGACAGGGGGCTCCAGTATGAGGTTGCCGCTACCGTGACAAACGCCGATGTAGAACTTCCGGTGGCCAACCTGGGTCTGCTGGACTGTCCCGCCGCGTTTTTCGACGCCCGGCTGACCGACCGCGACGTCACCTTGAGTCGGTCGGATGTTGGTGTCAGGTTTAGTTTGAGCGAGAACTTCATGTATAACCTGCCGGTCCCTGTTCCGGGTGGTGGTGAAATCGTCTTCACCCGCGGTTACAACATCGTGGACGTGGATCTCCAGGGGCGCAGTTACCGCTTCGTAAACATGCACCTCGAGGTTAGCGGCAATCCGGCCGCCAATTTCTTCCAGTCCGTGCAAGCTTACGAAATGACCCAGATCCTGAACGGCCTTCCCAGGTTGGTCGGTGATGAGATCGTCGTCGTGGTCGGGGACCTCAATTCCGACCCAGACGAGGGACCGGAGTCAATCTGTCTTTTGCCGCCGGATTTCGACACGCTGGGATTGTGCCCAACACCTTACGCCTTGATGGCAGGCGATGGGTATATCGATACGTGGACGGTGCGCAATGGCGCCCGTAGTCCGGGGAACACCTGCTGCCAGCAGGACCTGCTGATGAACCCGTATTCCTGGCTGGACGAACGCATCGATCACGTCTGGGTGCGTCCGCCGCAGGCGGGCCCGCAGGGGCCGAATTTCCTGCGCGCCGTACATGCTACCGTCGTGGGTGATCGGCAAGAGGACCGAACGGCAGATGGCCTGTGGCCGTCCGATCACGCCGGTGTCGTTACGGGCATGACATTCCGGCAGAAAAAATAGGTTGACTGGAGACCGGCAAGCCAGTGGGAGCGGTTTCAGCGG
>JARROL010000425.1:0-2164 GCA_037383965.1 Desulfobacterales bacterium | reverse complement strand
TGGTGCCCACATCTTCGCCGGTGATGTATTTGCCGCCCAGACGATTGATGAATTTCCCCAGTGCCCGAAAAACCGGCTCACGGTCCTTGCGTTTCGGATCGGCGATAATCACTGCCTTACCGCCGCCCAGATTCACCCCGGCAGCGGCGTATTTGTATGTCATCCCGCGTGCCAGCCGCAAAGCGTCTTCGACGGCATCCATCTCGCTGGGATAATCCTGCCACATGCGGCAGCCGCCGGTGGCGGGGCCGAGTGTTGTGTCGTGGATGGCGATGATGGCCTTGAAATCAAGTGCCCTGTCCTGACAGAAAAACAGATTTTCGAAGTCGTATGTTTGCATGTATTCAAAGATGGATTCCATCGTTGCCAAACCTTTCTTAATGTTGATGTGATTAATCCGAAAAGCGCGCTGAGCGGCTTCTCCCGATTAAACATTGATTGCCCGCACATTGCGAACACGTCTAATCGGTTTTATCCAGGCTTTCTTCCGCATACATGCGTTTGACTTCCGCGCGATCGCCGATGATGGCTTTGACCACCAGGGCGTTGTTAGGCGGGCAGCCTTTGACGTGCCGATCGGTCTGGTTGTCTTTCATACATAACCCGATGGTCACGATATCATCGGGCGACACATCGGAAGGAAGGGGCGCTTTTCCCGTGACCACCGTGACGCCCGGCAGGTACATGAGCTGATCGGCATTGCGCATATCGATCAGGGCACTCATCACCGTATTGCGACAGCCGGTGCAGGCGGCTTCCCCGTGAATCAATTGAAATCCCTCCACTTTAACCGGATCATCTTCGATCGCTCTTAAAAAACGGCGCTTGACACCTTCCAGCGGTTCGCCGACGATATCGATCGATGCGGCATCCATCACACCCAGACCGCGCGCCGCAGCATTTTTGGTCAGCAGGGTTTCTTCCGGATCGTATCCGATCAGTCGGGCACAGACCGCATCTACGGCGACCACGTCTTTGCCGGCCAGGACGAGATTCATTTCCACCGGTTTTCCAAAGACCGGCCCCACGCCTTCCTGACAGACCACTGCATCGACTACCGCCAGCCGGGGCTTTACGGCTGACAGCAAATCAATGACGCCATCAAAAAGACCTTCCTGGTGCATGCCCTTTTTGCCTTTATCGGTCAGCAATCCCTTGAGCTTTTTGATCGCACAGGTCATCTCGGTTTGATCGTGGGTTTTTAACTTGGGCACACTGATGATGACATCTGCCTGCTTAACGAGCTCCCAGCACTCAACCTGATCGAAAATCTTGCCGTTTTCCACCGGCAAATCCACCGTTGCCTTGGTGGCCTTCAGGTTGACGACTTCGTAGCCCATCTCCTGGAGGTCGCGATAGCCTGAGCTCTGAATGACCTTCTCTGTATCGACACCGACAGCGGAAGATTCGGCGATTACCGGCCGCGCGCCGGCGGCCTTGACGATATCCGCCACCGCCCGCGCAACTTCAGGCAGGGTGATACAGCCGGCCTTTCTTTCGACCGGCGGCGCCACCCAGCTGGGATTAATCAAAACCAGATGCCCGGGCTGGATAATGTCTTCGATGCCGCCGATGAGGTCCAGCGATTTTTTAACAGCCGCGTATATTTGCTCAAAATCGGGACCGGCGGGAGTTTTTACGATAGATACGTTTGCTTTTTGCATGTTGATCTCCTTTATTATCATGTCCCCCAAAAATGGTACAAAAGCCGTAAAATCCATGGTTTCAGGTGTCAGGTTTTCCGCCGAATGCGGATCAGTAAAAAGATGACATAATGCGGAATCTGATAATTTCCAACATCAACAGTTTCGTAATCCTGACACCTGAATCGGCCTGAAGCAGAGCACCTGAACCTGAATTATTCCTCCGGATCCGTAATGCCGGCCAGGCGCTTGGCCAGCTTTATCTTTTCTGCCAGCTTTCCCTCGCGGTAGATCATGATGCGCTGCGCCTGCGGGGAACCGGCCCCGTGCATCGACTCCACCAGGGCGGTGCCGCCAGTCATGGCCTCGATCATTCGGGCAATTTTGACACGATCCTCCGTCGGGATATCGGCTACCCCTGAAAAATATTTTCGCACCAGATGCCCGACATCCTCATTCTCCAAATCGTATTGACTGGGCATGGTCGCAATAAATCCGCCGGCCAGATCCAGCGCCAGGCG
>JARROL010000424.1:0-2167 GCA_037383965.1 Desulfobacterales bacterium | reverse complement strand
CTCATGCATTGCGTCAAATGTTGAGGCCCGCACGGTTGATAACCGCCTTGGAGGTCCGCCAGGTCGTTGAAATAGGTTCGATTATAGACCTGGGTTTTCGCTTTGTAAACATGCAAAATCGCGTGAACCTTTAATACACGGGCGTTTAGCACACTGAATGAGATTCAGCGTTTGCCTACAAAATTGAGCTATTTTGGAGGGTGATTTTCGAGATGAACGACCTGCGGCGGAGGCTTAATATCAAGTTTTTTTAGGATGTTGCGCGTTTCGTTGGAGATTTCGTTGCGCATAGTCACACGGTAATTTAAATTAAAAAGTTTTGTCACCTGCAGCGGTTCCAGACCGCGGCGGATCCGATGCCACGGCATGTCGCAGGCTCGTTCGGCAATCCTTTCGATCAAAAGCGCCAGCACGCATATCTTCACATGGCACTCGATGCGCCGGGAGAGCCAATGGTACATGGGCGTCATCTTGATCTGGGTGCGCTTGAGCGAGCGAAAGCAGCGCTCAATGACCATCAGCCCCTTGTATCCGCAGGCGGCATCTTCAAGGCTGATGGTGTCGTCATTGGTCTCGATCACCCATTTGCCATCATATTGGGCCGCCTGCCGGATGGCAGTCCGATCGATTCGAACCTGCTTTGACTTGGTAATGCGCAGGTAGCGTTTGAACCGCCGGGAGGCCAGCAACTCGATAGCCCACTGTGCCGTGGCGGACTTGTCTGGATGTCTTTCCAGTTCGGCCTCCAGCAACTCGACGAGCTGTTGGCGGTGATTCCTCTGGCGATCGGCCTCTTTGGGATTGTAGCACAGGATGTAGCGCTTTCGGCGCTCGCCGTCACCGACGATGACTTCTTTGGCGTGAAGGTTGTCGTTGAAGACCGTGTAGCGACCGCGCTTGCTCAAGACATCGCGCTTGATCTCGGTCACGTTTGCCATCCGGCAGGCCAGCAGGTATTTGCCGCAGGCTCTGGCAAGCTCTGTGCGATTGTTTTCGGAGTTCATCCCGGAGTCGGCTACGAACATCGCACGGCCCAGGTTCCAGCCCCGCAGATCGCTGCGAACCGTCTCCACCGTGCTGACATCGGCGGTGTTGCCGGGCAACACCCAGCTTCGAACCGGGATGCCTTCGGCGGTCACGGCCAAGGCTACGACCACCTGCGGGGTCCAGGTCCCCTCCTTGGAGTGTCCGAACTTTCGAAGCGTTGCGTTGTCATGACTCTCGGGATCGTCTTCGAAGTCTACACTGAAGGAGGCGGTGGTGGTGTCGTAGAAGATCAGATCCACCTCCAGGTTGAACAAGTTTGCGGTGTGAAAGAAAACCGTCTTCTCAACTTCGGCTGCGTGCTGATAGAGCAGATCCATGGCTTCGTACATGTGCCGTAGCTTCAACTGATCACAGGATGGCAGGTAGACCGTCTCCAGCCATCGGTCCCAGACCCCGAGTTTGGAGTCCGGATCACACAGCCGGTTGGCAGTCATCGCAAACAGAGCCCGCTCGTAGACAGCCGGGGTCCGGGCGGTTTTAGCGATATCGGCCAAGGTCTTCTTAAGACCAACCTTCTCCCAGAGCCCTTCGATGGCCAGCACCGTTCCCAGGGTGACGGTCCGATCGATCTTCAGGCCTCCGGGAAGAGGAGCTGCCGCGGCTGTAAGTTGGTCTTGCTCCTGGCTGTAAGGATCGACAACAGTCAGGTTGCAGACCCGGGCGATGGACCGACACAGCCGCACCAGCTGTTCACGGTCGAGCTGATCGGTGCGGCCGAAGTTGTGGATGATCTTGGCGACCGGCTTTCCGGTAACCGGGTGGCGTTCATTGTGGGCCAGCTGGTAGTATTCGACGACGGAGCCGTCCTTGTTTTGCCTTCGTGTCGTCCGCAAGTACATGCTTAGGCATGTAGCGTGTAAATAAAGCCGTGTCAAGCATTAATCGTCATTTCGTGTGCCTACGGGTTTTGAAGTCAGTCAAAATAATAAGTGCCTGAAATTATTGAAACCGACCCTAAATTCAGGGCGTTTTTGATCACTTTTTTGCCTACGGAATGAAAACGAGAGGTTGTCAGCAATTCGTCTGATGTAGAACAATATGCTTATGTATATAGAGTTGACCGTATTAGTAAGATAGACCATTTTATATCTGACCTCCAAAATGCCGAATTAATCCAAGC
>JARROL010000423.1:0-2168 GCA_037383965.1 Desulfobacterales bacterium | reverse complement strand
CTTCTGGATGCAAAGGTCAAATTCCACCGGGGCCTTCCCATGCCCGGCGATGTGATTCGATACGAAATCGAGATCGATCGCTTTTCCCGGCAGGGAGAAACCTGGCTCTTTTTCTTCAGGTTCGAAGGGTATATCGGTGATTCGCATCTGATCAGCATGACCGACGGGTGTGCGGGATTCTTTACCAGAGAAGAGGTGGAGCACTCCGGCGGGATTATCCTGACCGAAGAAGACACCCGAATGCTTCCCAATCGAAAACCGATTGACTGGCCGGTCTTCGCCTTCAGGTCTCGACGCGACAGAGAAGATCCGGTTCCCGTCAAAAAGGAAAGTTACAATGACGCAGCCCTTGACTGCTTAAGGCAGGGTGGTCTTGCCGGATGTTTCGGACCCGGATTTGACGACATTGAACTGGCCGAATCCCTTTGGCTGCCGGGCGGCAGAATGAAGCTGATCGACCGGATTTTGCATCTGGACCCCTTTGGCGGCCGATTCGGGCTCGGCCGAATCCGGGCTGAAGCCGATATTCATCCCGATGACTGGTTTTTGACCTGTCATTTCATGGATGACATGGTCATGCCGGGAACCCTGATGTATGAGTGCTGCGCCCATACGATCAGGGTCTTTATCCAGCGCATGGGATGGGTGACGCCGAAACCCGGTGTCTGGTATGAACCGATGGTCGGCGTTCAAAGCATCCTCAAGTGCAGGGGCCCGGTACCGCCGGAAACGCGCAAGGTCTGGTACGACATCGATATCAAGGAGATCGGCTATGGGCCTGAGCCCTTTGTCATTGCCGATGCCCTCATGACGGCCGACGGGCATCGTATCGTGTCGTTTAAAGACATGTCCATGAAAATGACCGGCGTCACCGGAGAGGAAATCGAAACAATATGGAATGAGAAGCTCAAAGACCGGAGGTCGGAAGTCGAAGGTCAGAGGTCGGAAGTCAGAGGTCGGAAGTCAGAGATCAGAGATCAGAGATCCGTGGGGCAGGCTTTCCAGCCTGCCGATGTCGGAGATCGGAAAGCGGCTCTTTACGATCGGGACAAAATATTGGCCTTTGCCGTTGGAAAGCCTTCGGAGGCCTTCGGGGATCCTTACAAAGTGTTCGACACGGACCGGGTAATCGCCCGTCTTCCGGGACCGCCCTATTCTTTTTTGGATCGGATTGTTGCCGTCGAACCCGACGCATGGATCCTGAAACCCGGCGGATGGATCGAGGCCGAATATGACATTTCACCGGCTGCATGGTACTTTAAAGCAGACCGGTCGTCGTCCATGCCCTTTTGCATTCTGCTGGAAGCGGCCCTTCAGCCGTGCGGATGGCTGGCCGCTTACCTGGGCTCCGCCCTTAAAAGCGAAAATGATTTAAAATTCAGAAACCTCGGAGGAAATGCCGTATTGCATCGCATGATTTTTCCCGAAGAAAAAACATTGACCATACGCGCCCGCATGACCAAAGTCTCCGACGCCGCTGAAATGATCATCGAACATTTTGATTTTGCGGTTTTTCAAGATGCTCAAATCATTTACTCCGGCGATACCTACTTTGGCTTTTTCACAAAGCAGGCCCTGGCACAGCAGGTCGGCATTCGGAACGCCCAAAAACAAGCATATACGCCTTCTTTGGATCAACGCCGGCCGCTTCAACCCTTTATTTTTGAAGATGCAGCACCGCTTTTTCCCGAAGATCCGGATGCTGATCCGGCGCCTTCTCTGGCCATGCCGGCAAAAGCCCTGCGCATGATCGATAAGATTGACGTTTTTATCCCGGACGGCGGTCCCGAAGGGCTCGGTTTTATCCGGGGGGTCAAAACCGTAGATCCCGACGAGTGGTTTTTCAAAGCCCACTTTTTTCAGGATCCGGTCTGTCCGGGTTCTTTGGGAATCGAATCGTTTCTGCAGCTCATCAAGTTTGCGGCCATAAAACGATGGCCGCAACTTGTCAACACCCATCGTTTTGAATGGATCATGGATAAACCCCATGCCTGGTCCTATCGCGGGCAGATCGTACCGGACAATAAACGCATCGAAGTCGACGTCGTGATCACGAAAATGGTTGACACACCCGTGCCGGCTCTGTACGCAAACGGACTTTTGAAAGTCGACGGACGCTACATCTATCAAATGGAAAACTTCGGCTTCAAACTGGTCCCGGTTTGACT
>JARROL010000422.1:0-2170 GCA_037383965.1 Desulfobacterales bacterium | reverse complement strand
AGACCCAAGCCCCCAAGAGCGGGAGTCTGCACGACCGGGTGCTATGGCGCTATCACAACATGGAAGCCTATCCGCGACTCTTTGCGCGGTTCAAAATGCGCTTCGACCCGATGTTTTTGGAATTGCAGTCAATCCTGAAAACCAGTGAGAAAATCGAAACGATCAACGACATCGGCTGCGGATTCGGGGTGCCGTCGTGTTGGCTCCTCGAGCGGTTTCCGAACGCCCATATCTACGGGATCGAGCCGTCGAAGAAACGGGCGAGAATTGCTTCATTTGCGGTGGGCGTGCGCGGAACAGTTACACAGGGATATGCCCCGGACGTCCCGGAGGTGTCCCGGGCGGCCGACCTGACCACGTTGCTCGACATGGTCCACTTTCTGGATGACGATGCCCTCCTTTTGACCCTCGCAAGGTTAAGGGAGCGCATGCACGCAGGCGCCCGTTTGATCGTCCGTGTGACGATACCCCCACGGCGGCGGCTTCCCTGGGTGTGGTGGCTCGAAAACGCCAAGCTTCACTTGGCCGGTGTACCCGCTTACTACCGGTCTGCGGAGCAGTTGGAGGAAATGATCGCGCGGTCCGGCTTCCAGATGACGGATACGCTGCCCTCCGGTGTGAACGATGAACTCGTCTGGCTGGTTGCAGGCGCGGCCCGTCAGGAGATGTCGAGAGACGATGATGCAGGTGCTGAACCGTCGCCCTTCACGGCCGATCCGACATGATGAAAGCTATTATTAAATTTGGAGCGAAACACCGGCCTTTGTCCGCCGGAGAGCGGATCGGGTTCTGGTCGTTTCTAATGGCCATTCTGCTGGCTTTCGTGGACATCCGGCTGTCTCTGATGGTTCTGGCGGGGTTTGTGCTTATGTGCTTTGCGGCACCGTTTTTTCCGGGTTCCAACTTCTACCTGCCGGTTGTCAGCCGCGGCTCGTCCGGCCGGAAGGCCGTGGCCCTGACCTTCGACGACGGCCCGGATCCGCAGACCACGCCGGAACTGCTGCGGTTGCTGAAAAAGCACCGGGTTGCCGGAACCTTCTTCGTGAATGGTCGCAAGGCCGGCCTCTACCCCCACCTGATAGAAGATATTCTTAACCACGGCCATTGTGTGGCCAACCATTCTTTCAATCACGACGTGTTCATGGCGTTCAGGAGCAGGCACACCGTGATACGCGACATCGCGGCCGTCCAGGATGTGTTGCGCCGCCACAGCATCGCGCCGCTGGCTTTTCGTCCACCGGCGGGTATCACCAGCCCGAGGCTCCGCGAGGCATTACAGACAATGGGCATGTATGCAGTGAATTTCAGCTGCCGGGCCCGCGACGGCGGAAACCGGTGGCTGAGGCATCTGTCGCAAAAGATCCTGCGACGCCTCCGGCCCGACGACATCGTACTCCTGCACGACATCCTGCCGCGGTCCCCCGCACTGCTGACTTTGTGGGTCGAGGAAATCGATCGTGTCCTGGAAGGAATCCGTACGAAGGGCCTGTTTGTCCTCCCGCTTGCGGAGCTTATCGGAAGGCCGGTGATGATAAAGACAACGGGAAAAGACGCATATAAAGGCGTATTTATAGCTTCTGAAGAAACGCATCCGCAAAGAACAGCAAACCATGGCAGCAATGACTGAACAACCCGGTGATACGGTGGGGTTGCATAGACCCGATTTACACCAATGACCCCCAAGAGCTGATCTCAGGGGGGAAAGGTGGTGCCGGTCGTGCCTCGTTGTACAGGCGACCATTGTCTTTCCTCGCTCCAGCTGAAGCCACCTTGATGCCCACGTTCTAATCAAGGTGTTGATCGATCTTTTTTCGCAGGAACAGTGGAAATCCCGGCAGTCATTTTGTAAGCCCGTGCAGTGCGGCAGGCGATGATACCGTTGAATCGATGAGGGTGACATGCTAAAGACGCAGTTATGAAAAACCCGAATATAAACTCGATGGCGACGGGGGATTTAAACCGTTTGGAGTTTCACCGCCATGCCGTCGGGCTGCTGCCGACGCCAACCGATCGGACGCCCGGCCTGGCCATTCTTGTGAGCGACGAACACGGGGAGGAGGCGAGTCGGCATTGCAGCTGCAATATTGCGCGCCGCAGGACCTGCGCGCATCTGTTGGAACTGGCGGGGATGGCGCGCCAATTTGCGGGAAAAAACACAGGAAAAAACAAC
>JARROL010000421.1:0-2173 GCA_037383965.1 Desulfobacterales bacterium | reverse complement strand
GATCGCAACACCGGCATCCTTCATGGCATCCGCCTGCGGTATCGTCCGTGGGAACCCATCGAATAAAAAACCTTACTTGCAATCTGGCTGCTTGATCCGCTCCTTAACCAGACCGATGAGGACATCGTCCGGCACGAGTCCGCCGGAATCCATAACCGCCTTTGCTTTCTGGCCCAGTTCGGTCCCGGCCTTTACAGCCGCCCGGAGCATGTCGCCAGTGGAAATCTGCGGTATCTGGTATCTTTCCTTAATGTAATTGGCCTGAGTCCCTTTGCCCGCTCCGGGGCCGCCCAACAAAATCAGACGCATCTTTTTTCCTCCTTATTATTGAGTCGATCTTATCCAAACGTAGCCTCTGTATGTTTGCCCGTCTTCTCGGAAACTTTTAAAAAGACAACGTCCGGGGTGAAACGCAGTCCTCACCGGAGGAGCTGCGTCAACGGCAATCGAGCCGGTTTAGCTGAAGCGCGCGGTGGCAGTGGGCACCATATGACCTAAAACCCGCGGACCTGTCAAGTCAATTATGTGCGATTCGGAGGCCCTGCCCTCGGTTTACTGGGCGATGACATTGCGGCACCGTATGGAAATGTTTCTGGAAGTGATTATTTTTTACTTGCGCATCATGGATGCTTGAGTTATATATTTTTGTTTATTGAAGACTTGAGCAAATTGACCAACCATCGAGTCGCACTGCAGCGCAAAATGCCGCTCGATGGACAGAAGGGGGCGAGATAGTTGAAGGAAATCACAGTCAAGGTCTACGACAATGATATTGAAAAGGCCATGCGCATCCTGAAGAAGAAGATTCAAAATGACGGCCTCTTCAAACGGCTCAAGCTTAAAAAGAGCTATGAAAAACCGAGTGAGTTCCGCCGTAGAAAAGCGCGGGAAGCCTTGCGAAGAGAACGGCTGGCCGTTGCGCGCAAAAACCGGTATCGCCGTTAACGATCCAGACCATTTGTTTCGAACCCGGCGGGAGAAAATCCCGTCGGGTTTTTTATCATCACGTCCATGAGCCATTCTTACCAATCCTGCTTGAATGAAATGTACGCGCTGCGGCGCTTTGGTATCAAGCTCGGCCTCGACACCATCGGTCGCATCCTGTCCGGTTTGGGCAATCCTCAGGAACACTTCAATGCCATTCACATAGCTGGAACCAATGGCAAGGGTTCCGTGGCCGCCACCCTGGCCTCGATCCTGAACGCCTGTGGCTTGCGGACCGGTCTGTATACATCGCCTCACCTGGTGCGATTCAACGAGAGAATCGTGGTCGATCGGCAACCGATAAGCGACGAGAACGTATTATCCGCCTATCGGACTGTCAAAGCCGCAGCAAAGGTCAACCGCGAACCGACCTTCTTCGAGTTCGCGACCGCCATGGCCTTCCATGAATTCAAATGCCGGAAGGTTGAGTGGGCCGTGGTCGAAACCGGCATGGGCGGCCGGCTCGATGCGACCAACATCATTCATCCGGCCCTATCGATTATCACCAACGTTTCTGTCGAGCACCGCGAGTATCTCGGCCGCCGGATATCTCAAATCGCCGGCGAAAAGGCCGGAATCATCAAAACGGGAGTGCCGGTCGTCACGGCCGTCCGACAGAAGACGGCCATCGCAGTGGTCGAATCGGTCGCTGCGGAGAACTCCGCACCGTTGTTTCGCCTGGGCAGGGATTTCAAGATGCGTCGCAGCGCCGCTGACACGGCCACCTACTCCGGCCTTAACTTCCGTTGGCGAGGACTGAAGACCGCACTCAGAGGCGGTCACCAGCTGGAAAACACCGCGCTGGCGTTGGCAGCCTGCGATGTTCTGTCGCCGGTAATCGGCGTCATAGAATCGGAATGCCTGCAGAGGGGCCTCGCCGAGACGCGCTGGCCGGGCCGACTGGAGCAGGTTCTGGATCGGCCGCTGACCCTGCTCGATGGTGCCCACAATCTGATCGCCGCTCGAACTCTGGGTCGATATCTCAAAACCGGTCTTGCCGGCCGCGCCATCACACTGGTCGTCGGCATTCTGGATGACAAACCCTATCGGGAAATTCTATCGGCCCTGGTACCCCAATGCCGGCGGGTTATTCTGACGCGTCCCCAGATCGACCGTGCCCTGCCGCCGGAGAAACTGATCCCGCCGACAAGCGAACTGACCGCCGATTGGCGCGTCATCCCTGATGTGG
>JARROL010000420.1:0-2180 GCA_037383965.1 Desulfobacterales bacterium | reverse complement strand
CTGATCCTGCCCGGTTTCGGGATCGTATCCGAGGTCATTCCGGTTTTCTCCCGCAAACCGATCTTCGGCTATGCCTTTATGTCCATTGCGACGGTGGCGATTGCTTTCTTGAGCTTCGGTGTCTGGTCGCATCACATGTTCGCCACGGGAATGAACTTCACGGTCTATTACGTCTTCGCTCTTTCAACCGTGCTGATCGCCGTTCCCACCGGGATCAAGATCTTCAACTGGATCGCCACCATGTGGGGCGGATCGATCAGCTTCGACACGGCAATGCTCTTCTCCGTTGCCTTCATCATACAGTTCACGATCGGCGGCCTGAGCGGAGTGGCTTTCGCCACCGTGCCCGTCGACTGGGCGCTTACCCACAGCTATTTCGTGGTGGCCCATTTTCACTACACCCTGCTGGGAGGCACTCTTTTCACCGTGATGGCCGGATTTTATTACTGGTACCCGAAAATCACCGGCCGCATGCTGTCGGAAAAGCTGGGCAAGATACAATTCTGGCTCATGGTGTTCGGCTTCAACGG
Source organism: Desulfobacterales bacterium (assembly GCA_037383965.1). Lineage (GTDB taxonomy): Bacteria > Desulfobacterota > Desulfobacteria > Desulfobacterales > SG8-13 > JARFQH01. The sequence continues at coordinate 1,650 of JARROL010000420.1, read as the reverse complement.
CACTTTTTTCATTCTTCACTTCGCCGGGCTCGCCGGCATGCCGCGCAGGGTCTATACGTACCCCGATTTGCCGCATCTTGCACCCATCAATCTGATATCCTCTCTTTTTTCTTACGTGCTTGGGCTGGGGATCCTGGTCTTTTTCGCTAATCTGGTCGTCAGCCTTTTCAAAGGGAAACCGGCCGAGGACAACCCCTGGGGTGGCTGGACCCTCGAATGGGCCACATCCTCTCCGCCTCCGCCCCACAATTTCGAACGGATTCCGCCGGTTCGCAGCACCAGGCCTTTATGGGATCTGGAGCGATCCGAAAAGCAGGCGGGCGCTGAAGCGCCGCCTTCTCTTAGGGGGGATAGCGCATGAACAAGATCAGACTGGCAATGCTGCTTTTTGTGGCATCGGAAGCGGTTTTCTTTATACTGCTGATCGTCGCTTACGTGATCTATCACGCAACCTCGCCCAGCGCGGCCGACCCGTCCCGCTACCTGGATGTTCCGAGAACCGCGGTGTTCACCGCATGCCTCATCAGCAGCAGCTTCACCATGTGGCTCGCCGGCATTCACTTCAGGACCGGCAGGCGCAGGCCGGCGCTCGCGTGGCTTCTGGCCACAATGGCACTGGGGACTGTATTTTTAGCGGGGCAGGGCAGCGAGTACATCTCCCTCATCAGCAAAGACGTGATCATCAGCCGGGACCTGTTCGGCACGACATTTTATACCCTCACGGGCTTTCACGGTCTCCATGTTTTTATCGGACTGATCATGCTGGGGACCCTTTTCGGCCTCGAACTGAAGCGAGGCGTTACGGGCCCCCCTGAGGCCGTGGAAAGCGTTTCGATTTACTGGCACTTCGTCGACGCGGTATGGATGATCATCTTTCCCGTCGTCTACCTGTGGGTGCTGCGATGACCAACGGACAACTTTTCGCTGAGGCCTGGAATTTCGAACCCGCAATGATCTTCGGATCCGCAGCGCTCTTTTTTGGATATCTGTGGGTCGTCCGCTTTCGCATGAACCACAAAACAGCGATCTTCGGCTCGGGCGTGCTGCTCATGCTGCTGACGCTGATCGGGCCGCTCGATTTTCTGGGCGACAATTACCTCTTCAGCGCCCATATGATGGAGCATGTCTTGCTCTATCTGGCCGCACCTCCGCTTCTCCTTCTCGGCCTCCCCCCTGAGCCGGTCCGGTCGCTTTTATCCATTGAAATTGCGGCAAAGGCCGAGCGGTTCCTCCGCAGGCCGACCACTGCCTGGTTGCTGGCAGTGGGGGTCATGTGGCTCTGGCACCTGCCCGTGCTCTATAACGCGGCGCTGAACCACGAAGGGATCCACGCCGTGGAGCATCTGAGCTTACTGGTCACGGGAACGATATTCTTTTGGCCCATCTTCACCCCTTTGCCGTCGCACAGGCTTTCACCGATCGTCGGGGCGGTATATATATTTACCGCCATGTCGGCCAATATGCTTCTGGGGATATTGTTGACCTTTGCACCCCTTGGATATTACCCTACATTCATGCGCTCTTCCGACGGCACCGGCATTTTCCGTCTTATCCGCACAGTCTGGGAAATAGACCCCCAGTCGGACCTCAATCTGGGCGGCATGTTCATGTGGATAATCGGTGGCCTGATGTATTTCGTGTCGCTGATGG
>JARROL010000419.1:0-2180 GCA_037383965.1 Desulfobacterales bacterium | reverse complement strand
GCTCGAGATGATCCCGCCTTATTTGAAAAAGGCTCTGGTGGCCACCGAAGACCGCCAATTCTACCAGCACGTTGGTGTCAATCTGAAGGCGATTCTCCGTGCCGTGATCAAAGACATCTTGGCCGGAGAGTTCGTCGAAGGGGCCAGCACTATCACCCAGCAGTTGGCCAAAACGCTTTTTCTAACACCGCGAAAAACGTTGGTCAGAAAGCTCCGGGAGGCCCTTCTGGCCATTCAACTGGAACGTCGCTATACCAAGGACGAAATCCTGACCTTCTACCTCAACCAGGTCTATTTCGGCAGCGGTGCCTACGGGGTCGAATCGGCCGCCCGAATTTTTTTCGGCAAATCTGTGAAGGAATTGAGCTTGGCCGAATGCGCCCTGATCGCCGGCATGCCTAAATCCCCGTCGCGCTACTCGCCCCTGGTCAACTCGGACCTGGCTGTCAAACGTCGCAATATCGTCCTCAAACAGATGGCCGAGACCGGGATCATTACGCCGGCAGTCTACCGCGAGGCTTCGGCAGAACGGCTCCCTCCGATGGGGCGAACGTCTCAAACCTTAAAGGCGCCCTATTTTGTCGAATATATCCGCAAACAACTGGAGGAAATCGTCGGGCCGGCAAGACTGTACAAAGAGGGAATGACGGTTTTCACGACCCTTTCTTACCATGACCAACTCGCGGCGGAGGAAGCGATAGCCGAAGGATTGGCGGCAATCGAAAAGCGGACGGGCAACAACAAACCACCAAACGACGACCTGCAGGGCGCCCTTCTGTCGCTCGATGTGACCGGCGGCGGCATCCGCGCCATGGTAGGCGGTCGTGATTTCAATGAAAGCCCTTTTAATCGCGCCATCGATGCCGTGCGTCAACCAGGTTCGGCCTTTAAACCTTTTGTGTATGCATGCGCAGTGGAAGCCGGTTTTTCGCAGAACCGGCTGATACTGGATGCACCGGTTGCCTTCAAAGGAGCAAGGGCCGACATGGACTGGCAACCGGAAAACTATTCACAAACCTATGATGGTGAAATAACGCTGCGAAGCGCCCTGGTGCGCTCGAAAAACATTCCGGCCGTGCGGCTGATCGAGATGATAGGCCCATCTACGGTCGCAAAATTCAGCCAGGATTGCGGGATTTCCACACCGCTGGCCGCAAACCTTACCCTGGCTCTCGGCGCCTCAGGAGTCAACTTGATCGATTTGACGGCGGCATATGCCGTTTTCCCGAACCGGGGTGAGTGGATCGAGCCGTGGGGCATTTTGGAGATTCAGGATTCTACCGGCAGGGTGATCTGGCGTCCCAAACCGCAAAAAAAGGTGGTCATGACCCGCGCCGGTTCGGCCATCCTGACAGACATGCTGGTCGGGGTCATACAGGAAGGCACCGGCAGGCGTGCTGCGGTGTTAAAAAGGCCACTGGCCGGAAAAACAGGCACGACGGATGACTACCGCGACGCTCTTTTTGTCGGATTCTCTCCTTCGATTGCCTGCGGGGTCTGGGTCGGCAGCGATCACTTTCACACGCTGGGAGATCGCGAATCCGGCGCCCGGGCCGCACTTCCCATCTGGATGGCCTACATGCAGGAAGTGCTGGCGTCTCAGCCTGTCGATTACTTCGATATTCCGGACGATATCGTGCGGGTCAACATCGACCCGAAAAGCGGAAAACCGGCTGCGGAAAATGCTCAAGGGGCCGTCGCCGCCATGTTTAAAAAAGGAACCGAACCTCAACCTCCACCCTGACCACCGGACAACAGTATCGTATACGGTCTTGGACGATCTGGAAAACAGCACAAAAAAGCACGCGCCCCGTTTTAGGGGACTCGTGCTTTTTTGTAGATTGATATCGTGGTTTATGCCGAGCGAGACCGAGTGTTGGACCGGGTAGAAGAGGGTGTGCGGTTACCCCGCCTGACTCCCGTTACCTGGATCACTGCAACCGCCAGCACTAACGCCATTAATCCGCTGTAGATAAACCGGAAGGCCACCATCTGCAGGTTACCGGCGGCAGTGTTTTCAACTGCGGGCCGATCCAGCGCGACCTGGATGAAGCAGGCATTTTTCAACCGGTCCATCGTTGAATCCGAATCGCCGGTGTCGACAGCGTCTAGGGCGTCGACGGATTCGACGTCGTTCGACATATCCGCCAAGCCGATGGGGTCAACGATGATACCGTTTT
>JARROL010000418.1:0-2772 GCA_037383965.1 Desulfobacterales bacterium | reverse complement strand
ACGACGTTACCTAAATTGACTGAATAGCCACACTGGCTTACGGACCTAAAGGGCTCAACCGGCCAAACGGGCCAAACCGGCTAAACTGACCCGACCTAAGCGCCGACGATCAGGCGGCCGGAGGTGCAGGCGCGACAGGAACCCGAACGGAAGCGGGCCGAATCGGAGAGCGACAGGACGCCGACGATGCGGTCGGGGTCGTCTTTGTAAACGAAGAGCCGTTGGACGTCTTTTAGCAGCATCTGCTGCAGTGCCATGGAAAGGAAATCGTTTGCGTCACAGCTCAGAACCGGGTGCCGCATGATGACCTGAGCCGGCGTGCCGGTTTTTTCGCCATGTTTGTAGGCAATGACCAGGTCGGTTTTCGAAATGACGCCGGCGGCGTGACCGGCAGGGTTCCGAATGAGGACTGCCCCGCAGCGGTGAGTCGTGAGGTTCTCGATTACTTCGGCCAGGGTACCATCCGTTTTACAGGTCCGAACCGAGGTCGTCATCACGTCTCCGACGCGCAACCGCGAGCGATTCGTTTCATTTTCGGTGCCGCGACGCCCCTTTGAAACACTTTTCCCCGATGACCCGGTCGGTTTCGGCACCGCTCACATAGAGACGGTGCACGCCTCTTGCGTGCATCAGATCGATGGCCGACTCGAGGCTGTCGTCGGGAAAGCAGAACAGCGGTGGTGCGGCCATGATGTCGGCTGCTGCCGCTTCAACCGGCAGGTCGGCATAGAAAGCACCGATGAGGTCTGTTTTGGACACGACCCCGACCGGACGGTCATCTTCTGCGGTTACAAGGACTGCAGCGACTTTGTTCTTGACCATCCGGTTGGTGCAATCGGACAACGTGGTCTCCCGCGACACCCGGATCACGCGCCTGCGCATCGCCTCCTGAACCAGCATCCCGCTCAAAACGGTTCGCCGTTCGATGAAGACCATCCCTGTTTGGCCTTTCAGTCTAAAAACTGCGTGAGCATGTGGTAAAACACGTCCGAGATGTAAACCATACCGGTGATTCGTCCGTCTTCTGAAACCGGCAGACGGCGGATGTGCTTGTTGATCATCAGGTCCGATATACTCAGGATGTGCATTTCAGGGCCGATGGTAACGACCTCCGTGGTCATGATGTCACCTACCTGAATGCCTTTGACCTTTCCGAGCAGGTCATCGAAGAGACGATCCGGTTCCAGATCCTCCATCTCTCCCCATATCTTCATGTGCTTGGGTTGAATGAACAGCAGAATGTCATACATCGACAGCATGCCGACAAGACGATCGGCATCATCGACCACAATCAGGCCGAAAATCTTCTTGCCCTCCTCACGGCTGGCGGTCTGGAACATTTTGACCGCCTGGGCCACTGTTTCATGCGGCTTGAGGGTGTGAAAGCGGGTGTCCATGATGTCACGGGCCAGCATTCCTATCCGTCTCCTCGATTTTCGAGAGGTTTTGGGTGCATATAGATTGTGCCCATCCACGGTTTCATTGAAGGCACTGATGAGTTTTCGATCCAGGAATGAGCAATTTTCTGCAAGTTTAAGGAAGTCAAGGAATTACGCGGAGGCGTCCTCGTGTACGCCGCACAAGCGATTACGCCGATTGACGCCGAAATTGCAGAAAAGAGCCATTTATGGACGGAAACTAGCTAAGGCTGTTACCTACCACTTTAACATCTACATTATTTTTAAAGGAACGACAAGTGGTGAGGATCAGACGCTTCGAGAGTATTGAATCCCAATAGGTTCGCTGTGGCTAAATTGCCTCTGGCTGAGGGGGTGGTTAAATCACGGAAGGCTTATGTCCACTAATGCGGAGAATTATACACTGTGGCAACCTTCGGTCGTAAAAAGCCGACTAAAAATTGGCACCTCCTCTATGAATATACAGAATGGCTATCAAGGCCTATCGACGATTTTGAGAACTTGCACTTAATAGCAGTAATCTGCATTATTATTGTGGAGCAGGTTTGTTCTGGATAATTTTACCCGAGAGTTCACGATCGTTCAAAAAAACAATCTGGTGATGAGCCATTGTTTCTAATCGTGTTAGCTTTCGAAGATGTATCACGGAATGGATCGCTGATGCGGGTCAAAGTGAGGGCTCCCCGTCACCTCGCGGAGCTTTTCCTGAAGGTTGGAATCGGTGACATGCTCGAATTCATGGGCGTGCCGGTGGACATCGGCATGGCAATAGCCCATGACGTCGCAAAGGTACGTTTCCCAAAGCCGATGAGAGCGAACCAGTCCCTTGGCAATCTCTTCGCCCCGACCGGTCAGCGTCAATTTTTCTCTGTTGGCTGCTACCAGCCCCCGCCGTACGAGTCTCCAGATCATCAGCCGAACGCTAGATTCAGCGTTGAGCGCTTCCTGCAATGTGTTGACTGACACCGGTGCCGCATCCGGCGTAGAAAGTTCCTGATAGCGGTAAAGAAAACCGAGGATGTCGTCGCCTACGATGCTCAGTCCGAGACGAAGCTGGTTCAGTGCTCGGCCAATCACACCATAACGTGGTGCAAAGAAGAACACCAAGACGAACAGCAATCCGGTGGTCAGGGCCATCATCCCGGCTGTACTTGTATCTTGAAATCCGAACCATTGCGGGACGGTGATGGCACCCAAATGCCCCAGCACAGCCGAAAGCACGGCGAAGACAACACTCAATGTGAGCATATTGCCTAAACGGTCGGTGATTAGATGGGCTGTTGCCCCGGGAACGATGAGCATGGCAATAACTAAAATACTCCCCACACTTTCGAATGCGGCGACAGTGGTGGCC
>JARROL010000417.1:0-2813 GCA_037383965.1 Desulfobacterales bacterium | reverse complement strand
TTTTTATCATCCCGACCTGGTCAACGCCAGTGACGCGGTCGTGGGACAGGTTGGATACAGCACGATTGCAGTGGTCTACGCCGCCGGCGTTCCGTTCGGTCATGCAGCACGATGTCCCTATCCGGAATCTCCCGGACTGGTCGATTTCATCTCCAGACAGATGAGCGGCATTGCCCTTTCGGAAGCAGATTTCGGCAGCGGCCGGTGGCTGGCGATCCTGCCCAAACTTCTTGAACTGCCCCGGCAGCCACGCGAGGTGAGCAACGGGTCGGAGCAGATTGCCAATTACATCTGCAAGATATTGGAAAATCGGAACATCATCCGAAAAACCGGGAGACGCAGCCGACATCGAGGTGAAAAATATTGAAAATCGTGTTGACAAATGACGACGGCATCGACATGCCTGGACTCGAGACGCTGAACCGGATCGCCCGTGTTCATGGCGATCCGGTGATCGTGGCACCGGAAACGGCCCAATCGGGCGTCGGTCACCGCGTGACGACCCGAACCCCTCTTGCGGTAAAGCGGTTGAATGAAAACCGGTATTCTGTCGGCGGGACACCAGTCGATTGCGTTCGCCTGGCCTTGAAAGTTTTTGCACCTTGAAAGTTTTTGCACCGGATGCCGGTTGGCTCTTCGCCGGTATCAATCCCGGGGCCAACCTCGGGTCCGATATTTACCAGTCCGGCACGATCGCGGCGGCACGCGAGGCCGCCATATTGGGCTGCCGGTCAATGGCAGTTTCACAGTACATCGCTCGCGACTGCCCGATCGATTGGGGCGCCACAGGTCGGCTGGCAGCCCGGATCATCCAGCTGCTCATGAACAAAGAGCTTCCAAACGGCTATTACTGGAGCATCAATCTGCCCCATCCCCTCGACCCCCTGGTCGCTGTGCCCCATCGCTTCTGCAAGCCGGACATCAATCCCCACCGGTACACCTACCGGCGCGATGGAGATGCCTATTTTTACGAGGGCACGATCCATGAGCGTCCGCGTGATCCAGGAATGGATGTCGCGGTGTGCTTTGGGGGAGAAGTGTCAATTACGTGCTTGTCATTGTGAAAAAGAAGCCGGACAACATCAAAATACATGTTTGAAGAATAGTCGGCCGTATATCAATACAAATTGTAGGGTCGAACGGCGGATGCCTTTTTCTCGCGGGCTGTAAACGCATCGGCCTGCTTCTGGGCCTGCTCGAGTGATAGAAAATTTCCGATTCGCACGGTGAACCAGATACGCCCCTGCGGGTCCTTGACCGCCATGATTCTTGGAGCGTAGCCTTTTCTTTTCAGCTGGTTGGCCCGTTGCTGCGCATTCATCGCAACAAGGAACGCGCCGACCTGAATCGAGTAAGTCGATTCGGCGGATGGTTCGGAACCGACGGTGGTGGTGGCTTCGACCTGATCCAGGTTGTGCTGGCTTCTCAAGGAGTCGAGCACGGCCAGCAATTGGCCCTTGCCTGCCGCCGCCTCGCTATTTTTCTGCGCCGGATCTTCGGGCCGCATCTTTTCTGGCAGGGCTGTTGTTGCGACCGGCTCGGCCTCAGCCGTTTCAGGGGTCGGTTGTGACGGTTTTCGGGGGGCGGGTCGGACGACCGTCGCCGCGTTATTCTTCTGTACCGGTTCTACGGGCGTCATCTTCTCCGGCGGGGCTGTTGTTGCGACCGGCTCGACCTCAGTCGTTTCAGGGGTCGGTTGTGACAGTTTTCGGGGGGCGGCTTGGACGACCGTCGCCGCGCTTTTCTTCTGCGCCGGTTCTGCGGGCCGCATCTTCTCCGGCGGGGATGTTGTTGCAACCGTTTCGGCCTGAGCCATTGCGGGAGGCTGTTGTGACGGTATTAGGCGGGCGGGCCGGTCGGGTTGAGGTTCTATTGCAACTGTTGGTGACGCCGTTTTCTTGCCGCCGAATAAATACAGCGAAGATGCGACTGCCGCCAGCAAAAGGACTCCCGCGATGGCGATCGCCGGCAATTTTTGCCGAAATAAGTAAGACAAACCTGGAGCCGGTCCTTTGTACCATTGCCGGAGGACGTCTTTGACCGTCTTTTTGGTAATAATTCTTTCCCGGTGCTTATAAGCCGCCGTCAGGATGCGGTCACAGGCGATGTTGATTTTACGCGGAATTCCCTTGGTGAATTTATAGACTGGTCGAATGGCCGCCTGATCGAATCTTACGGGCGGCCCTGACGAGGATATCGAAATCCGGTGCTGGATATAGGCGACCGTCTCTTCGTAGTCGAAGGGACTGATAAAGTAGTTGACCGAAACCCGTTGCCCGATTTGCCGCAGAGACGGAGCCTCGAGCATCCTGGAAAGCGCTGGACGGCCGATCAGAACGATTTGCAGCAGTTTGTCGCGGGTCGTTTCCAGGTTCGACAGCAGGCGGACCTGCTCCAGCGCTGCAGCCGTGAGCAACTGGGCGTCATCGATAAACAAGGCCACTTTACTGCCCTCCAGCTTTTTCTGGATCAAAAAAGCATTGAGGACATCCGTCAGGTCCTTTATCGTGTCGGAATCAGAGCGGACCTTGAATTCGGCGTTGATAGCTTTCAGCAGCTGCAGCGGGCCGAGACCGGTCATGGCCGCGATGTAAGCCGCAACGACTTCTTGGCTCAGACGCTCCAAAAATGACCGACAGACCATTGTTTTTCCGACTCCGCTCTCGCCGGTAATGACACTGAAGCCTTCGCCTTCCATGACGGCATACGTTAAATGGGCGAGGGCTTCCTCATGGTGACGCCCTAAAAAAAGACTCTCGGAATCGGTGGGCTGTCTGAACGGATTTATTTTGAACCCCAATAGTTGCCTATAC
>JARROL010000416.1:0-4284 GCA_037383965.1 Desulfobacterales bacterium | reverse complement strand
GATGTGTGCCATTTTCTAAAAGTTAAAAGAAATCACGCTAAAGACGAGAGAGGTCTGCAGCATGACCGCGCGGAGTCACACTCTTATGCGCCGCACATGCGACTTCGCCGACCGGTAAGACCCTATGGTCTCACACAACAAACGTGTTGGAACCCGGAATTGCTGAAAAAGGTCATTTCTGGACGGAAACTGATTCTCCCGTTGTTAAAAAAAGCGGAACAGGGCAAAGCCACGTCGTTTTTACAGACCGAAAGTGTAAATTTCGACAATTGAATAACAGGCAACGGTTGTCAAGAGAAAAAACCATTGCCGCCGGCAACCCCGTTCCCCACTTGACGTCTGTCCAGAAACGGTCGTATGTTTTCTCAGCCGCTGCTCATCTCCGCTGTTCGAGCACACTGAGGACTCTGTCGGCCGAATCGGTAACCGCCGTTCCCGGTCCGAAGACGGCAGCCGCTCCGGCCTCTAAGAGGAAGGGATAGTCCTTGGGTGGTATAACGCCACCGACAATGACCTTTATGTTTTCTCCGTCCACTTTCTTAAGCTCTTCGATCAGTCGCGGCACCAGTGTCTTATGGCCCGCAGCCAGGCTCGAGACGCCGACCACGTGGACGTCGTTCTCCACCGCCATCATGGCCGCCTCTTCCGGCGTCTGGAACATCGGGCTGATGTCGACGTCGAATCCCATGTCGGCATAGGCCGTAGCGATCACCTTGATGCCGCGGTCGTGACCATCCTGCCCCATCTTGGTAACCAGGATTCTGGGGCGCCGGCCCTCGTTTTCCTTGAACTGATCGGTGCGTCTCTTGAGTGAAGCAAAAACCTCGCTGTCTCCGTATTCGGCCGCAAAAACGCCGGATATGCATCTCGTGGTAGCCACGAAACGACCGAATACCTTTTCCATGGCATCGGAAACCTCGCCGACCGTAGCCCGTACCCGTATGGCCTCGATGCAGGCCTCCAAGAGATTACGGTCGGTTTCAGCCGCCTTGGAAACGGCCGCCAGAGCTTGCTGCGCGGCGGCATTGTCGCGCTTCGCTCTGGTCTCTTTTAATCTGGCAACCTGTTCGTCTCGAACGGTGCCCGGTACTTCCAGGATGTCCATCAGCGGCTCGTCTTTGATTTTGTATTTGTTGACGCCGACGATCACATCCAATCCTTGATCGATTCGGGCCTGTCGCCGGGCGGCCGCTTCCTCGACCCGCATTTTAGGCATCCCTGTCTCGATGGCCTTGGCCATGCCACCCAAGTCTTCCACCTCGTCGATGATGTTACCGGCTTCTTTGACGATTTCGGCGGTCAGCGCCTCTATGTAGTAAGAGCCGCCTAGAGGATCGATCACGTGGCAAATCTGGGATTCCTCCTGTATAATCAACTGGGTATTGCGGGCGATTCGGGCCGAGAAATCGGTCGGCAGACCGACCGCCTCGTCAAAAGAGTTGGTGTGTAAAGACTGCGTACCGCCCAAAGCAGCCGCCAGGGCTTCCAAGGTCGTACGGATAATGTTGTTGTACGGATCCTGTTCGGTCAGGCTCCAACCCGATGTCTGAACATGGGTGCGCAGCATGGCGGAGCGCGGATTCTTGGGATTGAACCGGCTGATGCGCTCATGCCACAGGAAGCGCGCCGCCCTAAGCATGGCAATCTCCATGAAGAAATTCATTCCGACTCCGAAGAAGAACGAGAGGCGCGGTGCAAAAGTGTCGATGTCGAGACCGGCTTTCAACGCCGCACGCACGTATTCCAAACCGTCGGCCAGAGTGAAGGCACACTGGAGAACCGAGTCGGCCCCGGCTTCCATCATGTGGTAGCCGCTGATGCTGACGGTGTTGAACTTGGGCATATGCTGTGAACAGTAGGCGATGATGTCGGAGACGATCCGCATGGACGGCTCCGGCGGGTAGATATAGGTGTTGCGGGTCAGGTATTCTTTGAGGATGTCGTTTTGAATCGTCCCGGTCAACTGCTCCTGCCTGACGCCCTGCTCTTCTGCAGCCACGATGTAACGCTTTGCCGACATCGCCGACCACCCGGGGATGGTCCGAGTCGTAGCCGCGGTGGGTCGGCAGGTCGAAGGCCACCGAAAGCCCTTTCTGTCCGGCCGCCAGATTTCGGCGATAAAACGCATTGGATTCTTTGGCGGTAGAGAACCCGGCATACTGACGAATCGTCCAAGGCCGACCGGCGTACATTGTGGCCATGGGGCCACGCACATAGGGCGGAAAACCCGGCAGGGTGTTGGCTTGCGGCAGATCGGCGATGTCCTCGGCCGTGTAAAGCGGTTCGACGGTTATGCCTTCCGGGGTCTTCCAGTTTAGGCTTTCGACGGGTTTCCCCTTCATCTGTTTGGACGCGAGGTCTTGCCATTTTTTCAAATTTGGATGTTCGGCCATAATAGACTCCTTTTGATTACGAATTTCTGATTATAAAAGCCGCCGGTAAACCGCTGTGCCGGTTTACCGTTATTCTGCCGATTGCCGCGCGGGTCGGCACGAAATGATAAAAATTTATCTATATAAAGAGAATAAGCGGAAGTCAATTTTTTTAGATCATTATCAAACACAATAGAATTTCGGCAACGACATAATGGGCTATTTGAAACGACGTCTCGGAAGCCTGATATCGGAGATCCGAACCGAATGATTTTCAGCACATAACTTGAAAATCGATACGTAGTTGAATATGTTGACTGGCAGATTTCATTTCTAAAACAACGCTTAATCCTTAAAGGGCTTAAAATAAAAGCCGTAGGACTTCAGTATGATACGTCCAAAGAGCTTACAGCATACGTCCAAAGAGCTTACAGCAACGTCTTTCGTTGTTCATGATTTTGCCGGTGGCCCTGCTGCTTATCGGCATGGGAATTGCCAGCTTCATCTATGCCCGGGACGCGCTGCTTTCCCAGTGGCAGGAAGCCGCCATCCTGAAACTCCAGCGCGGCGCCCATCTGGTGGACATGCATCTCAGAAGCATCCGGAATTGGATCCATTCCCTGGATGGCGCCGCCGAAAGCAGCCACCCCGACATCATTTTCAAGTGGGTGACCGAACAGCTGAAAGCCCAGGAGGCGGTGGTGCGGCTCGAATTGACCTGGCAGGACAATACCCCTCATGACACGATGTCGATGAAGGCGGGTATGAAGGGTCCCGGATCCGCCATGGGCGCGGGCATGGGAGGCAGCCGCGGTGATAGACCCGAAATGATGCGGCGCATGCAGCGTTTCCACCGGGCCCGCATAGGCGACATCACGTCCCCGAGGTTTGATGCCCTCGTAAAGAATCGAACGGTATCGTTGGTGTCGGAGCTGCTCGATAAAAACGGTCAAACTTTGGGGCAGTTGGCAGTCGTCCTGAGTTTTGAATACCTCGTGAAAAATGTCGTTACCAGTAGCTGGTGGCAGAGCAATGAGGGGTTTCTGGTCGACGATCACGGAAAAATACTCACCGGAACGTTTCCGGGAAAACAAAATGAGTTGGGTGAAACCAATGAACCCCTGGAAAGGGAAACCTTAAAGGCCATTGAACAAAGGCCTTATGGGACCTTGCTCGGCAGCGGTCATCCGCCCGCGGAGGTAAGCGGTTTTTACAAACTGCAAGAAGCGCCCTGGACACTGGTGATGATCGCACCCGGCAGAAAAATTTTGGCGCCAATTTTGCGCTTTCGACTTTACTATTTCATTACCAGCGCCGTGTTTATTCTTTTAATTCTGCTGTTGATGAAATTTGTGACGGGGCAGACGGTCTCTGCGATCAAGGACGTCTCCCGGGCTGCCTCCCGGATCGCCCGGGGTAATTTCGACCAGCCGCTGCCGGTAAAAACCCGAGATGAAGTCGGGCACTTGATGCGAAGTTTTAACGCCATGATGGCGCAGCTCAAAGAGCGGATCCGACTCAAGGCGGCCCTGGATCTGGCCATGGAAGTCCAGCAGAATCTGCTTCCGAAGGAACATAATGAATTGCCGGGATTGGAGATCGCTGGATGCAGCCGTTATTGTGATGAAACCGGTGGAGATTATTATGATTTTCTTGAAGTTTGCTGCAGGGATTCGAACAAACTAGGACTGGCTGTGGGCGATGTCTCGGGACACGGGATTTCGGCGGCCCTGTTGATGGCCTCGGCGCGGGCTTTTTTGAGATGTCGGGTGACCCAGTCCGGCGGCGCGGATGATATCATCACGGATGTAAACCGTCTGGTAACCGCCGATACACGTGACTCCGGCCATTTTATGACGCTGTTCTACGCTGAAATCGATCCAACTTTAAAAACCCTTCAATGGGTGCGGGC
>JARROL010000415.1:0-2245 GCA_037383965.1 Desulfobacterales bacterium | reverse complement strand
ACAGCCCCTCGACAAGGAGGGGCTGCGGTCAGGTTTCGGCCACTTTCGGAACAAAGCGAACAATAAAAAGTCCCGCGCGGTGGTGGGGCTTTGAACGTTCAACTTCTTAACCATCCTTTATCGGCAATCCCCCTAGAGACCCCGGCCATTTCTGACCGGGGCTACTTGAAAAGAATATCTATTGAACCGCGATGCAACCACCGAGGTCTTCAGCTGGACTCCACTGATTGCAAAATGTCGTTTTTACGTCTGAAGCACGCCCGACCCAAGACACTTCACAACGAATCGCCTCCCCGGAAGAAGAAAAGGCAAAAGTCGGATAGGTTTCTCCTGGCGCCAGTGTTTCCGTGTACGCATTAAGTTGTGCGCCATCCTCCCCGAAGAATCGCGCTGTGATTTCCAAATCGGCTTCAGATAGGTTGGAATTAATGCAATACGCAAGAGTAGCTGGCAGTGCTGACGTTTGAATATGTTGAGGTTGGTCATCGAGAAAAGGTGGCTTAGCCGTTGCAACTATCGAAAACCCCAAAACCAAAAAAGCCACCAGAGTCAGCAGCGCGAATCTGGCAATTCTAGACATGATAATCTCCTGTCGGGCCGTCCATGGCGGACGTTTCCCTTTTACTTGTTATTGGAGAAATCTGTGCCTTAACGATTCAGCTTACGCTTGTTGAGTCACGCGGGAAAGGGCGGCATCTGTCGTTGCCGATGCCGCCCGCCTTCAACGATGATATATATGCAAAATCTCCGAAAAAGTGCTTTCGTTTCCGGTATTTGCAGGTTCGTAAAGACGTCTATTTAGAGGTTTGAAGTTGGTTATTCGAATAATGTCTTTTGCTGGCTTTGGTTTTCAATCGGGTCACGGGTCGTCATTCTGCTTCTTACCCAACGAATATCGGTTTTGGGTCGGTAGCGGCCTTCGTACAAGCGCCTGCACCAATTTCTGCTATCCAAAGAAAAACAGCCCTTCACGAGAAAGGGCTGTTAGTCAGTTTCCGGCCAGAAACGGAATACCCCGCGAAATCAAATGATGTTCAGTCCGGGGCTCAGCACGAGTGCGGCGAGTCTCGCCATAAAATCCGACGGCTCCAGCAACAGGTGCGTCGACCCATCCCGTAACGGACGCGCAGTGTTTTTGGCCACGAGTTGCCAGCCGGGACAGCATTGGGCGCTTACTCTTCCGTTTCGGTATCCAGGAAACCGTTCACGTCCAGCCAGTGGATGAAGGCGTCGAACCAGGTGTTGCTGGTGCGGTCCGGATTGCCGAGGCCAAAGCCGTGTCCGCCATTCTGGTAAAGGTGGAACTCGACCGCGACGCCCGCTTCATACCAGGATTTGATCAGGCCAAACTCACCGCCAAACAGGAAGTCATCGGTCGCGATGGCGGCAAACATGGGCGGAGCATCTTCGGGTACTTCGACTGGGCTCATACCGCCATAGATCGGGCCGATGAAGGCGAGGTCAACCGTGTCGGACTTGAGCGTCGTATGCATGGTCAGGCCCGCGCCCGCCGAAAAACCGATCATGCCGAGTCGATCGGTGTCGACACCCCATTCCTCGGCATTGTCCAGGATCATGGCATAGGCCGCTTCAGCGTCCTCGAGCTGGTTCTTGAGGTCCCAGCGCGGCGGGCCAGCGGGGGCGCTACCATCGTCGTCCCGATTGCCCGCTTCGGCAAAGCGTTGGTCCATTTCCTTCTTGAAGCCCTCCAGCGTGACGGCAGTCGGCTGCAGGCGATATTTCAGGACGAAGGCGTTGATACCTCTTTCCTGCAGCGCTTCTGCGACTTCCCAGCCCTCATTGCCCATAGACAGCCACATGAACCCACCGCCGGGCGCAACAATGACGCTGGCCCCGGTCGCCGTGTCAGGATCGGCGAGGAAAGGCGTCAGTGTCGCCTCCGAGATGTTTCGCGCCATCGGGTCACCCCACTGCCGAAACCAGGATTCTTCCGCCGGCTGGTCCTCTACGCCGCCTGTGCCAAGCGGGATCGCATCCGGCTCGGCAGGCGCTTCCATCGGATACATGGTCCCGTCCTGCGCAAACGCTGGTGTGGCGAATGCAGCCAAGGCGACTGCGGCGAGCATGGGTCTGATCATCATGGCGTTTGCCCTTTCTCGGATGATTGATTTGCTGGCGCTGTGCGCGGCGGAACACTGATGCCTTCGGGCGTCTGTTCGACCTGCTCAAGCGTGCCGTCTTCATTGTGGTAGAGATACTCAACACGCACCGAGCGCCGGCCGAT
>JARROL010000414.1:0-2259 GCA_037383965.1 Desulfobacterales bacterium | reverse complement strand
ATAGAGGAACCGGGCAGCCGTCTCGAACTGCGCATGGTCGTCATGGTCCGCGCCAACCACGCTCCCTGGGTGCGCAACGACCACACCGGTTTCGAGGTCATGCTGGGCGACATGACCACCTTCACGCCCCCCGAAGAAACCGCTGCAGCCGCCAGACAATACTTTGTCGCCTAAACTATTAACATGTTCAGGATAAGGTGTTCGACATTTGAAAGGTGTGAATCCTACCTCAGGTAGTGCGTCCGGTCTATCATGAAACGCTTGTAGATGCGATAATGCTCGGTTTGCTCGTATTCCACCTTTTTAACGGGCGTGCTGTCAAAGCTGAAAATACGGCTCTCGGGGCAAGCGAGCAGGATTGGCGAGTGGGTGGCAATAATAAACTGAGCGTGTCCGGCATTCCCCGCATTTTTCAAGAGTGTCAACAATTCGAGCTGACTCTTCGGGGAAAGGGCGGTTTCCGGCTCGTCCAGTATATAGAGGCCCTCGATTTGGAATCTGGAATGAAAAAATGACATGAGCGATTGGCCGTGAGACTGCTGCATCAGAGATTTGCCGCCGAAATAGGCCAGCACGCCGGGGTCATTGGCAGCCCAATCATCCAGAATTTGGGCAAAATTTCTGAAAACCTGCGAATCGAAATAAGACCCCTGGACCTGCCCGTTCTTCCATTCCAAGTCCAGGGCCCTGAACAACTGTTCTTCGTAAGGATTGGCGGCATAGCGTATGCGCCTTTCCCCCTGCCAGATGTTCACCCCGCTGCGCATTGCAACGGCTTTGAGAAGTGTCGACTTGCCGGTGCCGTTTTCTCCGACGAAAAAAGTGACCGGGGTCTGAAAATCAAGGATAGTGGTCTTCCTTAATAATTCCAGATCGAAAGGATAGTGCTTTAGCGTCGGAAATCTGTCCTGAACGATGTGAACTTTTTCCAGATGCATCCGTCGGTCTCCTTCCCAAAGGCTTTGGACTGTTTTGGGTTGACAGACAATACCACACTGTGGGATTTATAGTAGTCTTATAACGATTGCCATGCAATCCTGCCGAATCAAGCTAAGGAAAGAATACAGAATGGACAAGGAAGAATTCAGGAGCTACCGCATAAAGTTGAAAAAGACCCAGAAACAAATGGCCGAACTGCTCGGCGTGTCTATAAAAGCGGTTCACAGTTATGAGCAGGGCTGGCGACCGGTGCCGGCCGCCGTCGAACGGCAGCTTTTTTTCTTGTTGTCACGCCTGCAAACGGGTCGCAAGTTGAATGCCGATTGCTGGAACGTAAAAAAGTGTCCGCAGCGCCGCAGAGAAAACTGCCCGGCCTGGGAGTTTCGATCCGGCTCGTTGTGTTGGTTCATCAACGGCACCGTTTGCAACGGGACTGTGCAAAAAAACTGGAAAGACAAAATGGCCGTGTGCCGATCCTGCAAAATCTTCAAAAAATTGTTGACGGTCTAACCGCCCCTTTCCCCGACCTGCTTTTTGCCGAGTTCAACCGGCTGACTTTCCGTTTCTGACAGTTAAATGACATGAGCGAATATCTCGAACACGATCAGCAAGGTCTTTCGGTCGGCATCGTCGCACGGAAAAATTTCACATTCGCCGCTCCCCCGTCGGAAATGGTGCTAGAAAATGGTACGCGTTTCGGCCCGATAACACTTGCCTACGAGACCTATGGGACGCTATCGGCAGACCGCCGCAATGCGATTCTGGTGCTGCACGCTCTTTCGGGCGATGCCCATGCAGCCGGCATTCATAGCCGCGAGGATCCGAAACCAGGCTGGTGGGATATCATGATTGGGCCCGGAAAAGGAATCGACACGGACAAATATTTCGTCGTCAGCACCAACATTCTAGGCAGTTGCATGGGATCGACCGGACCCCGTTCGATCAATCCGGCCACCGGCAAGGCCTATGGACACAATTTTCCTCTGGTCACCATCGGCGACATGGTCAGGGCCCAGAAAGCCCTGATGGATCATCTTGGAATCGAAAAGATATTGGCCGTCATCGGCGGTTCCATCGGCGGCATGCAGGTCCTGGAGTGGTGCGTCCGCTACCCGGCGATGGTATATGCAGCCGTCCCGCTGGCCACCACCACCCGGCACTCCGCACTGGCCATTGCTTTCAACGAGGTGGCGCGACAGGCCATCATGGCCGATCCGAACTGGAACCACGGCGACTACTACCAAGGACCTCGGCCGGATATGGGATTGGCGGTCGCCCGCATGATCGGCCATATAACTTACCTTTCCGATGAGGCCATGC
>JARROL010000413.1:1936-4199 GCA_037383965.1 Desulfobacterales bacterium | reverse complement strand
GACTGCTTCCGGCCGGCGCTCTGCGGGCCTGCTGAAACCAGTCGTGCTGATCGGATGTATGATTGATCACCAGTTCGGTGATCACGCGCAGACCGCGCTGGTGGGCGGCACGCAGGAATGCTTTGAAATCTTTGAGATTGCCGTAAGACGGGTGGATACCGCAGTACTCGGAAATGTCATACCCGTCGTCGCGAAGCGGCGACGGGTAAAACGGCAGCAGCCATATCGCCGTCACCCCCAGGCTTTGCAGATAGTCGAGCTTTTGGCTCAGCCCCTTGAAGTCGCCGATTCCATCCCCGTCGCTGTCCATAAAGGCCTTGACGTGCAGTTGGTAGATAATGGCATCCTTGTACCAGAGCGGATCGTCTTCGAGTGCGGCAAGGGTGGCAATCTCGGCAGGCTGCTGTGCCATTGACTTTCTCCTTCAGTACGAAAATAGAATAAAGTCTGATAGTTGCAATTTAAGAGTTAAAGTTTTAAGTTTATAAAATGCTGGTTTGTAAAGACAATCGTTTTCATGGACCGTGCCGACACGAACCAGGTCCATGATGATTTAATATGAAAATAGACATATGAACCTTGAACCTCTGAACCTCTGAACTGTTAACGTTCTACATGAAGTAATCAAAATCCCGTTCGGTGCGCACTTTTTTACGGATTCTGAAAATGTGCGCCGGCATCACCTGGGGATTCAGCTCGATGTAGTTGCGCCCGCCGTGCCACAGGTAGCGCGCATCGCTGAGCAGGTCATGCACCTGATACGGCTGCTGTGGCTCCAGTTGCAACTCCTCAAGTGCTATATCCACAGCCGCTATGGGTGTGATGCGGATCGAGGTTTGCCACCACCATGACGATGTCGGAACGGTCTTCGGTGTACTTGCCGAAGCTGATGAGCTGTTCGTTGTCGACCGGGATGAAAAAGAGGTTTCGGTCCTGCTGCAAGGCCGGATTCTTACGACGGATGCGGTTGACCCGTGCAATCAGGTCTTTCAGGCTGTCGGGCCTGTTCATGTCCCAGAAGCGGATCTGGTATTTTTCGGAATCACGGTATTCCTCCGTGCCGAACTCAATCGGGGCGTCGACCATTTGTTCGAAAGCGGGGCCGTAAATGCCGAAGTTGGCTCCCAGGGTGGCCGCCAGGATGAGCCGCACGATAAAGGCCGGCCTGCCGCCGGTTTGTAGGTATTCGGTCAGGATGTCGGGTGTGTTGGGCCACAGGTTGGGCCAGAAAAACTCGGCCACGGGGGAAGTCGTCAATTCCTGGAAATATTCCTCCAGTTCCCACTTCGTGTTGCGCCAGGCAAAGTAGGTATAGGACTGCGTAAACCCGAGCTGGGCCAGGCGATACATTATTTTCGGCCGGGTGAATGCCTCCGCCAGGAAAATGACCTCCGGAGAATCGATCTTGATCGTGTGGATCAGCCACTCCCAGAACGAAAAAGACTTGGTGTGCGGGTTGTCCACCCGAAAAATGCGCACGCCCTGCTCGATCCAAAACTGCACGACGCTCAACAGTTCCTCGAAGAGGCTTTGCCAGGCATCGCATTCGAAATCGAAGGGGATGATGTCTTCGTATTTCTTGGGCGGATTTTCCGCGAACTGGACAGTTCCGTCCGGCCGCTGTCGAAACCATTCGGGGTGTTCCTTGACATAGGGATGGTCAGGCGAACACTGGAAGGCCAGATCGAGGGCAATGTCGATGCCCGACTCAGCGGTTTTTTGTACGAGGCGTCGAAAATCATCCAGGGTTCCCAAAAGGGGATGGATCGCTTTGTGTCCGCCCTCCTGGCTCCCGATGGCCCAGGGACTGCCGACGTCGTCCGGCTCTGCGACGGTTGAGTTGTTCCGGCCCTTGCGGTTGGTTTGACCGATGGGGTGAATCGGCGGCAGGTACAGGACGTCGAAACCCATTGCGGCAATGTAGGGCAGGCGGTTTTCGCAATCCTTGAACGTCGCGTGCCGCTCCGGTTCCGCCGCCGCCGAGCGCGGAAACATTTCGTACCAGCTGCTGAAGCGTCCGCGCCGCGGTTCCACCACCACGAGCAACTGTTTGTGATAGGTGGTGGCAAAGCGCCGGTCCGGGTTCATGATCATCAGCTTCAGCAAATCCCGGCTGAAGGCCGTACGGATTTTCACTTCCTTGATGCGGTCCCCTCTCAGGATGTCACCGTATCGTCTCAGCCGGTCGGCAACCTCCTCTTTCGCCCTGGATGCGGCGTTTTCCACCAGTTCCGCTCCCGTAAGCAGGTCCACCGCCACATCC
>JARROL010000413.1:0-1893 GCA_037383965.1 Desulfobacterales bacterium | reverse complement strand
AACATACCGTCCGAGTTCGTCGACCAGGAAAAAACCGTACCAGCGGTCATTGACCAACGGCCGCATCGACACAACGTTCCAACGGTCGTCTTTCTGTCGGCGAACCAGCAGGACGGCCGACAGGGCATCGTGGCTGTCGGCGAAGATATCCGCTTCCACGCGCACCCTATCGTCACGGGCCCGTTTGATCGGATACCGTCCATCGGCAATTTCCGGCGCAACGCCGCTGATGACGACCCGCTGCCTGGCGTAAATCGACTGCTGTTGTTTCCTGGCGACTGCCTCTTTACCGGCTTCCCGAGCCATTGAATTTCCTCTCCGGTTCAATCGGGTTCTCCGTGCGGGAGGCCGCTGTCACCTCCCCCACCGGTCAAATTAAGGACTCGAATAATATACACATGCCCCCCACTGCAAGTGTATAAGCAAAAGGGAGTATATTCTTACCCGTAATCCTGTATATTGACAGACCGGCAGGATTTTCACAGGCTGCAGCCTTTTGTTACCCCCAACACTGTATAAACAACATGGCAAAGAATCGTTAATGGTTCGCTATTACAACCAATGTCATCATGTAAAGGTAATTTTCTGGGTTTCTCTTTTGGTGAAATCAAATGAAAGGGTCGATTTTGCCATGTTGTTTACCCTTCAGGATCTTGCCTATTGATATTATCGACGTTTTTTGAATAAAATAACCACTTGTACAAACTGCATTACCGGCGGAGGCCATCAATTGAGTTATCAACCGATCGAAAATTACGGCATCATCGGTGACATGCACACCGCCGCGTTGGTGGCGATGAACGGGTCTATCGATTGGCTCTGTTTTCCGCACTTTAATTCTCCCAGCGTCTTCGCCGCCATTCTCGACGATGGCAAAGGGGGACGCTTCAAAATCGCGCCGGCCACCGGAGAGCCGGTATGCCGGCAGCACTACTGGCCCGGAACCAATGTTCTGATCACCCGCTTTCTCATGGTCGGCGGCGTCGGCGAGATTACCGATTACATGACGGCCCATGAACATCTCCACAGTGAAGAGGATCATCACCATCAACTGTTTCGAAAAGTAACGGCCGTGCGCGGCAGCATGACCTTCCGGTTGGAATGCCGTCCGGCCTTCAACTACGCCCGCGATCCTCACGAGTTGAAGTTCACATCGAGGGGGACCGTTTTTCATTCTTCGGACCTGAGCCTGGCACTTTCCACCAGAATCCCCCTGCAGGCGCAAAACGGCGCCGCCGTGGCGGAGTTTACGCTCGAGGAGGGCCGATCGGCCGTCTTCATCCTTCAGGAAGCCGAACGCGACGGTGGCTGCCGGGAGTGCCTATCCGAAGAGGAAGCTGCCGGGGTTTTTGCTCAAACCATCGATTTTTGGCGGCGCTGGCTGTCCAAATGCACCTACACCGGCCGGTGGCGCGAGATGGTCCATCGCTCCGCCCTGGTGTTGAAACTGCTGACCTTCGTTCCAACCGGTGCCATCGTCGCCGCGCCGACGACCAGCCTTCCGGAAGCAATCGGCGGAAACCGCAACTGGGATTACCGCTACACGTGGATCCGGGATGCAGCCTTTACGCTCTATGGCTTTCTACGCATCGGGTTTACCGATGAGGCCGCCCGATTTATGGAATGGCTGGCGGCCCGCAGCCATGAACTCGAAAAAGACGACTCGCTGCAGATCATGTACGGCATCGAAGGGCAACATGAACTGACCGAGATAACCCTCGACCATCTGGAGGGGTACCGTGGTTCTGCTCCGGTTCGCATCGGCAATGCCGCCTACCGCCAGCTGCAGCTGGATATCTACGGGGAATTGATGGATTCGGTCTATCTCTTCAACAAATACGGCAGCCCCATCTCTTACGAACTCTGGAAGTATCTGCACCGCCTGCTCGATTA
>JARROL010000412.1:0-2264 GCA_037383965.1 Desulfobacterales bacterium | reverse complement strand
ACTGTTCGGGCACAGAGCCGGGGCCTTCACGGATGCCAAACGTGACAAGCCGGGGCGCTTTGCGCTGGCCGATGGCGGAACGATCTTCCTGGATGAAATCGGTGATATTTCGCCGGCCCTTCAAGTTCGCCTGCTGCGGGTACTGCAGGATCGGATCGTCGAACCTTTAGGAGCGGTGGAACCGCTGCAGGTAAACGTACGGGTCGTCGTCGCGACCAACCGTAACCTGGCTAAACTCGTGCAGAACGGGCGGTTTCGCGACGACCTGTATTATCGCATTCGGGTCATTCATCTGGTACTGCCGGCATTGCGTCAGCGCCGGGAAGACATCCCGCTGCTGACGGACCATATCGTTGCCAAATTCAACCGCCTTCAGGACAAAGATCTTGCCGGTGTTTCCGTCGAAGCCATGGCCCGCCTTTTGGAGCACGATTTTCCGGGCAATGTCCGCGAACTGGAAAACATCATCGAGCAGGCATTCGTCCTATGCCGTGGCGGCATTATCGAACTTCATCATCTGCCGCCGGAACTGCGCGCGGGTCTGCACACTTCGGCCGAGGGCCTCAGCCCCATGAGCCTGCGGACCATGGAAAAACTGCTGATCACCGAAATCCTGCAGCGACGCAGCGGCAATCGGAAGCTGGCTGCCCGCGATCTAGGCGTCGATGTCAGCACGCTGTACCGCAAGATCAAGGCCTTCGGTATCGATGTGCCCGATTCGGACGGGCGCAGCCGCCAACGGTAACATTGCAGCTTGCACTGTTATATCGCCTACCTCTCCATAAACCTATCGGTCCTGGCGGTCTTTTTTCTCCGATTTGCCCTATATATTTATACACTTGAATGACCGCCCTTCCGACTGCCCCCGTGGCATGCTCCTTGCTCCTTCCATTACCACACGGACCTCCTTCCAAAAATGGATTCGCCAATGGTCCGGTCCTAAAGTACGCCCTTCTTGGCTTGCCAAGTCCAAATAAGTCCACGGGCCGAGGAGGGCGGAACTGACCGATTATGAGTGATCTGAATGCATCGGTTTCGACTGCATGCGATCATGAAGATACTCCTAAAAGCTTAATCTGGTGTCCGATCCAGAGAAGCCGGGTGTCGTCGGGCTATTCATACCCCTTAGCACATGCTGCTCGGCCGAACCGCCACAAACCGGACAGCAAAGGAAAGCCATGAAAATTTCAGTTTGCGGAAAAGGTGGAAGCGGCAAGAGCACGGTCGTCGCTTTGCTCGCCAAGGCCGCCCAACAAAGAGAACTGTCCGTTGTGGTTGTCGACTCGGACGAGTCCAACTCGAGCCTCTTTAGAATGCTCGGCTTCGATCACCCGCCGGCACCCCTGCTGGAGATGGTCGGCGGCAAGGCCAGTCTGAAAGAAAAAATGAAGAGTTCCGACGTCTTGAGTCGAACCAAGCTCTCCGTCGACGACCTGCCGATTGGTCATCTGCAACACAGGGATCACCTATCGCTGGTCAGCATTGGCAAGATCCTGCAGTCCCTCGAGGGCTGTGCCTGCCCCATGGGCGTGTTGAGCCGCGAATTCCTAAAGAAATTGTGGCTGCCCGACAAGACCATCGCTATTATCGACATGGAGGCCGGCATCGAGCATTTCGGGAGGGGAATCGATCAGTTTATCGACAAGGTGCTGCTTGTGGTCGAGCCGTCTTATGAATCGATGGTGATGGCGTCAAAGATAAGGGATCTGGCGGCCGGAATCCAAAAAGAGGTCGCCGTGGTGCTCAACAAGATGTCTTCCGAGCAAATTCGGACAAAAGTCGAATCTGCGCTGAAGCAAAACCGCCTGGAGGTGATCGGGGCTGTTCCCGAAGACCCGGAAGTCTTCGAAGCCGGCCTGGAAGGCCGGCAACTTGAATGGGGAAACGCTCTCGATGCGGCCGCAGACGTGCTGGATCGGCTGATTATCCAACAATGAGAGGCGAATTGCGGAGGTACTGATGTGCTTGGCGGCCGTTTACCTGAACAGTGCGGAACCGGAAAACCGATTAATGAAGGACGTGGCCTTGATCGAGGCCGACGGAGACGGTTTCTGGCTGATCGATCTTTTCGGGGAGCGGCGCTTTGTCGCTGGAAAAATTCAGTCGCTGAACCTCACCGATGGGCAGTGTCTCATGATGCGTAAACCGGCACCGGATTAACGATCCGCATGCGAACCCTTTTAACTGGTACAAAAGGCCGTTCACAGCAAAAATATCGTTTCCCATAAAGCTCACCAACCTACCTAAGGAGGCACGTCTTATGG
>JARROL010000411.1:0-2277 GCA_037383965.1 Desulfobacterales bacterium | reverse complement strand
GCGACGTCGAAGATCATGTCCCGGCTGTTGCCGTCCTGCATGACGGTGCCGTCCACCAATGCCGTCAGCTGCAAATTCTGGATGTCGCCGATCTCCTCCATCGTCACGATGGCCGGCCCCAGTGGGGCAAAAGTGTCGAGGGATTTGCCGCGAAACCACTGTGAATCGGCGAACTGGGCCTCGCGCCCGGAGACATCGTTCATGATCGTCACGCCGGCCATCACATCACGGGCATCGGCCTTACGAATTCGCTTTGCTTCCCTACCGATCACCACCGCCAGTTCGACTTCCCAGTCGATTTTACCGCAGCTGCGCGGCAGCAGGATCGGATCGTAAGGGCCGTTGAGGGCATTCGATCCCTTGCAAAAGAGTAGCGGTTTGTCCGGTTGGTCGAACCCGCCTTCCTTGGCATGTTCGGCGTAGTTTTTCCCCAGGCAGATGATTTTAGAGGGTCGATCGAGCGGACAGCCGCGCCGTACGGTCATCGGTTCGCCGGTCGCGTCGAGGCCGGCGACCTTGTCGGGCCAACCGTTGCGAAAAAAGGTTTCACCGATGTCGGGAATGTCGGGAAAATACCGCCGCAGATCGACGATGCGATCATCGATCTCGATTCCCGGCCGCTCCATTCCTTTAGGTCCGAAACGAATCAAGCGCATGGTCATTGCTCCTTGCTGCTACGGCCGTCTTCGAAGCACTTCCCGGCATACCAGTTGATCTGACGGCAAATTCCCCGGATGATGCTGACTTCTTTGGCTCTGAGCTGCATACGGGTGAAGAAATGGCGGATCCTGGCCATCCAGTAGTCCGGGTTTTCCGGGTTGATGTAGTTGATGCGCACGAGAATGTCCTTCAACTGGTCGAACATGCCGTCCAGTTCATGACGGTTCGCCAGGCGCGGGGCATAGGTGGCAGCCTCCCCTCGTTTGGCCCCGAAAAGCTCGTAGCAGATGACCATGACGGCCTGCGCCAGATTGAGCGACGCGAAGGCTGCCGTGGGGATATTGACCAGCCACTGGCAGTAGCGGATGTCTTCGTTGGTCAATCCCCGGTCTTCCGGTCCGAAGAGGACGGCCACCTTGTTGTTGCGGCTGATCGAAATCAGTTCCTGTGCCAGTCGGGCCGGCGATTCGATAACCGTGCGCTGGCGACCGAGACGCGCCGTGGTGCCCACCACCAGATTGAAGGAAGCCAGGGCCTCCGTGAGGGTTTCAAAGACCTGCATTTCTTCGATCACATCAATGGCGGCATGCGTAGCCATTTTAACAATGCGGGTCAGATCACAATTCTGCGGGGCAACCACCACCAGTTTATTGACGCCCATATTACGCATGGCTCGGGCGGCGGCGCCGATGTTTTCGGGATAGCGGGGCCGGTTGAGGACGATGGTGACATGGTCCAGTTCGACGCCCTTTCGCATCAGCTGACGATTTCGAGCCGGTTGAAGAAGTAGCCGATCTCAAAAGCGGCGGTATCGGGCGCATCCGAACCGTGCACCACATTTTTTTCGATGTCGGTGGCGAACTCACGCCGGATGGTCCCTTCGGCCGCTTCCTTGTAGTTGGTAGCCCCCATCAATTCGCGGTAACGGGCGATGGCGTTCTCGCCCTCTAGAACCATCACCAAGCACGGCCCGGAAGACATGAAGTCGGTGAGGCTCTCGAAAAAAGGCCGCTCCCGGTGCACTGCGTAAAACCCGCAGGCCTGGGCCTTGGTCATTTGAATCATTTTCATGGCTACGATCTTGAGCGTGTTTTTCTCGAGCCGGCGGACAACTTCACCGATTACCCCCCGCGCCACGCCGTCCGGTTTAACAATCGAAAGAGTTCTTTCCATCGTGTTCATCCTTTTCATCGAGGGGCCGCCCTCCTGCCGGGTTGCCGGGTCATTTTAAACGGCGAGTGGGATTCTGACGGCCCTGTTTGATAATAATTTCCAGTCGGGCCGAACAAGCCCTCAGGCAGGTGGTGGCGCAAAGAGCGCCGGGCACGCTTGATGTCAGGCCCAAATATCAAATGGCCGACGGCAAGTCAATACGGGCCGCAACGCTCCATGAGTTCTCGGTTAATCTGTACTTGGAGCCGGGTGGCCGAATCAGGACGGAATTTGAATCAGCACGCAAATAGAAATTCGAAACTTGAAACTGAGAAATCGGAACCTGGAACCAGTGGTGGTCTAAAGGCTTTGAGCGTTTGGTCGGTAAAACCGACGAGATCCTGATACTGACAAAACCGACCTCACCGACTCAACTGGCGCAACCCCTCTAACACGAAAATAGAA
>JARROL010000410.1:0-2291 GCA_037383965.1 Desulfobacterales bacterium | reverse complement strand
GGGAACACTATGCCGATAAATGGGAAGTCCTCGATTTAGACCAAAATGTCCTGGCAACCAGAATCCTATATCACCCGCATGAGGACGAACAGCCGTTCACCCGGAGCCTTTCGGCGGTGAAGATTCCCGCCGCCGTTGGTGGTGTCAACCTCAGGGCCCATTGTTCGGTACACGGGTTCGGCGGTCAAGAATTCCCTGTGGACCTTCCGCATTGAAAGGAGCGCTGCAATGCTGACTCACGTGGTTTCGATGAAGTTCACGTCCGGGATTACCGAAGCGGACATCGACGACCTTGAAAAAAGTCTTGATGAACTGCCCAACTCGATCGTCGAAATCCAGATGTACGAACTTGGCCGGGACGTCCTGCACACGGAGCGATCCTATGATTTCGCCCTTGTCGCGCTGTTCGCAAACGTAGAGGCACTGCAGCGCTACAGTAAGCATCCCGAACACCTGAAAGTATTGGAAAAGATTAAAAGACTCTGTGAAAGCGTGGTTACGGTCGACTTCTTCGGCTCCGATGCCGGTGACGTTAAAGACAAAGTCCAACTGGCACCTCTTTTGTGAGACGCGGGATGATCGGAAATACCAAGGTTTTCAGATTTTAAAAACCAAACCCGATCATACGACCCTGATGTTCTCGACGGGAGTATCTCGGAGGGTAGAATCCGTTAAATGTTAAAGATTTTAACATTTTCCAAAATTGAAACGCTGAGTGGAGGAAAAACCTCTCAAGTTATACCGGTTCATATTCAGCTGGGGAGGCGGAAATCATGAAGAAAAAGGCCGAAGCCATGGTATTGGCATCCTTTGTGGCTGATTCTCTGGCGCTGGGGGCCCACTGGATTTACGACACCGCGGTGATCGACACTGAACTCGGACGCGTGGATCGATTGCGTAAACCGGCCCCGGACTCCTTTCACGCTCCCAAGGATGCCGGTGAGTTCACCCACTACGGCGATCAGACTTTGTTGCTGTTGTCCTCGATCGCGGACTGCGGTGGTTTCGATCTCGACCACTTTGCCCGCAGCTGGCAAAACCTGTTTCAGGATTACACCGGTTACCGTGATTATGCGACAAGGGAAACCTTGAAAAATTTTGCCGATAACAAAAAACCGGACACAGCCGGTTCCTCTTCGACGGATCTGGGAGGGGCGGTACGAATTGCACCGCTGGCTTACGTTTACCGGGAGAAACGGGATGATCTCCGCTCGGCCGCCAGGACCCAGACCGTCATGACACACAACGACCCCGTCGTGGTCGAAAGCGCCGATCTTCTGGCCGATGTCCTCTGGCATGTCCTGAAGGGCGCGTCACCGATAGAGGCGCTCCAAACGGCATCGGCCGAGAGGACGGCTTTGAGAAAAATGGTCGCTGACGGTCTCCAGAGCGCGGGTCGGCCGACTCGGGATACCATCAAAAAGTTCGGTCAGATGTGCGAAACGGACGCCTCCCTGCCCGGTGTCATCCACCTGGTGGCCACTTATGAAACCGACTTGAAAACGGCCCTGGTTGAAAACGTGATGGCCGGCGGAGACTCAGCCGCAAGGGGGATGGCGGTCGGAATGATCCTGGGCGCGCACCTGGGACATGACGCTATTCCCGCCGAGTGGCTGAATGAAATGAAAGCCGGCAACCGCATTGCCGACCTTCTGGGACGGATCGGTTGAGCGGCATGGCCGTTCAGTGCCGCCGCCATGGGAAAAATAACGAATATTTGTTTTTAGATAAGTATTCAGACGAAATGGAGGTTGAGTCGCGATCATGAAGTATTTCGTCAAACATTTTGAGGGAGGTTTTCAGGTACTCGAAAAAGAGGGTGACAATGAGATTGCGATTGCATCCTTTCACAAGGACCCGCAAATGCAGACCGGACAAAAATCAAAGGCCCAGCGGCGGGCAGAAGAATACTGCGATTTTCTCAACCAAAAGGACTTGGCGGGTGACGATTCGCTGACATTTGACTAGAAGCAGTCTCAAAAAGTGTTTCCGCCCGATATCGGCTTTGAGCCCTCGTCTCAAATCCTCGACATACTTGAGTATGCTTCCAGGTGGATTCTCGGTCTCGTTTCGATCTCGACCGAAAATCCTAATTTTGAGATAGCTCCTATGGGTTTTATTAACCAGACGAGATCATGTCCATGCTGTTCAAACTTTTCCTGGCGTTTACCCTTGTGCCCGTCATTGAAATCTACCTGCTGATCAAGGTCGGCGGCCACATCGGGGCATTTAGGACCGTACTGTTGGTCATTGCGACCGGTTTTGCAGGCGCGCCAGATACGCTCCGGCAA
>JARROL010000409.1:0-2299 GCA_037383965.1 Desulfobacterales bacterium | reverse complement strand
GCCAAGCCGGCTTACTGGAATGCCAATCAGGTGGAATGGACGGAAATGTGGGACAGGATCAAGGCGGGCAGTTAGTTTCGATCCATCTAAAACAATGACCCGGAGTCGGACGCTTTCAATGGGAAAGTGTCCGACCCCGGCATCAGACCAAAGTGAACAGGGAGACAGGTTAATTGGCAACCGACAAGAAGCAACCCATCGTGCAGTTCAAAGGCATTTTAAAACGGTTCGGCAACGTTGTCGCCGTTGATAAAATGGATTTTGACATCGAAGATGGAACCCTGGTGACGCTGCTTGGCCCTTCCGGATGCGGCAAAACCACCTTGCTGCGCATGGTGGCCGGTTTGGAAGATCCCACCGAAGGCGATATTTTCATCAAGGGGGTCCGGATCAACGACACACCGATCCACAAACGAAACCTGGGAATGATTTTTCAGAACTATGCCCTTTTCCCCCACAAAAACATCTTTGACAACGTGGCCTTCGGCTTGAAATACAGGGATGTGCCCAAAGAGGATGTCAAAAAGAAAGTGACACGGGCGCTGGAGATGGTTCGCCTGCCCGGGGTGGAGAACCGTATGCCGAGCCAGCTTTCCGGCGGCCAGCAGCAGCGCATCGCCATGGCACGCGCCATTGTCATCGAGCCGGATGTGCTGCTGATGGACGAACCGCTTTCCGCGCTGGACGAGAACCTGAGGGAAGAAATGCGGCGCGAGGTAGACAACCTGCAGCAGATGATTGGCGTAACCACCATCTTTGTCACCCATGACCAGCGTGAAGCATTGAGCATGTCGGACAAAATCCTCGTTATGAAAGACGGCCAGAAGCAGCAGGAGGGACACCCTGAAGCGGTTTACAATGAGCCGGTCAACCATTTTGTCGCCGATTTTCTGGGCCATTCCAATTTCATTCAGGGTGAAGTTGTCGATATCGAAGACCGTCAGGTAAGCGTTAAAATTGAGACCGGTGATGTCCTCTTTGCCGAAAATAAAGGTGAATTTTCGAAAGGTGATCGGGTGGAAATCATCGTCCGCGCCCAGCGGTTCGATGCCTTTCCCAAGGATGAATTCAAACCGACTGAGGGAATGAACCATTTTCAGGGCCGCATCAAAGACCGCAGTTATATGGGCGGTGAGGTCAGCTACTTCATTGAACTGAGTGCCGACCGTGAAATTCACGTCATCAGTATGATGAGAACACGGATTTACAAAATCGGCGAGGAGGTCAGCGTGCAGGTATCGCCACACCACTGCCATTTGATTCCCATGCAATGAACCGGCAGACCGTTTTACTGCATACGTTTCGACCATAAACCTGGAAGCATATACTGCCGTTTTCGGGTTTTATTTTTTCCCGCGGCTGTTGGCCGGCCCGAATGCGTATTCGCTTCCCAAGACCCCGAGGGGTAGAAAGTAGAAAATAGAGAGGTGCGTATGCTGAAACTGGATCGCATCGAAAACCAATTGTATGAGCGCCATCCGAACCGGATCATCACAATCGATTCGCACATCGCCGGCGAACCCGCCCGGCTGATTGTGGGCGGGGTGCGCCCCTTGCCGGGTGAGACCATGCAGAACAAACGCGAATATTTCATGGCGCACTATGATCACATTCGCCTGCTGCTGACGCGCGAACCCCGTGGCCATCGCGACATGTTTGCCGCCTGTGTCACCGAACCCGTAACTCCCGGCGCACGGTTTGGTCTGATTTACATGGACGCCCGCCGCTATCCATATCTATGCGGTCATGCCACCATGGGAGCGGTCATGACGTTGATCGAGGCCGGTGCGATCGAGCCGGACGGCAACGACTCGCAGGTTATCGTCGACACACCTTCCGGTCCTATGCAAGCGACGGCCTATATGCACAACGGCAGGGTCGAATCGGTTGCGATCCGGATGGTACCCTCCTTTGTTTACAGCGACAATGAGACCCTATCCATTCCCGAGTTCGGCCAATTGACGGTGGCAACCGTCTGTGTGGGCGGGTTCTTTGTCATGGTCTCAACCGATCAGATCGGTCTTGACTTCTCCCCGCCGAATAGAAGTCGCTTGAAAGAATTGGGGATGCAGCTCATCCACGAAGCCAATCAACAATTGACTGTGCGCCACCCCACGCGGCCCGAAGTCAAAACGGTGGATGTAACGGAATTTTATGATCCATCATCGGACGCCCAGGGTAAGGGAAAGAGCATGGTTATTCTGGGTGAAGGCCATATGGACCGCTCGCCGTGCGGCACCGGCACGACGGCCAAGATGACCCTGCTGCATCACCGGGGCCAGTTCGGCTTCGATGAAAC
>JARROL010000408.1:0-2310 GCA_037383965.1 Desulfobacterales bacterium | reverse complement strand
CCGTCTTTCCGGGGACCAACGATCCCATTCCGCAGGTGCCGTTTATCGACACCGACGGCACCCTTATCGACCAGGACAGCCTTATGGCGATGCTGGCCTTGGGTTTCAAGCCGACCGAATCGCTGGGACTCGAGGCAGGCGGCGGCTACCTACGCACCAAGGACGATAATAACAACGAGAATACTTACATGGAATACTACCTCCAGGCTGTATGGACTCTGGCCAATGGGGTCTACCTGGTACCGGAAGTCGGCTACCGCGACTACGGTGATCTTGAAATATCCAACTTGCCGGATGAAGATTTAGGCAACGCGTGGTATGCCGGTGCCAAGTGGCAGATCGACTTCTAATGTAAAGTCGGCGACGCCGAATTTACATACCTGAACGCAAAAAACCCGGAGCCTCGGCTCCGGGTTTTTTGCGTGGCGACGGCTTCGCCGCCGGGAAGAACCGGATGGGTTCGACGGTTTACCCTGACGATGATGCCCTTGAAAATCTTTCTTCCCGCCACCAAAACTGCTTCTTGTCTTGACGGGCCCCATCCACGTTCATCACTTCATTTTTTCATTGAATAACGGGTCAGGTTTCCATATGGTGCCCTCATAATGGTGTGACCACCACTCGCTATTGACATGCAAGTGCAAAATGCGGAAGCCATAGCTGTTGTGCGGCCGGAACCGGCCGGCAACTATAGGAAAGGCGAGCATTTCCTGAAAGTTCTCCAAGAGACCGGTCGGAAAATCGAGGGACCGTCCGGGGGGCGCCTCGATCTTGAAACGCCATCCGGGCACCCTTGGCTACCGGATCAAAAAACCGGGCATCCGCCGCCCGATGCATGGCAATGAACAAGAAATCGGTCCCTCAACATTTTACGGATCTGCAATATCTTGAGGGATAAACAACCCGCATCCAGCTGTATTAAGTTGTCAAACCAAAAAAACAACAGTCACTATAATACGTTATGATTATTTATCACAAACGGATGGGAGTGGCACGTCTTTTGATTCGTGTTTAGGTTCATTCCTGACCTTCAATAAGGAGAAATCAATGATGAAACCAAATCTTTTAAAAGCGACGTTTTTGACGGCCGTGCTGGTGGCCTGGACGGCCGGGCTGCCGGGCGCAGTGCCGGCTGCGGGAACCCCGGCCGTGAAACAGAAGGTGGAACTGCTCCTCGTGCAGAACTCGAAGGGCGTCGCCATCGACAAGAACAAGGGCACCCTGACCCTCAAGGGCGTGGGGGCGACGACGCTGTTCTTCTCCGACCGTCCGGTGCGCATGGCCGGGCACTTCAACAAGGAGGATTACCTGAAGCTTTGGACCGATGGCAAGGACAGCTTCGACGCCGATCCGCCCAATGCCACTCTTTCCGTTTTCGAAGGCGGTCAGAATGATCTTCTTGACGTCGTGGTCAAGCTACAGAACCCACGGTACCAGGGTGACGATCTGATTTACGACATCACCCTCATCGAAGGGCAATTGCCCAAAGTGGGCGGACCGTCTTCGTTGTTCATCGACATCTTCGGTGTCTGGCGCCGCACGGCCCGGCGTGCGGTGTGGGTCGGCGCGGCCGCCGCGACCAGCGCGGAGGCCAGTGCGGCTGCTGCGGCGGCCGCTCACCCGACTACCGTCACGGTGAATGAAGCCACGGCCCCACCGCCGGCTGCCCCGGCCATGACAAGCTCGCAATCGTCGGCCGTGGCGCGCCTCAAGGAGCTCAAGTCGTTGCAAAAACAGGGGCTCATCACGGAGGCTCAATATCAGGAAGAATCGCAAAAGCTGTTGAACCAGATCGCGGAATAGGACACTTGCAACAGATACATCGGGTCAAGGCGTTATGGCCACCTCCGATCCGGGTAGCTGCACCGCAGCAATTCTTAATGAAAATAGGAAAACATTATGAAACTTGACGGTTAAGGACGGGACGAATATAAAAACAAAAAAACCGGCAGACAGCACACAACCAGGAAAAGCCAACAGGAGAACAATCTGGTCGACGTCGCGGTCGAAATACTGTTTTTTGTGAATGAGGAGAAAGAGATAAATGGCGGCTACCGGCAAAATGCAGCTTCAGAAAACGGCAGAAGGCTCGCTGACGGTGGCACTGGCCGGCAGCTGGAAGCTGGGGCAGGAACTGCCGTCGGCCGATGAAGTGCTGCACGCGCTCGAGGACATGCCGGCGATCGGCAGTATCGCCTTCGACACCCGGGAACTGGCCGAGTGGGACAGCGGGCTGCTGATTTTCCTGAAGCAGTTAAGCGAATTCAGCGCCCACAAAAAGATCACCGTAGAGGAGAGCGGTCTGCCGGA
>JARROL010000407.1:1834-7633 GCA_037383965.1 Desulfobacterales bacterium | reverse complement strand
GATCCGTATCCCTATATCCTCCTGAACTTGATGCTTTCAATGATAGCCGCTTTTCAAGCCCCTATCATCATGATGTCGCAGAATCGACAAGCGGCTAAAGACCGGGCGGATGCGGAACATGATTACGAGGTAAACCTGAAAGCTGAGTTGGAAATCATGGCACTGCACGAAAAGATGGATTCATTGCGGGAAAAGCAGTGGGAGCAACTTCTGGCGCTGCAGCAGGATCAAATCGGGATGCTCAAAAAAATTGTTGAAAATGTCCAGGAAAAGTCACGCCAATAACACTTTCCACCGTTTGTAGCGGAGTATGCAAATTACAATATCCCAAGCCTCATGGCCTAAAGCCAACGTTAGGCGGTCAATTTTTTATTTTCACTCAATACCCAACAACGATCATTTGGGGCATAACCGAGTTTCCGATAATATTCATTGGCCGCCGGTGCAGCTATTAAAATTAACTTACAGTTTGGGCCTAACTGATCTTGAGTTATAACCTGCAACTTTTTCCCCACACCCTGGTGTTGATATTCTTGATCCACAGCCAGATCAGAAAGATAACAGGCAAAATGAAAATCAGTCACAGAGCGCGCTACGCCAATCAAAGCTTCTGCATGCCACGCTGAAATAGTAAGGTTTGAATTTTCAACCATTCCCTTTAGACATACAATGTCATGCATGGGCCTTCTTTCACAAAGAGTGGATTTATTCAATAAGTCAATAAATTGATCTACCGTGATGGGAAAATTTATTTTGTATTCGATCATTGGAGTGACCTTAGTAATACTAAAATTACTGCCTAGTAAAAAGCCCTTACCAGCCGAAGGTCAGATATTTGTGCATCGAATCTGCCGCCATGCGCCCGGCACCCATGGCCAGGATAACGGTTGCCGCACCGGTGACGATATCGCCCCCGGCCCAGACCCCTTTTTTGGTGGTCTTGCCGGTTTCGGGATCGGTGATGATGTAGCCCCATTTGTTGAGCTGCATGTCGGGCGTCGAGCTGGTCAGAAGCGGATTGGCGCCGGAGCCGACCGCGACGATGCACAAATCGCATTCCAATTGAAACTCCGATCCTTCGATCGGCACGGGCCGCCGGCGTCCGGAGTCATCCGGCTCACCGAGTTCCATCTTCAGGACCTCCATACCGGACAACCGTCCCTGATCGTTGCCGATATAGCGGGTCGGATTGGTCAACAGCATGAACTCGATTCCCTCTTCCTCGGCATGGTGAATCTCGGCCGCCCGGGCGGGCATTTCCTCGCGCGACCGGCGGTAGACGATCCGCACCTTATCTGCTCCGAGCCGCATCGCCGTGCGGGCGGAATCCATGGCGACATTGCCGGCGCCTAACACGACCACGTTCTTTCCACGGGGAACCGGCGTGTCGACCTCGGGAAACAAATACGCCTTCATGAGGTTGGCCCGTGTCAGGTATTCGTTGGCCGACAAGATGCCGATCAGATTTTCACCCGGGATGTTCATGAAACGCGGCAAACCGGCGCCGACACCGATATAAACCGCATCGTAGCCCTCTTCCTCTAAAAGTTCGTCCAGCGAAACTGTCCGTCCCACCACCGCGTTGCACTCGACCTTGACCCCCAGTCGCGCTAAAAAGTTGATCTCCTGGGCCACGATTGCCTTCGGCAACCTGAATTCCGGAATGCCGTATACCAGAACGCCCCCCGGCTTGTGAAAGGCCTCCAAGACGGTCACCTCGTGCCCCTTGGCGATCAGATCACCGGCCACCGTCAGACCCGAGGGCCCCGACCCCACTACGGCCACACGTTTACCTGTCGGTTCGGCCTTAGGGGGCAAGGCACCCGTGCCGTGCTCCCTTTCGTAATCCGCGGCAAAACGCTCCAGGTTGCCGATGGCGACCGGTTTGTCCTTTTTCCCGACGATGCACCTGCCTTCGCACTGGATTTCCTGGGGACAGACGCGCCCGCAAATCGCAGGCAGGCTGTTTTTGCTCCACAGATTTCGGATAGACTTGGTAAATTCCTTCTCTTGAATGAGTTTGATAAAGCCTGGAATGTCGACCCCGACCGGGCAGCCCTCGACACAGCCCGGCTTTTTGCATTGCAGGCAGCGAGAGGCCTCCTTCCGCCATTTTTTCCTCCAAAGTGAGTCTATCTATTTTCCGTCCACAAATGGCCCTTTCCCACAAGTTCGGCATCAATCACGCCGCAGTGCGATAGGCCTGCGGCATCGCTTGTCCGGCACGCAGTCGTGTGCCCCCGCGCGCGATGCCGCCGAGTTCCTCGAATTCGCAGAAAATGGCCTATTCCATGATCGGAAACTGATCACTGCTTTAAATGAAACCGTGGAACGGTGCTATCTATGATGGGTTCGTCACACGCAATTGTTCAATCCGACCACGCCGCATACTCCTATCAACGGGCATAATCCGGTTTAAGCATGCAATAGTCTTCGAAGCAGCGTTTTTCATCCTCGCAATAGGCCTGCAATCGGAGCATCAACTCGTCGTAGTCGACCTTGTGTCCGTCGAATTCGGGGCCGTCCACGCAGGCGAACTTGGTTTTACCACCCACCGTGACGCGGCACCCGCCGCACATGCCGGTGCCATCGACCATAATCGGGTTCAAGCTGACGATGGTCTTGACCCCGTACTGGGCGGTCAACTTGGAGACGAACTTCATCATCGGCACCGGTCCGATGGCCACCGCCAGCTGCGTGTCGCCCTTATCCAAAACATCCTTCAGCGCTTCGGTGACAAATCCCTTGCGGCCGTATGAACCGTCGTCGGTGCAGATGAGCAGCTCATGCGAGGCGCGTCGCATGTGCTCCTCCATGATCAATAAGTCCTTGCTGCGGGAGCCGATAATCGCCGTTACGTGGTTGCCGACATTCTTTAGCGCGCGGGTAATCGGATGCAAAACGGCGATGCCGGTCCCGCCGCCAACGCAAACGACGTTGCCGACCATTTCAATTTCCGTCGCTTTGCCCAGCGGACCGATCACATCCTGATAGGCGTCGCCAACCTTCAGGCTCTTGAAGAGAGCGGTCGATTTTCCGACGACCATATAAATAATGGTGAGCGTTCCCTTTTCGGGATCGGTTTCCGCCATGGTTAGGGGAATGCGTTCCCCCTCCTCGTTGGCCTTTAGAATCACGAACTGGCCCGGTCGGGCCTTGCGGGCAATCCGCGGCGCCTCTATTTCATTCAGCACAACGGTCCCTTCGGCCATTTCCTCTCGTCTTATGATTTTAAACATGGTGAGCCCCTCTACCCTTAATTGTTCTGGCCCTTGAATCAAAATCGCAGGCGTTCCTATCTATATAACAAGCATACGCTCATAATAAAATCAACTTCGGATTTCATTCATCCTTTGTAGTGATGCGCTCGATCCTGTGAACGCTTTAATGTCGATTATTATAGGTACTACCAAAGGATTCTTATTTTCAACCTCATTTATGACCTTTCCGCGAAAGTTTGCAATTATCTACCTGTCGTGCTAAGGCAATCAGGCTATGGGGGTCCGACGGATGAATATATTCGACAGCCATTGCCACCTCGACGACCCTTGCTATGACCGTGACCGGCGGGAGGTCCTGCAGCGCGCGCGGAAAGCGGGGGTTGCCGCAATGATGATTGTCGGTACCGACCTGGCCAGCTCCGACAAAGCGGTTCGCCTGGCCGCTGAAATTAAGGGTTGCTGTGCATCGGTCGGAGTGCACCCTCACGATGCCCGGGATTGCACCGATTCGGTCATTTCCGGTTTGCGTGAACTGGCGCTCGCCGACGGAGTGCGAGCATGGGGTGAAATCGGCCTCGACTTCAACCGCATGTACTCGCCGCAAGCAGACCAGGAGCGTTGGTTCGTCCGCCAACTCGATGTGGCCCGCGAAATGAATTTGGCCCTGATATTTCACGAGCGGGACAGCAACGGCCGGTTTATCGAACTGCTGCGTGCCCATGCCGATGCCGGTCTAAGGGGCGTGATCCATTGCTTCAGCGGCAGCCATGAGGACCTCGTTCGCTACCTGGACTTCGGACTGTACGTGGGCATCACCGGTATCTTGACCATGAAACAGCGCGGGGCGGCCCTGCGCGACATGGTCACCATCATACCGGCCGAGCGGCTCCTGGTCGAAACCGATGCCCCTTATCTCACCCCGGCACCCGAAAAAAACCACACCCGCCGCAACGAGCCGGCTTTCGTCCGCACCGTGCTGCTGAAACTGGCCGAGGTCCGCAAAGAAAATTCGACCGTTCTGGCCGAAACGATCTGGAACAACACCTGCCGGTTGTACGGTCTGGAAGCATGACGAAATAAAAAGGAGAGTTGCCGTCCTTCCAGCGCCGATGCACAGATGCCGAACCGGTTTTAGACGTGTTGGCAACCGTGGCGGAACCGGAAGGAGCGATAACCGGGGAAAAATGAGATTTCTGAAGCTGTATCCTTGTAAGGTCTGAACCGTCGCCCCTTTGCCGCGCGTCGATGGCTTGAACCTTGGGCCTGATCCCTGTTCCAGGCGCCTCTCATTTTGCCATCAAGTAGTGCACCGCTTTTTCAAGCCCGTCGATCGACAGCTCGAACATTGGAAAGATTCTTCCGATCGTATTGACTGTTTGAGTGTAATTCCACATATCTTCCGACATGGGATTGAGCCACACCGCGTGCGAAAAGGTATTGGCCAAAAATTTGAGGCATTCGATGCTGGGCGTTCCGCTTCTTTCCTCAATATGGATCGACCCATCGGCGACCATCAGCTCGTAAGGCGCCATGCTGGCGTCGCCGACGATGAACAATCGGGTTTGTGAATCGG
Source organism: Desulfobacterales bacterium (assembly GCA_037383965.1). Taxonomy (GTDB): domain Bacteria; phylum Desulfobacterota; class Desulfobacteria; order Desulfobacterales; family SG8-13; genus JARFQH01. The sequence goes on along the minus strand of JARROL010000407.1, from coordinate 2,839 downwards.
CCGCAGCAAACTCCGCGATCGGTTTCGGTTTGCGAAAACGGGCCGGATCCTCCCAGAGGGTGCTGTAGACAGTGTTGTGAAAAAAATAGGTTTTGAGGTCTTTGAACTGTGACCGGGCATAATCAAAAACCGTCTGCACCACTGAAATGTAAGGATCCATCGAGTACCCGCCGTTGTCGATCGCGAGAATCACCTTGAGGCGATCCTTCAGGCTGCGTTCGAAAACGATATCGATTTCGCCCCCGTTTTTCATTGTTTGATAGAGCGTTTCATCGATATTGACCCGATCCTTGGGACCCACCGGTACCAGGTTGCGCAGGCGCTTTAATGCCTCTCCCACCATCGGTCTCGTCAACGGCCCGCTCAGGGCATAGTCGCGGTAGCGGCGGTCCAAGGCGACTTTCACGGCCGACTTGTTGCGCGAAACGCCACCCACGCGCATACCGCCCGGGTGATAACCCGAATGGCCCACCGGTGAAGTTCCGCCGGTACCGATCCACCGGCTTCCGCCGTGGTGTTCACCGGTCTGCTCCTGGAGTCGTTTTTTGAAGTATTCGATCAGCTCTTCCGGTGTCAAACGGTTCAACTCGGATTCATCGATGCCGAGGGCCTCGGCCAGCGCACGGGGCTCTTTCAACCATTGGTCGAGCATGGCCCGGGCGATATCATCGAGTTCGACACCGCTGACATCGGGCAACTCGGCGCCCTCAAAGTGATGTGCGAAGGCCTGGTCATATAGGTCGAAATAGCGCTCGCTCTTGACCAGGATCGATCGTGACGCGGTGTAAAAATCGTTGAGGGAATTCACCAGCCCGGTCCGAAGCGCTCGATGGAGCGTCAGAAACGACGTCGGGCTGACTGGAATCCCGACGTTTTTGAGAGTGTAAAAAAAGTCGATGAACATATTAGAACAGTCTTCTCCTGCGGAGCAGTTCGTTTGTTCGCTGCAGGTCCTGACTTTTTTTGAAGAGCACCCCCAGATAAGGGATGTCACCGCTGGCCAGC
>JARROL010000407.1:0-1814 GCA_037383965.1 Desulfobacterales bacterium | reverse complement strand
AAAATGCCGTCAGCGAATTTTCCATCAGTTCTGCGTCCAGATTCGGAAAGTGGACGGCGATGATGTTGCGCATCATTTTGGGCTCCGGAAAGGCAATGTGATGAAAGTTGCACCGACCCAGGAAGGGATCCGACAGGTCTTTCTTGGCGTTCGAAGTGATGATGATAACCGGACGGGCGCGGGCCTTGATGGTTTTGTCGATTTCGATGATGTCGAACTCCATTTGATCGAGGACATCGAGCATGTCATCCTGAAAATCGGTGTCAGCCTTGTCGATTTCGTCGATCAGCAAAACTGTGCGTTTTTCAGCGGTGAAAGCCTGCCCGATTTTCCCCATGCGGATGTAGTCTTCTATGTTGCTGACATTCCGGCTGGAGTCGCCGAAACGGCTGTCGTTGAGCCGCGTCAGGGTGTCGTACTGGTAGAGTGCCTCGATCAGTTTCATGCTGGATTTGACGTTCAGTACGACCAGGGGCATCTTCAGACTCTCGGCGATGGCATGGGCCAGCATCGTCTTGCCGGTGCCCGGTTCCCCCTTCAGGAGCAGCGGCATTTCAAGGGCCATGGAAATGTTGATGATGCTGGCCAGCTCATCATCGAGAACATAGCGGGTAGCACCTGTAAAATGTGCCGATTCTCTTTTTTCATACATGTGTAACCTCACGGAATAAGTTCAGATTGTCAAACTTTAACTGGGAATAAATAATCTCGCCTGGGCGGAAAACCTCTCACCTATGTTTCAGTGAGTCCTGAATTCGCCCGAACCCGGTCCGAAATTTCGCGTGTGAGCTGCAGCACCTTCTCCGCCAATTCCAACGGCAAGGTTCCTGCCCCGCAACTGGGCGTGATCAGGGATTGTGAAACGATCCGACGACGGTCGATCCCCAGCGCCTCGACGCGCGCGATCTCTGCATACCATTTCTCCGCCAGAGAATCGGCGGTTTCCTTGACGACATCGTCCCTGTTTCCGGTGGGAACGATCCCCCAAGCCAATATTTTCCCGTCCGAGACGAACCGGCGTATCAACTCGGGGTAGAGAACAAACCGGTCAAAGAACGCATACGCATCGAAGTTAACGATATCGGCGGATGAATCCAAAACCAGGGACCAGTCGGTGTTTGCACAGATGTGAACCCCCGCGATGCCGCCGGCCACATGAACGGCCTCGATGACTTCGGCCAGGCAGGCGGAAACGTCTTCCCTGGAAACGCTGATGAACTCGGATGTGCCGAATCCGGCCAGGGCCGGCTCATCGAAAAATATGATAACCGGTCGCCCGAGGTGAGCCAAGCGACGGACCTGCCATACAGCCTTGAGGGCCAATAATTTTGCGGCCGCATCCCGTAGCTGGAGGTTGTAGAATATGGCCTGGCGTGTTTCGTCGTGGACACCGGTACAGAATGTAAACGGACCGGTCACCTGTCCCTTGACGGCAACCGGCGCCTCAGGCCGGTCGGCCAGCTGCTCCATCAGGACCGCAATTCCGGGGGCGACGTCTGCCCCAAGGGCAAAGCGGGTATGGTCGATGTCCGCACCTCCCTCGGTCACCGCCACGAATTCCTCGTAAAATGCCAGCACCTCATTGTCGAAATCCGGTGCCGATGTGTCGACGTAGGTACGGTCGGCGGCGGAGCGAAGGCCCGGAAGACCCGGAAGAAACTGTTGCAGCATGCCTTCGTGGGCATGAACCGGCAACTGCACCCACAACGGTATTTCCGGCGTGTACCGGAATACGAGTTCACTGGCCGCTCCATGATCCTCTAACGGGAGGCTGCCGATCAGAAGCGATCGACAACTGGCTTCGAATTGATGTG